>JBIOZI010000029.1:0-18836 GCA_044871085.1 Steroidobacteraceae bacterium | reverse complement strand
AGCGAATCCCGAGAATCCCGACCAGGCACCACCTCGAGCTCTAACCCAATCGTTTCTCGATCTCGTCGAGCTCGGCCGCCATCTGCGGGGGAGTGCGGGCACCGAATTCCTTGAGGTACTCGCGCATTTCCGCGGCTTCGCCGCGCCAGGCTTCCGGTTGCACCGCGAGCAGTTCCTTCAAGGTCGCATCGCTGACGTTCGCGCCCTGCAGGTTGAGGTCGCCGGGATTCGGCAGGTAGCCGATGGGCGAATCCTGCGCGCCGATCTTTCCGGTGCAGCGCTTGATGATCCACTCCATGACGCGCAGGTTGTCGCCGAACCCGGGCCACAGGAATTTCCCGGCCGCATCGCGGCGGAACCAGTTGACGTGGAACAGCTTGGGCGGCTGCGCGAGCCTGCCACCCACTGCGAGCCAGTGCCGCCAGTAGTCGCCGAAGTTGTAGCCCGCGAACGGCTTCATCGCCATCGGATCGCGGCGCACGACGCCGACCGCGCCGGTGGCGGCGGCCGTGGTCTCGGAGGCGACCGACGCGCCGACCAGCACTCCGTGCTGCCAGGTGCGCGCCTCGTACAACAGCGGCGCGACTTCGCGGCGCCGGCCGCCGAACACGATGGCCGAGATCGGCACGCCGTTGGGATCTTCCGAGCGCGGTGAGTAGATAGGATTGTTCTTCGCGGAAACCGTGAAGCGCGAATTCGGGTGCGCCGAGACGCCGCCGCTCGCCGCGTCGAAAGGCCGGCCCTGCCAGTCGAGCACGGGCGTGTTGAGCTTGCGGCCTTCCCACCACGGCTCGTTGTCCGCGGTCAGCGCGACGTTGGTGAACAACGTGTCGCGGTGGATCATGTCGAAGGCGTTGCGGTTGGTGGCGCGGTTGGTGCCGGGCACCACGCCGAAATAGCCGGCCTCGGGATTGATGGCATACAGCCGTCCGTCGGGGCCGGGATGCAGCCAGGCGATGTCGTCGCCGACGGTCCAGATCTTCCAGCCCGGCATGGAGTCCGGCGGAATGAGCATGGCGAGGTTGGTCTTGCCGCAGGCCGACGGAAACGCGGCCGCGATGTAGTGCGTTTCGCCGTGCGGGTTTTCGATGCCGACGATGAGCATGTGCTCGGCGAGCCAGCCTTCGTCGCGCGCCTGCCAGCTGGCGATGCGCAGCGCATGGCACTTCTTGCCGAGCAGCGCGTTGCCGCCATAACCGGAGCCATAGCTCTCGATCGCGAGCTCCTCGGGAAAATGCATGATGAAGCGGCGGTTCGGGTCGAGCTCGCCGGTGGAATGCAAGCCCTTCACGAACTTGCGGTCGCGCGCGATGCGCTCGAGCGCCGGGCGCCCCATGCGCGTCATGATCGACATGTTGATCACGACGTAGGCGCTGTCGGTGATCTCCACGCCGCAGCGCGAATAAGGCGAGTCGATGGGTCCCATGCAGTAGGGCACCACGTAGAGCGTGCGGCCCTGCATGCAGCCCTTGAACAGCTCCCGCATCTTGGCGTGCGCCTCGGCCGGGTCCATCCAGTGATTGTTAGGGCCGGCGTCCTCGCGGTTGCGCGTGCAGATGAACGTCAGGTGCTCGACCCGCGCCACGTCGGAAGGATGCGAGTAGGCGAGGTGGCAGTTCGGGAAGGTAGTTGGGTTGAGCTGCTTGAGCTCGCCGCTGCGCTCCAGCCCCTGCTTGAGCTGGGCGAGTTCGGCGGCCGAGCCGTCGCACCAGTGAATGCGATCCGGGGTGGTGAGCTGGCGGACGGATTCGACCCAGTCGGCGACCGCGGGAGAAACAGAGGAGAGCGTGGCGAACTGGGGCGCTGTGGCCATTAACAAGTCCTTCGATTGTCCGCCTGTCCCAGGGCGAGACAAAGAAGTATAGCGATGAAACGAACCCGCGCGGCGCGAAAGCTGTTATCGCTAACACGCGCAAAAAAAAGTGCGCCCCAAGCGGGGCGCACCGGTGTCGCGGGCACGAGGGGGACCCGTGACCGCGACGGGAGACCGATCAATGCGCCTTGGCGGCCTTCGTGCCGGCGCGCTTGCGCGTGGCGCGGGGCTTGCGCGCCTTTGCAGCGGCTTCGGCCTTCGTCAGCGTGGCGTACGTCGTGCGCGCGAGCGCGGAGACGTCACGGCTGGCCTTGGTGGCGATGGCCGCGTTCTCTTTCACGAAGCGCGCCGTGTGGACGCGGGCGACCTTGTTGAGCTCGCGCCCGGCCACGGACAGCGTCGCCAGCGACTGCTTGAGGACACCCACGCGGGCCGTCAGGCGGGCCCGGGCACGGGGCAGCGCGGCATTGGCGAAAGAGAGGGCGCGGGAGCGCAGGTCCGCAGTGGTTTCGAGCAATTTTTCCTGTAAATTCATGAGTTCTCCTGTGCTGCTAAGCAGCAATGATGCGTCGCATCATACGTTGCTGCAGTGCAATGTCAAGCCTTCCGGCTCAGGCTGCGAGCGGAGTCTCGGAATCCAGGAACGAGCGCACGACCGGCACCACCTGGTCGAGCGAATGGAGCATGAAGAGGTGTCCGCCGCCGGGGACGATGAAGAGACGGTTGTGGGGAATGAGCAGCGCGATGATGCGCGCATTCACCGGCGGCACCAGCGGGTCCTCGGCGCCGGCCATTACCAGCGTGGGCTGCCGGATCTTGTGCAGCCAGTGGATGCTGGTCCAGCCCATGCCCGCCAGCAATTGGTAGACGTATCCCATGAACTGCGGCGGAATGATCCGCGAGGTATGCGCCGCCATGAGCTTCGGATCGCGCCGGGCCTCGCCGCCGTAGATGTCGCCGGCGGCCTTCTGCATGTAGGTGGGTGAGAGATAACGGCGCGGCGTCATCATCTTCGACAGTGCGGAGGGACGGCCCGGCACCATGATGGCGCCCGGCGAGGTGGCGGCGAGGATCAGCCGGCGGCAGCGCTCCGGGTATTGGCGCGCGAACTGCTGCGCCAGCGCGCCGCCCCACGAGACCCCGATGACATCCACCTTCGGGTATCCGAGGCGGTCGAGTAGTTTGTTCGCGAGGCGCGCGAGGCCCGAGAAGCGGCGCGGCCGCCAGCTCATCTCCGAGCGCCCGATACCCGGCACGTCGAAGATCACGATTTCCTTGCCGGGCAGGGCTTCCATGAACGGAAAGCACAGCTCGAGGTTCGCGCCGATGCCATTGAACAGCAGCAGCGGCATCCCGCTGCCGCGCTGGCTCGCGACTCTCAGGTTGATGCCATCGACCTCGACATACTCGACGTGCGGCGTGGTCATCTCTGGTGGACGTACCGCCCCGGCGCCGGATCCCCGGCGGGAAACTGCGCGTTGCCGGGAGCTTGCGGCGCATCCACTTCGCCGCCGCCGTGCTGCCGGTACCACTCGCTCCAGTGCGTCCACCAGCTGCCGGCATGCTCCTGCGCGCCCGCCAGCCAGGTTTCCGCATCGTCGGGCGTGGCCGTGTTCAGGAAATACTTCGCCTTGGGATTGGTGGGTGGATTCACGATGCTCTGGATGTGGCCGCTCGACGAGAGTACGAAATCGATCTTGCCGCGCAGGATGTTCTTCGATTGATAGCAGGCCTGCCAGGGCGTGATGTGGTCAGTGACGCCGGCGACGACGTATGCCGGGACCTTCACCTTCGACATGTCGATCGGCGTGCCGAGCACCTCGATCTTCGCCGGGGACTTGAGCGGATTGTCCATGAACATGCGCAGCAGGTCGGCGTGGAACTCCGCCGGCAGCCGGGTGGTGTCCGAATTCCAATAGAGGATGTCGAACGCGGGCGGGCGGTTGCCCATCACCCAGTTGTTGGCGACGAACAGCCACACGAGGTCGTTGGGACGCAGCCAGGCGAATACGCGCGCCATCTCGCTGCCCTCGAGCACGCCGGCGCGGCGTGACTTCTCGATGGTCGCGGCGACGCCGGAGCGCGACGCGAACTGGCCCAGCAGCGTCTGCGCGGAGGTGTCGAGCACCGTCACGAGCAGCGTGGCGCTCGCCACGCGCTCCTCGCCTTTCGCCGCGAGGTGGCCGAGCAGCGTCGCCAGCGTGAAGCCGCCGGCGCAGGCAGCCATGGCATTGACGCGGTCGGCGCCGGTGATGTCGCAGGCCACCGTGATCGCCTGCTTGCAGGCCGCCAGGTAGGTTTCCATGTTCCAGTCGCGCTGCGCGGCGGTGGGATTGCGCCAGCTGATGCAGAACGTCTGCACGCCCTGCTGCACGGCGTACTCGGCGAAGCTGCGTCCGGGTGACAGGTCCGTGGCGTAGAACTTGTTGATCTGCGGCGGCACGATGAGCAGCGGGCGCTTGTGCACCCGGGACGTCTGAGCGCTGTATTGGATGAGCTCGAAGGAGTCGCCGCGATACACCACCGCGCCGGGCGTCGTCGCGAGGTTCTTGCCGACCTGGAACTTGCGCTCGTCCACCTGCCGCGGCATGCCGAAGTTGTTGGTGAGGTCGTCGACGAAATTCTGCATTCCGTACAGCAGGCTCTTGCCGCGGGTCTCCGTCAGGCGCTGCAGGGCGCCGGGATTGCCGAGCAGCGAATTCGTGGGCGCGAACGTCTCGGTGAACAGCTGCAGCACGAAGCGCGCGCGCTCGCGGTCGTCGGTGTTGGTGTCGGCGCGGTCGAGCACGCGGTTCAGCATGTCGCGCCACGCGATGAAGCCCTGCATGAGCCGCTTGTAGTAGCCGCTCTTCTGCCACACGGCGTGGCTGAAGCGGCGGTCGCGCGGGTCGGCCGCGATCTTCGAGTTGCCCATCGCGATGGCCAGCAGCTCGCGAGCGAACGCGAGGTTCTCCTCGATGAGCACCTGTGGCTTGAGAGTCATGAGCCGCAGCAGCCGTTTGCCCGCGGCTAACAACTCTTCGCGGTCGATTCCGAGCAGTGGGTTGGCGCCGAGGATCTGCTCCGCGGCATCGGTGGCGGCGGCATGTTCGAGCTCGGGCTGTCCCGCGTTATCGGCCGGCTGGAACCCGTCTTGAGCGGTATTTTCGTTCGCCGCCTCGGCGATCGCGGGCTTGACCGCCGTCACACTTTCCCGGGCTTGGGCTCGTCGTTTGGCTGGCATCGCCTTCTCCCGCGGGTCCTGCACTCGTTATATGTGATCCGTATCCCAGTGGCGACAGGGTCGACGTGACCGTAATCACGTGGTCCCAACCCCCTGATTCCTATTATGCACCGCAGCGAGGGGCCTAAAACCCGCCCAGACGAGCAAATGTCACGGGTTTGACGCCTCGCCCCGCAACAGATGGCGGGAATCGATCGACGGTCAATTAGGAATTACCAGGAGTTTCAGTCTTGCGGTCACTACGTTCACTGGGAGCAATCGGCGCATTGGCGCTCGCGATCGGCCTCACGCCTAACAAGGCGCTGGCCGTGGGCGTGCCCGCCGGCACCAGCATCGACAATACCGCCGAGGTCACGTACAGCGTCGGCGCGACCAGCACCACCACGACCTCGAATACCGTCAGCGTGACCGTCGCCGAGATCCTCGACGTGGTCGTCACGCTGCAGACTCCCTCGGTCACCGTGACCGGCTCGGCCACCCAGCAGGAGCTGGTGTACCGGGTGACCAACACCGGCAACGGTCCCGAAACCTTCCGCCTCGTGATGAGCAGCGTGCTCGGCGGCGACGAGTTCGATCCGGCCGCCGCGTCACCCGCTATCTACTTCGACAGCGACGCGAGCGGCGACCTGTCGCCCGGCGATACGCCGTACGCCGTCGGTACGAACGATCCCGCTCTCAATGCCGACGCCTTCGTCACGGTGCTGGTCGTCAACGACATTCCCGCCGGCGTGGTCGACGGCAACCGCGGCTTTTCGCGCCTGACGGCCGACTCGCGCACCGGCACGGGCGTGCCCGGCACGACGTTCGCCGGCCAGGGCTTCAACGGCACCGACGCGGTGGTCGGCACCTCGGGCGCCGACAGCGAGGCCACCGGCCAGTACCTGGTGTCCGCCGTGACGGTGAATGCGGTCAAGTCGCAGACGGTCGCCGACCAGTTCGGCGGCGCACGGCCGGTTCCGGGCGCGCGCATCAACTACACGGTCGTCGTCAGCGCCACCGGCTCGGGCTCGGCCGCGAGCGCGGTGTTCACCGACAACATTCCCGCCAATACCACCTACGTACCCGGCACGCTGCGCTTCAACAACGCCGCGGTGACGGACGCGGCGGACCTCGATGCCGGCGACTACCTCGCAGCCCCGACTGCCCGCGTGCGCGTGGCACTCGGCAACCTCACCCAGGCGAGCGGATCCCAGACGATCGAGTTCGCCGTCACGATCAATTGAAGGAGATGAACATGAGCAAGGGGATTGCGAAATTCTTGTTTGCCGCCGCGCTCGCCGCCGGCGGTTTTGCGCCGTCCGCGTTCGCGCAGGAGACCGGCTGCATCGTGCTGAAGTCGACCGCCGAGGTCGAGCAGGTGGTGATCTCGCCGAAGGGCGAGAAGTCCACCAAGCTGGTTCCGCTCACCACCGCGGTGCCGGGCACGGAGGTGATCTACACCACCACCGCCACGAACAATTGCAAGCAGGCCGCCGACCAGGTTGCGATCAGCAACTTCGTGCCGGCCCACATGACCTACGTGCCGGCCTCGGTGCTGAGCCCGGGCGCGCAGGTCGCGTACTCCATCGACGGCAAGACGTTCGCCGGCGCCGAGCAGCTCACGGTCGAGGAGAACGGTGCGACGCGCAAGGCGCGTCCCGAGGAATACAAGCACTTCCGCTGGGTGCTGCAGGCGTCGCTGCAGCCCGGCGCCAGCGCCTTCACGCGCTTCCGCGCGGTGCTGAACTAGTTTGCGTTTAGTTAGAGAGAGTAATCAGGAGAACCCATGAAATCGTCCCTCAGTCAATTCAAGCGAGTCGGTCTCGCTTGCGTTGCGTTCGGAACGATCGCAATTTCGAGCCAAGCCCTGGCAGCGGGCACGGCGGCGAACATGGCGATCGACAACCGCGCAACGGTCAACTTCCAGGTCGGCGGCGTCGCCCAGAACCCGATCGAGTCCTCGCCCACGGGCAACTCGACCCCGGGTGCCGGCAACGGTGCCAACACCACCTTCCTCGTGGACAACAAGATCGACCTCACCGTGACGGAGTCCGGCGGTGCGGCCACCACGACCGGCGCGGGTGCCACGAACGTCGTCACGACGTTCAAGGTCACCAACACCGGCAACAATCCGCAGGGCTACAACCTCAGCGCCGCGAACCTCACGGGTACGACGCTGTTCACGCGTACGGACGCGTTCGACATGACGAACCTTCGTACGTTCGTGTCGACCGCGGCGTGCTCGGGCGTGTCGCCCACCCCGGCCTACAACGCCGGCACCGACACGGCGGTGAACATCTCGTCGCTGGCCGCTGACGCCTGCGCCTACGTGTTCATCCTCTCCGATACGCCGGTGACGGCGACCAACGGCCAGGCCGCCAACGTGCGCCTGACGGCCCTCACGCGCGTCGCCACGACGCTCGCGGCCGTCACGCAGACCGCGGGTGCCGAGAGCCCGACGGTGGTCGATGTCGTGTTCGCCGATACCGGCCGCGACGCCACCGAGACGGCCGATGACCAGTACTTCGTCCAGACCGCGGCGCTCGCCGTGGGCAAGACGAGCACGGTCATCAGTGATCCGTTCAACAACACGACCAACCCGAAGTCGATTCCGGGCGCGGTCGTCGAGTACGGCATCTCGCTGACGAACACCGGTGCGGTGTCGGCCACGGTGGTCACCATCACCGATCCGATCCCGACGAACACCACGTTCGCCAACGCCACGTACAACGCCGGCGCGAGCAACGTCAGCATCCAGGTGGGTGCCACGACGACGTTCTGCCAGGCCGAGGCGGGCAGCGATACGAACAGCGACGGCTGCTTCCGCACCGCCGGTGGCGTGCTCACGGTCGGTTCACCCGCGCTCGCGACGGTCAACACCGGCGCCGGCAACGCGGTGACCGTGCGCTTCCGCGTGACGATCAACTGATAGATCGAAATACGGTAGGTACGAAGCTGTCATGACGTTCAATGCCGCGGGAACGCGGACCTGGAGCCCGAAGGGGCGACCCAAGTCCAACACCCGCACAACTGGGTACTCTCACGCAGAGGGCGGGGTAGCAACTAGCTACCCCGCCTTCGGCGCGTTTGGGAGCCGCGTAATTGCGCGGCTCGCGAGTGCCTGGTTATTTGCGGCATGTCTCATGGCTCCGGCGGTTTCCGTGGCGCAGGTCACGCCGCCCGGCACGGTGGTGCGCAACGTCGGCAGCGTGCAGTACGTGGCGGCGGGCAGCCCGCGCACCGTGAATTCGAATGAAGTGGCGGTGGCGGTGGATCCGCTGCCGTCCCGCGCGACCATCCAGCTCGCCCGCTACGAGGCCTCGAGCCAGAGCACCTTCACCGCCGGCCCGACGCAGTGCCGCGCGGGCAGCGCGTTCGTGCCGCTGGCCTCGCCGGCGCCCCAGGGCGTCGGCCAGCTCAACCCGACGCAGCCGATCCCGATGCTCGACACCGGTATCGCCCACGCGGGCGACCCGCTGTTCGTGCGCGTGGTCGACCTCGACCGCAACCGCGATGGCGCGGTGGTCGAAACCATCGACGTGCGCGTGGCCGCGCCGGCGACGGGCGATTCCGAAGTCCTGCGCCTCTCCGAGACCGGTGCCAACACCGGCGTGTTCGTCGGCTACATCCCGACCCTCACGGGCAATGCGTCGAGCGATTGCGCGCTCCAGGTGGAGCGCAATGCCGAGCTCGATGCCACCTATGTCGACCCGACGGACAGCAGCGACGCGGCGCAAGCCGACGCGCTCGTGGATCCGTTCGGTCTCGTGTTCGATTCCCAGACGGGCGCGCCGGTCAACGGCGCGCGCGTGCGGCTGGTCAATGCCACCACCGGCCAGGCCGCGGCGGTGTTCGGCGACGACGGCGTGAGCCGCTATCCCAGCGAGATGATCACCGGCCAGCCCGTGACCGACCAGGGCGGCACCCAGTACAGCCTGCCGGCGGGCGTGTTCCGCTTCCCGCTGGTCGCGCCCGGCAGCTACCGCCTCGAAGTGCTGGCGCCCAACGCGTTCACCTTCCCCTCGCAGCGCACGATCGCCGACCTGCAGACGCTGCCGGGCAATCCGTTCCGCCTGCAGCCTGGCTCGTACGGCCAGGCCTTCGTGGTCACGGCCGCGCCGTCGGTCGCGGTGGACGTGCCGCTCGATCCGGCCGGCGACACGCTGATCCTGCGCAAGAGCGCCGGCCAGCAGATCGCCACCACCGGCGACTTCGTGCAGTACACGCTGACGCTCGAGAATGCGAGCCAGACGGGCTCTTTCAGCGCGGTGCAGATCGTCGACCGCCTGCCGGCCGGCGCGCGCTTGCGCGCGGGCTCGCTGCGGCTCAACGGCGTGCGCATCGCCGACCCCGCCCTGAGCGCCGACGGCGGCACCTTCACTTATCTACATCCGGTGATCGGCGCCGGCGAGACGATCACGTTGCGCTACGTGGTCGAGTTCACGATGGCGATGCGCGGCATGCAGGATGCCATCAACACCGCGCAGGCCCTCGCGCCCGGCAACGTGCGCTCGAACGAGGCGCGCGCGCTGGTGCGCATGAACGAAGAGCTGTTCTCGCAGAAGGCGTTCATCGTCGGCCGCGTGTTCGAAGGCGCCTGCGACGAGGACGGCCGCGAAGCCAACGGCGTCGCCGGAGTGCGGGTGTACCTCGAGGACGGCCGCTACGGCGTGACGGACGAGGAAGGCCGCTTCCACTTCGAAGGCCTGGATCCGGGCACGCGCGTCGTGCAGCTGGACAAGCTCACGCTGCCCGACTATCTCGAGCTCGCTCCGTGCACGAACCGCATGAACCACGCCGGCCGTGACTACTCGCAGTTCGCGGACCTGCGCGCCGGCACGTTGTGGCGCAGCGATTTCGTGCTGCGCCAGAAGGCGCCGTCGAAGGGCGACGTCACGTTCGAATTCAACTCCTCGCTGCTGCCCGATCCGGAGGGTGAGGGCCTGGCGTCGCACGAAGCGGTGGTGCACGTCGGCGGCGTGAGCGCCGGCAATGTCCGCACGATGATCATGCTGCCGGAGGGCTTCGAGTACGTCCAAGGCAGCGCGACGATCGACGGAGTCGCCGCCACCGATGCGCATGACCAGGTGGAAGGCGCCGGCCAGGAGATCGTGACGGCGGGCGAAGGCTCGGTCATCGCGCGCCTCGGCGAGCTGCCTTCGGGCAGTGTGCGCACCTTCCGCTTCCATACGCGCTCGACCGCGGCCGCCCAGGGCGAGCTCAAGACGCGCGCGATGGTGATGTTCGATTCGCCCTCGAAGTCCGGCCTGCGCAGCGCGCCGGTCGAGTCGACGCTGGCGCGCGGCGCGGCTCGCTACTCGAGCGCGAGCTTCACGTTCACGCCGCGCTTCGACGTGCTGAAGACCGAGCTGCTGCCCGCCGACGTGCAGGCGCTGCGCGCGCTGGTCGACGCATGGCGCGGCGCGCGCGACCTGACGATCCGCGCCGTGGGGCACGCCGACGCGCAGCCGATCTCCGGACGCAACCGGCGCGTGTTCGCCGACAACTACGAGCTGTCGAAGGCCCGCGCGCGCGCCGTCGCGGACCACCTGGCCGCCGCGCTCAACGTGCCGCAGGCGCGCGTACTCGTCGAAGGCCACGGGGCCGACGAGCCGCTGAAGTCCGGCAAGGACGCGGCCAGCCTCGCCGCGAACCGCCGCGTCGAGATCATGATTTCCGGCGCGCGCTTCGAAGCGAACGCGCCGCTCGAGGTCAGGCAGGTCGGCGGCGAAGCGCCGAAGCTCGACACGGTCGGCGTTGTGCTGCGCGGCCCGGCGACCGCGAAGGCGCTCACCGTGCGCCGCAACGTCAAGCCCGAGCAGCAGGTGGGCAGCGCGCCCATCGACATTTCGACGCTGAAGCCGGGCATCCAGTGGCTGACGCCGGAGGCCGGTGCGACGCCGCCGATCGCCGCGATCAAGATCGCTATTCAGCACGCGCCCGGCCAGAAGGTGGTGCTCACGAACAACGGCCGCGCGGTCGACGTGCTCAACTTCGACGGTGTCAGCGTGAACGAGTCGAACACCGTGGCGCTGTCGCGCTGGCGCGGCGTCGACCTCATCGACGGCGACAACGTGTTCGCGGCGAAGGTGGTGGCGGCGAACGGCGACGTGGTGTTCCAGGCCGAGCGCACGGTGCACTACGGCGGCGGCCCGGTGCGCGCCGAGCTCGACAAGGCCGCCTCGAAGCTGGTCGCCGACGGCCGCACGCGCCCCGTCGTCGCGCTGCGCATGTTCGACTCGTACGGCAAACCGGCGCGCTCGGGCACCATCGCGAGCTTCAGCGTCGATGCGCCCTACCGGTCGTGGTGGCAGGTCGAGCAGCTCAACGACAACCAGATCCTCTCCAACGGCCCGCGCGAGCCGCAGGTCGAAGTGCAGGAGAACGGGCTCGCGCTGATCGAGCTCGAGCCCACCACCACCACCGGCAACGCCATGATCCGCCTGCGCTTCAACGAGCGCCAGAGCGAGGAGTTCAAGGTGTGGCTGGCGCCGGCCGCCCGCGACTGGATCCTTGTGGGCGTCGCCGAAGGCACCGCCGCCTACAACTCGATCAGCGGCAACATGGAAACGGCCAGCGCCGCGGACCGCGAAGAGGGCTTCGAGCAGAACGGCCGCGTGGCGTTCTTCGCCAAGGGCCGCATCAAGGGCGACTTCCTGCTGACCGTGGCCTACGACTCGGCCCGCGACGAGCAGGAGGCGCGCGAGCGCCTCAAGGGCACCATCGAGCCCGACCGCTACTATCTACTCTACGGCGACGGCACCGAGCAGCGCTACGAGGCCGCCTCGCAGAGCAAGCTGTATCTCAAGATCGAGCGCCGGCAGTTCGTCGCGCTGTTCGGCGACTTCGACACCGGCTTCACGGTGAACGAGCTGACGCGCTACAACCGCACGCTGAACGGCGTGCGCACCGACTTCGCCGGTGAGCGCGTGTCGGTGTCCGGCTTCGCCGCGCGCACCGACTCCGGCCTCGTGCAGGACGAGCTGCAGGGCGACGGCACCTCGGGCCTGTATCGCCTGTCGCGGGCGCCCATCGTCATCGGCAGCGACAAGCTGCGCATCGAAGTGCGCGATCGCTTCGAGATCCACCGCGTCGTCGAGACCCGCGAGCTCACGCCGTTCATCGACTACGACCTCGACTACGAGCGCGGCACCATCTTCTTCAAGGAGCCGGTGCCGAGCCGCGATTCGAATCTCAACCCGATCTTCATCATCGTGGACTACGAAGTGCGCACCGGCGGCGACGAGCAGACCTCCGCGGGCGTGCGCGTGGCGACCAGGCTCGCGGGCGACAAGATCGAAGTGGGCGCGAGCGCCATCCACGAGGGCGCCCAGGCCGGTGACACACAGGTGTTCGGCGCCGACCTGCAGTGGCGCGTCTCCGACGAGACCCGGGTGCGCGCGGAAGTGGCGCAGGCGAAGTCGGACGACCCGCTCAAGGCGGACTCCTCGGTGGCCTGGCTGGTCGAAGGCAAGCACGTGTCCGACAAACTCGAGGCGCGCGTCTGGGCCCGCGAAACCGAAGACGGCTTCGGCGTCGGGCAGCAGCTCACGGCCGACACGGGCACGCGCTCGGGCGGCGTCGACACCCGCTACAAGCTCAACGATACGTTCACCGTGTCCGGTGAGCTGCAGCACCAGCAGGTGCTCGCGAGCGACGCCACGCGCCTGCTCGCCAGCGCCGACGTGCGCATGCAGAAGCAGAGCTACAGCGTGGGTGCCGGCCTGCGGCACGTGGGCGACGAGGATGCGAGCGGCGATGCGCGCGTCTCCGACCAGGCCTTCGTCACCGCCAGCGTGGACGTGTGGGACGGCCGTGTGACGCTGCGCGGCTCGTCGGATGCGTCGCTCGGCGGCAAGGACGCGAGCGTCGATTACCCGGCGCGCAGCATGCTCGGCGTCGACTACCGTCTGTCGGGCGAGACCACGCTGTTCGCCGAATACGAACACTCGGAAGGCGACCAGCTCGATGCCGACATCACGCGCATCGGCATGCGCACGCGCCCGTGGGAGCGCACGCAGCTGCGCTCGAGCGTCAACACGCAGGCGTCGGAGTACGGCCCGCGCACCTTCGCGAACTTCGGCCTCACGCAGGGCTTCACGTGGAAGGACAAGTGGGCGTTCGATGTGGGCGTCGACCAGACGAACACGCTGCGCGGGCCTGACCTCGAGCCGCTGAATCCCAAGGCGCCGCTCGCCTCGGGCTCGATGACGGACGATTTCTTCGCGGCCTTCCTCGGCGCCTCGTACCGCAAGGAGCTGTGGCAGATGACGAGCCGCCTCGAGCATCGCAACTCCGACAGCGAGGAGCGCTGGAGCGCGACCACCGGCTGGTATCGCGAGCCGGTCGAAGGCCACGCGATGTCGGTGTCGCTGCAGGGGTTCGACTCGACGCAGGCGCTGGCCGACAGCACCAGCGCCGTCGGCCGCTTCGCCTGGGCGTTCCGCCCGACTTCGAGCCAGTGGATCGTGTTCGACCGCTTCGAGCTGAAATACGACCAGCGCGGCGACTCGCTGACGCAGTACGAATCTTCGCGCATCGTGAACAACCTGCACGCCAACTGGCAGCTCGACCCGTCCATGCAGCTGGGCCTGCAGTACGGCGCTCGCTACGTCTCGAGCACCTTCGAAGGCGACAAGTACTCCGGCATCTCCGACATCGTCGGCGCGGATCTGCGCCGCCAGCTCACGCGCCGCTTCGACCTGGGCGCGCACACGGCGGTGCTGCACTCGTGGGAATCGGACGTCATGGACTACTCGTTCGGCCTCGACGTCGGCACGACGCTCGCGAAGAACGTGTGGGTCTCGGTGGGCTACAACCTGGCCGGATTCCGCGATGAAGACTTCTCGGCGAGCCGCCACACGGCGCAGGGTCCGTACATCCAGATCCGCATCAAGGCGGATCAGGATACTTTCAAGGATTTGAGCCTCGACAGCCTGCGCCCGTCGCGCTAGCGTGCCCCTGGCCCTCGCTCCGGGGGTCGTCTGCCTCCGCACGCATGCTCGATCTCGAAGATGTCTTCGGTCCACGCGGGCCGCTCGCCCGTACGCTCCCCGGTTTCACGCCGCGCCGCTCGCAGCTGGCCATGGCGAGCCGGGTCGCGGGCGCGCTCGAGAACCGCACGCCGCTGGTGGTCGAGGCGGGCACGGGCACGGGCAAGACCTTCGCCTACCTGGTGCCCGCGCTGCTGTCGGGGCGGCGCGTGCTCATCTCCACCGGCACCCGCACGCTGCAGGACCAGCTCTTCAGCAAGGACCTGCCGCTGGTGGCCGGCGCCATCGGCGTGCCGGCGCGCGTGGCGCTGCTCAAGGGGCGCTCCAACTACCTGTGCTCCTATCGGCTCAAGCAGCTCGGCCGCGAGCGCAGTCTCGCCGCCATGCGTGACCGGCTGCTGACGCGCGTCGAGCGCTGGGCCGGCATCACGAAGACCGGCGATCTCGCCGAGGTGCCGGATCTCGGCGACGCGCATCCGCTGTGGCTGCAGGTCACGTCGACGCGCGACAACTGCCTCGGCGCCAAGTGCGCCGACATCGCGCGCTGCCACGTCGTCGATGCGCGCCGCAAGGCGCTCGAGGCCGACGTCGTCATCGTCAATCACCATCTGCTGCTGGCCGATCTGGCGCTGAAGGAGGACGGCTTCGGCGACCTGCTCGGCGCGGCGGATGCGGTCATCCTCGACGAGGCGCACCAGATTCCGGATCTCGCCACGCAGTTCTTCGGCGCGCGCATCGGCAGCCGCCAGGTGGAGCTGCTGGTGCGCGATGCGCGCGCGGAGCTCGTCAATGCGCGCGCCGCGGTGACGGCGCTCGCGGCCGAGATGGGCGCGGTGGAGAAAACACTGGCCGCGCTCGCGGAGATCATCCGCGCCACGCCGCGCCCCAACTGGCTGGCGGCGGATACGCCGCTCGCCGACGGCGCGCAGGACCTGGCGCGCACGCTGCGCGGGCTCGCGGCCGCCTTGAACGAGGAGAGCCGTGAAGCCGGCATGGCGCAGTGCGCGGCGCGCGCCACCGAGCTCGCGGGCCGCCTCGAGGAGATCATGCAGGCCGAGGAGAACGAGGGCGCGCGCAGCGTCGAGCTCACGCAGCGCGGCTTCACCATGAGCCTCATGCCGTTCGACGTGGCCGGCCGCTTCGCCGCGATGACGGGCGCGACGCGCGCGGCGTGGATCTTCACCTCGGCGACGCTGTCGGTGGGCGAGGACTTCGCGCACTTCACCTCGCGTCTCGGGCTCGGCGAGGCCGAGACTCTGGCCATTCCCAGTCCTTTCGATTTCGAATCGCAGGCGCTGCTCTACCTGCCGCCGCGGCTGCCCGACCCGTCCGCACCCGCGCACACCCAGGCAGTGATCGATTGCGCCATTCCTTTAATAGAGGCCTCGGCGGGCGGTGCGTTCGTGCTGTTCACGAGTCACCGCGCCTTGCAGCGCGCGGCGGACCTGCTGCGCGCCCGCTGGGCGGAGCTCGCGGACTTCCCCTTGCTCGTGCAGGGCGAGGCGCCGCGCGAGCAGCTGCTGCGCCGCTTCCGCGAGTCCGGCAACGCCGTATTGCTCGGCACCGCCAGTTTCTGGGAGGGCGTCGACGTCAAAGGCGATGCGCTGCGCCTGGTCATCATCGAGAAGCTGCCGTTCGCCTCGCCCGATGATGCCTTGACGAAGGCGCGCATCGAGCACCTGAAGGCAAACGGCGGCAATGCATTTCGCGAGTACCAGCTTCCCGAAGCCGCGCTCGCATTGAAGCAGGGCGTGGGCCGGCTCATCCGCAGCGAGACCGACCGCGGCGTGGTCGTCATCTGCGATCCGCGCCTGGTCGACAAACCGTACGGACGCGTCTTCCGCGCCAGCCTGCCGCCCATGCCCGTCACGCGCGAGTCCGCGGATGCGGAGAAATTCCTGCGGCGCATCGCCGGCGTGCCCGGACACACCGCGCCTGCCGCGCTGGTGCGCACCGCCGACGAGTTTGCGTCCTCATGAAAATCCTGGCGCTCGACACCGCCACCGAGGCCTGTTCGGTGTCGCTCGCCATCGGCGACCGCACCATCGACCGCTACGTGGAGCTCGAGCGCGGTCATGCCGAGCAGTTGCTGCCCATGGTCGACGCGGTGCTTGCCGAGGGCGGCCTCGCACTCGGCTCGCTCGATGCCATTGCGTTCGGCCGCGGTCCGGGCGGTTTCACCGGCGTGCGTCTGGCGGCCAGCGTTGCGCAGGGGCTGGCTTTCGGCGCCGATGTGGGCGTGGTGCCCATTTCCGATCTCGCGGCGATCGCGCAACGCGTGCGTCAGCTCGAGGCGCGCTTGCGCCGCGTGCTGGTCGTGAACGACGCGCGCATGCGCGAGGTGTACTGGGCCGAGTTTCGTTTCGACGGCGCCGCGGGGCCGCTGCTGCACGGCGCCGAGCGCGTCGGGCCGGCCGCGGACGTGGTCTTGCCCGAAGGGCTCGAAGGCGATGACTCCGGGCATCCGCTGCCGTGGGCGGCGGCGGGGCGCGGCCTCCTGGCCTGGCCCGCGCTGGAGCAGCGCTGCCGCGCCCACGGGGCCGCCGGTGCATTCGCCGACCTGCTGCCGCGCGCCTCGGAAGTGCTGGCGCTGGCGCGCCCGGTGGTTGCCGCGGGCGGTATGCTCGACCCGGCGGAGGCGTTGCCGGTTTATGTCAGGGATCGCGTGGCCGAGCCCGCGGCATAAGCCGGAATCGGCGGTTTAATCAAACTGCAATAGACTGCCGTTGTAATGCGCACGCCACAAAACCGTCACCTGGGAAAGTCGTGTCCGCCAAACAGATACTCGTCGTCGAGGATGAGCGCCCGATTCGCGAAATGATCGCCTTCGGCCTGCGGCGTGCCGGCTTCGAAGTGCGCGAGGCCGGGGATGCGCGCAGTGGCCGCGCCGAGGTCGCCAACCGGCTGCCAGATCTGCTGCTGGTCGACTGGATGCTGCCCGACACTAGCGGCCTCGAATTCACCCGCGCGCTCAAGCGCGACCGCGAGACGCGCGAGTTGCCCGTCATCATGCTCACCGCGCGCGCCGAAGAGGGCGACAAGGTGGCCGGTCTCGAGGGCGGTGCCGACGACTACATCACCAAGCCGTTCTCGCCGCGCGAGCTGCTCGCGCGCATCAATGCCGTCCTGCGCCGCTCCTCGCCGTCCGAAGGCGCCGAGCGCATCGACATCGAAGGGCTGGTGCTCGACCAGAGCAGCCAGCGCGTGAGCGTCGGCGAACGCACCATCGCGCTCGGCCCCACCGAATACCGCATGCTCGCGTTCTTCATGACGCATCCCGAGCGCGTGTACACGCGCGAGCAGCTGCTCGATCGCGTGTGGGGCGGCAATGTTTATGTCGAGGAGCGCACTATCGACGTGCACATCCGGCGTCTGCGCAAGGCGCTCGAGGATGTGAGCTACGACCGCCTGATCCAGACCGTGCGCGGTTCTGGCTACCGCTTCTCTTCCAAGCCCCTCTGACCACGGGCACGCGCGCATGACTTCCGGCTCCACGGCCTTCGTCTACGTCGCGCTGCGCGTGCTGGCGGCGGTGGCGGTGGGGGCGGCGGTGGGCTGGTTCGCGGGCTATGTGTGGCTCGGCGTCTGCGGCGCGCTCGCGCTGTATCTCGCCTGGAATCTGTGGCAGCTGCGCGAGCTGGGGTTCTGGCTGCAGCACCGCAGCGTCGCGGATCCTCCGGACGCCATGGGGCTGTGGGGCGACGTCGTGGCGCAGGTGGTGCGCCTGCACCGGCGCAAGCGGTTTCACAAGGAGCGGCTGACGCGGCTGTTCCGCGAGCTGCGCCGCTCCACCGCTGCGATGCCCGACGGTGTCGTCATGCTCGACCCCGAAGGGCAGATAATCTGGTTCAACCGCAAGGCCGGCGAGCTGCTCGACCTCTCGCGCCGCGCGGATCTCGGGCTGCGCATCGACAATCTGGTGCGTAATCCCGATTTCGTGCAGTACCTGCGCGGCGGCCAGTACTCCACGCCGCTCATCGTGCGCATCGACGTATCCAACGAGCGCTACGTCGCGTTCCAGCTCATCTCCTATGGCGAAGATCAGCGCCTGCTGATGCTGCGCGACGTCACGCGCGAAGTGCGCCTCGAGCAGATGCGCAAGGATTTCGTCGCGAACGCCTCGCACGAGCTGCGCTCGCCGCTCACGGTGGTCGCGGGCTACCTGGAAAATTTCGGTGCCGATCCTTCGATGGGCGAGCTCGCGGCGCCCATCGCCGAGATGCGCCGCCAGACCGACCGCATGACGCGCATCATCGAAGACCTGCTCGAGCTGTCGCGCTTCGAGGCCAACGACGCACCCGTCACGGGTGCGCCCATCGACGTGGCCGCGATGGCCGCGCTGCTGCGCAAGGACGTGCTCGCGCGTCCCAGCCATCCCAAGCTCGTCGAGGTGTCCATCGAATCCGGCGCCGCCATCATCGGCGACGAGGCCATGGTGCAGTCCGCCTTCTCGAACCTGGTCGACAACGCCGCCAAGTACACGCCGGCCGAAGGCAGCATGCACATCCGCTGGTGGGCGGACGAGCAGGGCGGCCACTTCTCCGTTCGCGACACCGGCCTCGGGATTCCCGCCGAGCACATTCCGCGGCTCACCGAACGCTTCTACCGGGTCGACCCGGGCCGCTCGCGCGAGACCGGTGGTTCGGGGCTGGGCCTGGCCATCGTCAAGCACGCCTTGTATCGCCATGGCGCGCGCCTCGAGATCGACAGCGTCGAGGGCCGCGGCAGCACGTTCATCTGCCATTTCCCGCCCGAGCGCCTGCTCGAGCGGCGCGTGGCCGCGAGCGCCTGAGCCGGGCGGGCGTGTCATGAATCCGTCATCCGCTCC
>JBIOZI010000028.1:0-11320 GCA_044871085.1 Steroidobacteraceae bacterium | reverse complement strand
GATCTCACAATGGCCCTGGTGCCAGTCGTGTCACTGGTGCTGGTGGTGTTCTTCACCATCATTTTCCTGGCGTCGCGCTACAAGCGCTGCCCATCCGACAAGATCCTCGTGAAGTACGGCAAGGTGGGCAAGGGACAGTCCGCCATGTGCATCCACGGCGGCGGCGCGTTCATCTGGCCGCTGTTCCAGGACTACACGTACATGAGCCTGACGCCGCTCACCATCGGCATCCCGCTCACCAAGGCGCTGTCGCTGCAGAACATCCGCGTCAACGTGCCCAGCACGTTCACGGTGGGTGTCAGCACCGAAGAAGCCATCATGAACAACGCGGCGGAGCGCCTGCTCAATCTCGGGCAGGACGACGTCGAGAACATGGCGCGCGAGATCATCTTCGGCCAGCTGCGCCTGACGGTGGCGTCGCTCACCATCGAGCAGATCAACCAGGACCGCGAGAAATTCCTCGACGCGATCCGGCGCAACGTGTCGCCCGAGCTCAACAAGATCGGCCTGTATCTCATCAACGTGAACATCACCGACATCACGGACGAGTCGGGATACATCGAGAGCATCGGCAAGAAGGCCGCGTCCGAGGCCATCAACCAGGCGAAGGTCGACGTGTCCGACCAGGACCGCAAGGGTTCGGTGGGCGAGGCCGAGCAGGTCCGCGAGCGCACCATCAAGGTGGCGCAGCACCTGGCGGAATCCGAGAAGGGCAAGAAGCAGGCCGAGGCCGACAAGCGCATCTACGTGCAGCGCCAGGAAACGCTGGCGATGATCGGCGAGACCGAGGCCCAGCGCGACATGCAGATCAAGGTCGCCGAGAACGAGGCGAGCTCGGAGAAGGGCCAGAAGAAGGCCGAGGCCGAGAAGCGCATCTTCATCCAGGGCCAGGAAGCCGAGGCCATCGCCGGCGAGAACCGCTCGCGCGCGCTCATGGCGGCTTCGAATGCCGAGCTCACGGTGCAGGCGGCGCAGGCCGCGCAGCGCGGACAGGTGGCGCAGTACGACGCGCAGGCGGAGATCCAGAAGGCACAGGCCAAGGCCGAGCTCGAACGCCTCACCGCCACCGAGGTGGTGAAGCAGCAGATCGAGAGACAGAAGATCACGATCGCCGCGGAAGCGGAGGCGGAGAAGACCCGCCGCGAGGCGAAGGGCCAGGCCGACGCGATCCTGCTCAAGTACGAGGCCGAGGCCAAAGGCATCAAGCAGGTGCTCGAGGCCAAGGCACAGGGTTACCAGGCACTGGTCGCCAGCGCCGGCAACGATGCGCGCGCCGCGGCCACGTTGCTGCTCACCGAGAAGCTGGAGCAGATCGTCACGCTGCAGGTCGAGGCCATCAAGGCCATCAAGATCGACAAGGTGACGGTGTGGGATTCCGGCGCGGGATCGAACGGCAACGGTGGCAACACCACCGCGAATTTCCTCGCGGGCATGGTGAAGAGCCTGCCGCCGCTGCACGACGTGGCTGCCATGGCGGGCCTCGAGCTGCCGAAATTCCTGGGCGACGCGACCGCGCCGCATTTGCCGGTCGCGACGAACGGCCACGACAAGTAACCGAGGAAACCGAGGGGAATAGCCCCAAACCGAGATTTGGGGAATAGCCCCAAACCCACCAAAAGGGCCGCACCTCGTCGGTGCGTCCCTTTTTTTCATGTGCGCGCGTGAACCTTTCGCGCCGGCGTGCGACTCCCCGGTAGTGAGCCCCGAAAATCCACAGCCCGATGCCCGAGCCGACGAGTTGCTGACGGTCCGCTGCCAGCTCGGCGAGCGCGCTGCCTTCGACGCGTTGATCGGCCGCTGGCACGAGCCCATCTGGCGCTACCTCCGTTCGCTGTGCAATTCGGACGACGCAACCGCGGACATGGCCCAGGACACCTGGCTGCGCGTGCTGCGCGGCATCGCGGCGTTGCGCGACCCGCGCAGCCTGCGTCCGTGGTTGTTCGGCATCGCGCGGCGAGTGGCCATGGATCGTTTCCGGCGCCAGTACGCCCAACCGCCCGAGGCGGATGCCGATGCCGCATTAGCCGACCTGGCCGCGCCGGAGCCGCAGGGCGAGCTCGAGCTCGAGCACGATCTGTCGGCCCTGCAGCAGCGGCTCGATACGCTGCCGCTGATCGAGCGCGAGACGCTCGCCTTGTTCTATCTACGCGAGTTGAAACTGGAGCAGATCGCCGCGCTCATGAGCGTGCCCGTCGGCACGGTCAAGTCGCGACTGTTCCGTGCGCGCCGCCTGATGCGTCCGCTGACACACCCGAGCGGGGAGATGACATGACCCACAGCGAAGACGCAAAGATGCTTATCCACAAGATGGCGCACGATGAATTGTCGATGACGTCGCGGCTGGGATATGTGGCCCTGGGGCTGGTCGCGGCCGCCGTCACCAGCGTCATCCTCTCGCTGTGGATGACCGAACCCGGAGATCCTGCTCGTCTGCAGTGGGCGTTTGCCGTCCCGTTCATGCTCGGTATCTGCTGGATCGGTCTGGCGACCTGGGCGCTGACCACGGGGCGGCCACTGGCGGCGCGCGATCGGGTCATCGCGGGGTGGATGGCCGTCAGCTTCACGTCTTTGATCCTGGCGTTGATGGTGCTCACGGCGTTGATCAGCCGCCGCATCGGGGGCTTGTATCCGGTCGCGGTGGGTCTGGTGCTGCTGGGATACGCGGTGCGCGTCTTGCGCAGGGCGCAGCGGCGATTCACCTCGCTGCGCGCGCGGCGCGCCGAGCTCGAACGGGAGCTGGGTTAGTCCGCCGGCACCGTCCGCTCCGCGGCCCACTCGCGCAGCTCGGCGATCTTCTCACCCAGCACCACCGACAGCGGCTTCGTCGCATCGATCTCCGCCGCGATCAGCCGCGCATCCACGGCGCCGTTGTTCGCATGCGCCGCGTACAGCGCGGACACGACCGCCTGCTCGATCTCCGCGCCCGAGAAGCCGTCGCTGCGCGCCACGAGCGCGCGCAGGTCCGGCTCCGGCAGGGTCACGCCGCGTTTCTTGCAGTGAATGCCGAAGATTTCCAGGCGCGCCTCGGGCGACGGCAGGTCCACGAAAAAGATCTCGTCGAACCGGCCTTTGCGCACCAGCTCGGGCGGCAGCGCGGTGATGTCGTTGGCGGTCGCGACGATGAACACGCGCGCGCGCTGCTCCGCGAGCCAGGTGAGGAAGGCACCGAGCACCCGCCGCGACGTGCCGCTGTCACCGTCACCGCTCGCCAGCGCCTTCTCGATTTCGTCGAGCCACAGCACGCAGGGCGCGAGCGCCTCGGCGGAGGTCAGCGACTCGCGCAGGTTCTTCTCGGACTCGCCGTGCCACTTCGAGTACAGCGCGCCGAAATCGAGGCGCACCAGCGGCACGCCGAGCACGCCCGCCGCGGCGCGCGCCGCGAGGCTCTTGCCGCAGCCCTGCACGCCCAGCAGCAGCACGCCCTTGGGCGCATCGAGGCCGGGCGCGCTGCCGTCGAACGCGGCCTTGCGCTGCAGGATCCAGCGGCGCAGGTTTTTCAGGCCGCCGACCTCGGCGAAGCGCGCGGTATCCGCCTCGAACGACAGCGTGCCGCCGCGATTCAGCAGCTGGTACTTCGCCGCCAGCAGCGGCTTGATGTCGTCCTCGGACAGCGAGCCGTCGTTGAAGATGGCCTGGCGCGTGAGCCGCTCCACGTCGTGCACGGGCAGCCCCGCCAGGTTGTCCACCAGTTTCTCCACGGCCTTGACGTCGATGCGCGGCATCGCGTTGTGGCTCTGCGCCCATTCGCGCGCCATGCGCATGACGATGACGTGCCGCTCGTTCTTGTCGGGCATGCGCAGCGTGAAGCGCGCGGCGAGGTGCTCGAGCTCGGGCGGCAGCTTCACTTCGGCGCTGATGAGCACCAGCGTGCGCGCGCACTTCGCGTACTCCTGCGCGATGTCCTTGAGCGTGCGCACGAACATCGGGTTGTCGAGGTAGGGGTGGAAATCGAGCAGCATGTAGATGCCGGCCATCGTGGTGGCCCGGATGTGCCGCAGCAGCTGTTCGGGCTGGGCGAGGGTGCGCTGCGCGCCGCCCAGGTCCGCGTCGACGCGCAGCAGGCCCTCGGTGACGGTCCACTGGAACACGCCCCAGTTGCGCCCCCGTTGCGCTTTCAGCGCCGCGTCGCGCACGAGCTCGATGCAGCGCGCCTCCTCACGGCTCTCGATGATGACGAGCGCCACCCGCGAGGCGAGCAGGGTTTGCAACTCTCCGGCGGGAGAGGCGGTAGACAGGGACGGCATGCCGCTCGCACTGTAGCAAAACCGCGCGCCACAAAACCCCATCGGGCCCGCCGGTTGCGAGGTTTTGGCCGCCGCCGCCCGGCGTCGGTGGCCGGCATTTCATGACACCGACCCCGCGCGGCCCTACAATGCGCCGCTTTTCCGCCGGGCATTCCGGCAGGAGACAGCGGTGCTCACCAAGAGCAAGAAGGCGACGCGTTCGTTCATCGACCCGTTCACGGCGACGGAGATCAAACGCCTGGTAGCCGAGTTCGGCTCGCCGCTGCTCATCATCGACTGCCAGCGCGTGCGCGAGCAGTACCGCAAGCTCCATCGCGCACTGCCGGGCGTCGACCTGCACTACGCGCTGAAGCCGCTGCCGCATCCGTCCGTGGTCGAAACCATCGTGGAGCTCGGCGGCTGGCTCGACCTCGCGACCACCGGCGAGACGCAGCTGGTCACGCAGCTCGGCGTCGATCCGGCGCGCTGCATCCACACCCATCCGATCAAGCGCGACGCCGACATCCGCAACGCGCTGCACCTGGGCGTGAAGATCTTCGTCGCCGACAACCCCGACGAGGTGCGCAAGTTCGAGGGCTATCGCGACGGCGCCGAGCTGCTGCTGCGCGTCTCGTTCCGCAGCCCCGGCGCGGTGTGCGACCTGTCGAGAAAATTCGGCTGCGATCCCGAGGACCTCATCGAGCTCGCGCGCCTGGCGCGCAAGCTGGCCATCCCGGTGCGCGGTCTGTCGTTCCACGTCGGATCGCAGGCGCCGGACGCCGTCAAACACGTCGAGGCCATCGAGGTGTGCGCGAAACTGATGGCGCAGGCCAGGCGCGAGAAGCTCGGCGTGTTCGACACGCTCGACATCGGCGGCGGTTATCCCATCGAGTACGGCCAGAAGGTGGTCGACATCGGGCGTTTCTGCGCGCCGATCCGCGCGGCGCTGGCCAAACTACCGGCGCGGCTGCGCGTCATCGCCGAGCCCGGCCGCTACATCTGCGGTCCGGCGGCCGTCGGCGTTTCGTCGGTCATGGGGCGGGCGAAGCGCGAAGGTCATTGGTGGTATTACCTCGACGATGGCCTGTACGGCTCGTACAGCGGCCAGCTCTTCGACCATGCCAGGTACCCGGTGGAATCCCTCAAGGAAAGCGACGAGAAATTCCCGTCGGTGCTCGCCGGCCCCACCTGCGACAGCATCGACGTGATCGCCGAGAACCTCATGCTGCCGCAGCTGAAGGCGGGCGACCTCATCGTCGGCCGCGCCATGGGGGCCTACACCTGGGCCAGTGCCTCGGAGTTCAATTTCTTCCCCAAGGCGACCGTGGTATCCGTCAACCGCCGGCCCGGCGACACGGGCGCGGTGGTTCCGCTGCCTTTCTGATTGTTTGGAAGCGGGACGTGGGCTAAACATGACGACTCCCATGCGGACCGCATCCATCCTGTTCCTGCTGACGCTCGCGGCCTGCGCCGCGAAGGCACCGCCCGTCGAGACCTACGATGCACCGCTCGGCAGCGCCTTCCCGGCCACGCTCGGCAAGCCCGTGCGCATGGACGGCATCAGTCTCGAGCTCACGAGGATGGTGGAGGACAGCCGTTGTCCGAAGAATGTCACCTGCGTGTGGCAGGGCGCGGCCACCGTCGCGCTGACCGTGCTCGTGGGCGACCTGCCGACCGAATTGACGCTCGCCACCGCCCCCGCCGAGGCCGCGAGCAAGCGGGTCGGGGTGTACAAGGTCGAGCTGCTGGACCTCATGCCGTATCCCGACGCGACCGTGCGACGCGCCTCGATGGACTATGCAGCCACGCTGCGCGTCACCCTCATGCAGTGACCGGGACATGAGCATCCTGTCCCGACGTGGGGTTCTCGTCGCGCTGTGCGCCGCGGGTGCGGCGCTCGCCGCAGGTGAGCCCGGCGCGCAGCCGACGCCGGCGGCGCCCGCCGCGGTGGAACCGGCGGCCGCACCGGTCGAGCGGCGCATCAAGCTGTTCAACACGCACACCAGCGAAACCGTCGACGTGGTGTTTCGCCGCGGCGACGTCTATGACGAAGCCGCGCTCGCCGAATTGCGCCGGGTGCTGCGCGACCATCGCAGTGGCGAGAGCCACGACATGGACCGGGGGCTCTTCGAGCAACTGGTCGATCTGTCCGAGGCCGCGGACCTCGAGCCGAGCTACGAGATCATCTCCGGCTATCGCTCGCCCGACAGCAACTCGAAGATGGCGGCCCGGCCCGGCAGCGGCGTGTCGAAGAACTCGTTGCACATGCAGGGCAAGGCGATGGACGTGCGGCTCAAGGGCTGCAGCATCGAGAAGCTGCGCGACCTGGCGCTCGCGGCCAGGCGCGGCGGCGTCGGCTACTACGCACGCTCCAGGTTCGTGCACATCGACACCGGGCGGTTCCGCACCTGGACGGGCTGACGAACGTTATGTCCGGGCGGACTTCGATCACGGATTGAGCGATGATTTCGGAGGATTCAAGCGGTGGCGACAGAGAACACGGAGCCGAAAGTCGAGGACTCCTTGCCCGCCACCACAGCGATTCATCGCCGCGTCAACGAAGCACGCGCCAACCGAGATCCGACGGTCATCGGACGTTGCGCGTCCGGATGGGCGGTATTCGGACACCAGCAGTTCGTGCAGGGCTACCTGCTGCTGCTGCCGGACCCCGTCGTGCCCGACCTCAACGCGCTCACGCCGGAGAACCGCGGCCAGTTCCTGCTCGACATGTCGCGCCTCGGCGATGCGCTCATGCGCACGACGTCACCCATGCGCATCAACTACGCCATCTTCGGCAACGTCGAGCCGGCGCTGCATGCGCACGTGATCCCGCGCTACCGCAGCGAGCCCGAAGACATGCGCACCCAGCAGCCCTGGGCATACGACTGGAACGCGGCGCCGGTGTTCGATGCCAGTGCCGACGCATCGCTGATGAAGCAGCTGCGCTCCGAGCTTGCAAAACTGGGAGCGCTGCGCACACCGTAGGGACTTCGCATGGAGGATCCCGGCGCATGGCCGTTCAGCCGCAGTATCTCGCGTACATCCTCGAACAGCTCGAACGCCTCGGAGCGTTGCGCCCGCGGCGCATGTTCGGCGCGGTCGGCTTGTATTCGAACGGGCTGTTCTTCGGCATCATCGATGACGACACGGTTTTCTTCAAAACCGACGCCCGCAATGTCGACGACTATGTCTCGCGCAACATGGCGCGCTTCATGCCGGACCCGGCGCGTCCCGCAGCCACGCTCGGGTACTACCAGGTGCCGGCGGACGTCATAGAAGACGCCGAGGCGCTGGTGACGTGGGCACGAAAATCGGTGGAAGTGGCGCTGGCTTCGCAGGCGGCGAAGGCACGTCCGCCCGTGAGGAACAAGACCGGGACCAAGGCAAAGCGCAAGACGAAGGCGAAGGCGAAGGCCAGGACCAAGGCGCCCAGGGCGAAGGCGAATCCCAAGCCCAAGCCCAAGCCCAAGCCCAAGCCGAAGCCCAGCCCGAGCGCCCGGCGCGAGCGACGCCGCTGAAGCGCCGCTCAGCCCGCGAGTCTTGCGCCGACGGTACGCGCCAGGTCCGGCAGCGATTCGATGGGTGCCGAGCAGGCGGTACCGCGGCATAGATAGGCGCGCGTCGCGCCTGCGGCGCGCTTGTCGGCAATGGCGGCATCGAGCCCGGAAATTTCCGCGGGAATGGCGAACACCATGCGATGCGGAGCGTAGAGCCTGCCGAGCTCACGCTGCCAGGCGGCCGCTTCCACGGCGGCGCCGCGAATGATGACGATCTCGGGCGGTTCGCGGTACTCGGCCAGCGCCTCGAGCAGGCTGGTGTGGCCGTGCGGGTAGCGGCCGAGCGCGGGCCAGCCGGCGCGCAGCGTGCGCTCGGCGGCGGCCAGCCAGCGTGTCTCGCCGAGTAGATAGCCCGCGCGCAGCAGCACGCGCGCCGCGATGCCGTTGCCGGCGGGGATCGCGTCGTCGCCGAAGCTCTTGCTGCGGTGGATGAGCTGCTCGTGGTCGTCGGACGTGAAGAAGAAGCCGCCGAGCTGCGGGTCCTCGAAGTGCGCCAGCATGGCGTCCAGGATCTGGCGCAGCCATGCCACGTCTTCGTTGCGCCAGCGAAGCTCGAGCATCTCGAGCAACGCGTTGGCCAGGTAGGCGTAGTCGTCCAGGTAGGCGTTGAGATGCGAGAGGCCGTCCTTGGAGGTGGCGAGCAGGCGGCCGCCGCCAGTGGGAAGCGCACGCCACAGTTGCGCGCGGATGAACGCCAGCGCGCGGTCGGCGGCGGCCCCGAACTGCGGGTGATCGAGCGCGCGCGCGGCAATCGCGAGGCCGCGGATGGCGAGCGCGTTCCAGCTCGTGAGGATCTTGTCGTCGAGGCCCGGCCACACTCTCCTGGAGCGAATGGCGAGCAGCCTGGCGCGCGCCGACTGCAGCGCGTCTTCCACCGCGGCGGGCTCGAGCTGTGTTTCCCTGGCGAGATTCTCGACCGACACGAAGGCGTGCAGGTGCCATGCGCCTTCGAAGTTCGGCTCTTCATCGAGCCCGAAGCGCCGGCTGAACACGCTCCACTCGAGTGGTGAGAGCGCGGCGCGCACTTCCGTGCGCGTCCATACGTAGAACTTGCCCTCGTGCCCTTCGGAGTCCGCGTCGTAGGCGGAATAGAACCCACCGCCCGCGTCGCCAGGGGAGTGGCCCTGCATCTCGCGCAGCAGCCACTCGCCCGTCTCGCGCGCCACGCGCGCGAAGGAGGGGTCGCCGGTGGCCAGCGCCGTCTCGGCGTAGGTCGCGAGCAGCGCGCCGTTGTCGTACAGCATCTTCTCGAAGTGCGGAATCATCCAGAACTGGTCGACGGAATAGCGCGAGAAGCCGCCGCCGAGCTGGTCGTAGAGACCACCCTCGGCCATGCGGGTGAGCGTCAGCGTGGTCATGTACAGCGCATGCAGGTCGGGCGCCGTCGTGCCCGACGACGCGTACCAGTGCCGCAGCAAGCGGTCGCTGAAGCCCGGGTGGGGGAATTTCGGCGCGTCTCCGAAGCCGCCATGGCGCTTGTCGAACGCCTCCTCGAGATGCGCACGCACGGCCGTGAGCGGCGCGTCCGTCAGCGCCACGTCGGCGCCGGCTGGCGCGGGCGTGAGGTCGCCGTACACGGTCATGAGCGCCGCGCTCTGCGCGCGCAGCTCTTCGCGCTGCTCGCGGTAATACTCCGCGACGCGCTGGAGCAGCGTCGAGAACGCGGGCATTCCGTAGCGCGCCTTGTCCGGAAAATACGTGCCGCCGAAGAACGGCTTCTGGTCGTCGTGCGTCAGGAACATGGTGAGCGGCCAGCCACCGCCGCGCTGCGTGAGCACCTGGTGCGCGAATTGATAGATCTTGTCGAGGTCCGGACGCTCCTCGCGGTCCACCTTGATGTTGACGAACAGCTCGTTCATGAGCGAGGCCGTGGCCGCGTCTTCGAACGATTCGTGCGCCATCACGTGACACCAGTGGCAGGCGGAGTATCCGATGGAGAGCAGGATCGGCCGGCCGCTGCTGCGCGCGAGCTCCAGTGCCTCGGCGCCCCACGGATGCCAGTCGACGGGATTCGTCGCGTGCTGTCGCAGATAAGGACTGGTTTCCCGCGCCAGGCGGTTCGGCTGCCGTGTCATCCAGCTAGAATATCAGCCACATGTCGCTCCCCGTCCTCAAACTCAAGCGCGGCGAAGATCGCCGCCTGCGCGCCGGCCACCTGTGGATCTTCAGCAACGAAGTCGACACCGCCGCCACGCCGCTCACGCAGTTCGAAGCCGGCGCGGCCGTGCAGGTGCATTCCGACCGCGACCAGTTCCTCGGCTTCGCGTACGTGAACCCGCGCACGCTGATCGCCGCGCGCATCGTCGGGCGCGATGCCGCCTATCCACTCGACGCTTCGCTGCTGGTGCACCGGCTGCGCGTGGCGCTCGGGTTGCGGGAGCGGCTGTATCGCGAGCCCTTCTACCGCCTGGTGTACGGCGAGTCCGACTCGCTGCCGGGACTGGTGCTCGACCGCTACGGAGACGTGGTCGTCGCGCAGAGCGGCACCGCGGGCGTCGACCGGCTGCGCGCGGAAATCGAAGCGGCCATCGGCAAGGTGGTCCAGGCGAAGACCGTGGTGTGGAAGAACGATTCCGGCGCGCGCGAGCTGGAAGGCCTGGAAAAATCCGTCGGTATCCGCGCCGATGACCAGTGGGCCGCCGCGCCGGATGAAGTGGCCGTGCGCGAGAACGGCGCCGAGTTCACCGCGCCGCTCGCCGCAGGCCAGAAGACCGGCTGGTTCTACGACCAGGCGGCGAACCGCCAGCGGTTGCATCGCTACCTGCCCGCCGGCGCGCGCGTGCTCGACGTGTGCAGCTACGTCGGCGCATGGGCCGTCAGCGCCTGCAAGGCGGGCGCCGCGACCGCGACCTGCGTCGATTCCTCCGCGACCGCGCTCGACTACGTGGCGCGCAATGCGCGCGCGAACGGCGTCGCCATCGACACCATCAAAGACGACGCTTTCGAGGCGCTCAAGGCGCTGCAGGAAGGCCCGGCGCGTTTCGACGTCGTCATCCTCGATCCGCCGGCGTTCGCAAAGCGCAAGAAAGACGCGCCGCAGGCGCAGGCGGCATATCGCAAGCTCAACCAGCTCGCGCTGCCGCTGCTCGTGCCAGACGGGCTGCTCGTCTCGTGCTCGTGCTCGTACCACATGGGTGCGGAGGAATTGCAGGCGTCCATCCAGGCGGCGGCGCGGCACACCAGCCGCTTCGTGCAGGTGCTGGAGCTGGGCGGCCAGTCGCCCGACCACCCCGTGCATCCGGCCATCCCCGAAACCCGGTACCTGAAGGCGTTTTTTTGCCGCGTGACGCGCGAGTAGCCACTAAAATACCGGCCCCATGATCCAGTACCCCGGCTTCAACCCGATCGCCATCGAGATCGGCCCTTTCGGAAACTTCGGCCCGCTGAAGGTGCACTGGTACGGAATCATGTACCTCGTCGCGTTCGCCGCCGCCTGGTGGCTGGGCCGCGTGCGCGCGAAGAAGCCGGGCTCCACGTGGAAAATCGAGGACATCGACGATTTCATGTTCTTCGGCATGCTGGGCACCATCCTGGGCGGCC
>JBIOZI010000027.1:0-43175 GCA_044871085.1 Steroidobacteraceae bacterium | reverse complement strand
GCGGCACAGTCGCGCGTTTTCCAGGCGCGCCACCACGCGCCCGGTGCCCGAGATGATCTCCACGTTGCCGCGCACCTGCAGCGGCCCGTCGGCGAGTGGGTCGATGGCGAGCGGGCCGTCGCGCACGGGCAGCATGTCCGCCTTGCCGGTCGGCGGCTCGCCGCTGGCGGCGAATTGCACCTCGTGATGCGAGCCGTCGCAGAACGGCTTGTTCTTCGACGCGCCGCAGCGGCATAGCGTGTAGCGGAAATTTCCGGCCGGCGCGCCATCGAGGCGGATGTCGGCCTTCACCGCGTACGGCCCGCCCTCGCGCACCGAGATCAGGTTCACCGGCGGTGCCTGTTCATCGGGCGCGCCATCCTTGCGCCGGTAGCGAATGGCGCCCGACACGCACACGTGCGCGATCTCGGTGAGCGCCTCGGTGGGCATCGCGTCGGGGTTGATCCACGGTCCCTTCACGTTCGCGATGAACACCTGCGGACCCCAGGTGACGCAAAAGCGTGAGTGGATGCACTTCTTGCCTTCGTAGATGAGCGTGAGGTCGCGGCCTTCGATGTAATCGACGCCGTTCTCGCTGCGCGGCGTGGGCGCCACGTTGCCGGGCTCGATGACGCTCGCGCCACTGGCGCGCACCGCCGCCGGCACCGGCGCGGCGACCGTCACCGGCGGCGGCGCTGCCGCTCCCGCTCCCGCGCTCAACACCACCGGCGCCTCGTTCCCGATGGCCGCGAATCGCCGCTCGGCGCGCGCGGTGAGATCCCCGATGATCCGCACCGCCTGCGTCACGCGTGGATCATCCGCGGCGAGCGCACGCGCCCCGTCCAGCAGCTCGTGCAGTCGCTCGACGAAGAACCGTCCGGCGCTCGTGCCCGGCGGCAGCGGCGCCGCGTCGCGCAGCGTCGTGAACGACATGCCGCCATTGCAGTCGGGGTTCGATGGGCCCGCGGGCAGGCGCGCGGCACGCTCCGCCAGCGGCGTCATGGCGCGCATCAGGCCGAGCGCGAGGTCGATGCACAGCGCCTTGGCGGGATGCGGTCGCGGCACTAGATAGGAGTGGGAGATCAGCCGCAGCATCAGCATGTACGCGCTGTTGGCGATGTCGACCGTCGCGGCGGTCGCATCGTGCTCCAGCCACACGCGGTGTCCCGCGCGCACGGGCTTGCGCAGCACCGGGTTCACCGCGGCGGGAAACGCCGGCTGGAAGCCCGGATTCGCGGCGCGCAGCGCGTGCAGCTCCTTGCGGATGGCCAGGAACCGGCAGTAGTGAGAGTCCGCGTTCTCGCTGGACGCGCCTTCGCCCTGGTAGACGATGGCGTCGAACGCCTTGAGCGCCGTGATCGAGCAGATGACCGGATCGCAGCCCTGGAAGTCGATCTCCTTGCGCGAGATCTGCAGGTTGCGGTCGCCGCAGAACGCGGCCTTCTCGCCCACGCGTGCGACGAACGCGCGCAAGTTGTCGGCGAGGTTTTCGTAGAACGCGCCCACGGTGTCGTAGTCGGTGGGCATCGGCGTGACGCGCGGCGCGGATACGCCGCGCGTGAACGTGAAGTCGGGCCTGAACTCACCCGAGTCTTCCATGTCCGAGCAGCTCGGCCGCTCCAGGTAGATGAAGTGCTGCAGCACCGAGTCGCTGAACGGCGCGAGCCGCACGACGATGTTGGCCGGCAGGCCGCCCGGGTCGAGCGGAAAATTCAGGCGCCCGAAGCGTGGCGAGCCGCCGAGCGCCGCGGTGATGTTCCAGACGGCGGTGAGATGCCCCATCTCCTCGACGGCCACGCGCAGGATCGCCTGCCGCCAGCGCATGGTCGCCTCCGCCTCGACCGCGCTCAGGCCGTCGGCGACGGCGGTCTTCAGGCTGAAGGCGGCATATAGATAGGTGCACATGAGATTGTGCTCGAGCTCCGCGGCCTCGTAGAGCTGGTGCACCAGAGACTCGCGCGTGACGGCGGGCATTTCGGGGACGGCGTTCATGCGGTGGGCTCCGCGGACGAGAAAGTGGGATGCGCCGATCATAGCCGCATGCGCTGCGGAAGTTGTCGATGCGAGAGATCGTGGCGCCGGCGGCCCCGCCTTGGTGCGCGCTTCAGGACGCGCGCGGCTTCGCGAGCTTCGCGACCGCCTTCGAGAGGGCCTCGGCGTGGCGAATCATTGCCTTGGCCGATTCGGCGGGCATGGTTACCGGGATCGCGCCCCCGCGCCTGTCCGGTACGTCGAAGCGCACGCCCGCCGGCGGCGAAGTCAGCCCCCGAACGGCGCCGAGAAAGCCTGCGGCGAGCTGCAGGCAGGTGCGGGACTCGGCCAACAACGTGGCGAGCTTGGCCGAACGAGGCGGGTGGCGGGCTGCTGCTTCGCGTCGCAGCAGGATAAAGAGCTCGTCGACCGATTGCGGCGTCATCGAGCAGATGTCGGCCGGCGGCGCGGGCGCGCCCGAAGGGAGGCCTCGTGTGCAGTGGCCTAGCAAAGTGTTCGCCGCTGCTTCGACTTGCCGGGCGATGGCTATCAAGTTGCCGGCTTCGGGTGGTCGGATTTCGGCAGCATCTTCGCTGCGTTGCGATCCGGCAGCACGCGAGCGATCAGGTCCGTGTCGCAATACTCCTCGAAGCGCGCGATCCTGCCCTCCCTGAAGTGGATGACGAACGCATATTCGTTGTCGTAACGCCGGCCGTCGCGGGTGAGGTTCCTGCCCCTGGCCTGCAGGACGACGATGTCGCCGCCGTCGATCACACGCGTGGGGATCGTGGCGCGTTCGATCAGCACGCGATTCAGCGGACGAAAGATTTCATCGATGATGGTCTGCTTGCCGATGAATTCGCCGCTCCAGGAGCCTGCGCCGATGGTTCGCCAGATGACGTCGTCGTGGCAGGCTTCCCAGAAGGGAGCGCCATTGCCCTTGGCGACTTCGGCGAATATGGCGGACACGAGCCCGGCGTTGCGGGAGAGCGTGGTCATCGGAAGTTTCTCCGCAACGAATCAGGCGGCCCCCACGAGCCGCTTCTGGAGTAGTTGGACGATGCGGCCGTCGCGTGTCGCGAGCGAGCCAATGGAGGCGAAGCCCATCCGTCCATGAAATGCCAGCGAGCGCGGATTGGCTGGCGTGGTGTTCACCTCGCAGCACAGGCTGCGCGCGGCGCGCAGCGCGGCGAGCTGCTCGACCGCGCCGTACAGGCGACCGCCGATGCCGGCCCTGTGCGCGGCGCCGAGAACGACTACCTGGTCGATATACACGAATGGCTCCGAGATCAGGGCACGCAACCGCTCGAATTCCTCCCCGTCATACGCATCGTCGCGGGCGAAGCTGATGACGTATCCAACTACCACGTCCAGATCTTCCGCGACGAGATGGGCTTGCGACAGCGCCTGCAGGCGCTCGAGCTCGGGGCCGTCGAGGGCGGCCACGTGGGGCCGGGCCTGCGCGTTGAGCGCGAGTACTCGCGAGTTGTCCGTGGGCACCATGGAGCGAATGGTGAGCATGGGCGGCTCGTCAGGCCGTTCCAGCCCGGTCATTTCGCCGGCTTGCGCCGGGGCCGCTTCTTCGCAGCACTCGTCTTGATGACGAGTTTGCCGCTGCCCGCGGATGGCAACGGAACACTGGCCAGTTCGATCGTCGCGGCGATCAGCGCCTCGACATCCGGATGCTTCAGCCGGCTGGCAGCCTCGACCGGGATGAAGCGGACTTGCTTGGCGGACCCCTGCAGCAACTTCTTCGGGTCGGGCAATTTGGGCCCGTTCATGAAGTACAGGCTCACACCGTCGGCACGCGCGGCGGTGGAGACGATCGATTCGATGCCGTGCTCCGTCGGCGAATACCCGATGACGAGAGAGGTGCCGTAGTCGTACACCAGCTCGTTCGCGGTCGGAAATCGCTTGCGCACCGCGGACCGCACCGAGCGGATGAGCTTTTGATTCTTGGGATCGAAGGCGTCGATCAGGGACTTGAGCTGGGCCTCCGGTGTGACCGTCGCGCTGACTGATTTGATCACTATCCATCCTCCACGATGTGGTCAGGAGCGCGGCGGGAGATCCGGCGAACGGTTGAGCCCGGCGCCGCGCGCGTCGCGTCCCGAGCTTGGCACACAATCTTCCGCGCGTGCGCTCCGGCGATTTGTCGGGCCGCCACGAGATTGCGATGTCACTCGGGTTTCCCTGCCTCGGGACAGGCGCGCTCGAATCTACCGCTCATGAGAGCCGCAGCGACCAGGAAAGCCCGGGAGGCGAGCAGGCCTGCCGATATCCGCGCGAGCTTCATCGGGTGGACGTGGACCAGGCCGGGCCAGGAGCAGAGATATTGCCCGTGGTCGCCAAACACCGCCGGGCAACCCGCGGGCATCGCAGCCGCAACTGCCGGCGCCACTCCGAAAGACCGGGTCCGATGCGATCCAGGGGACCCGCGCGAAGAAAAGTAGATAGGCTGCGATGTGACCAATACCTGGCAAACACCCAGGATGACGCGAGAACGTTTCACGGGGGTGGCGCCGACGGTGCTTCGCTCGCGGCCTGCGGCGCGCTCCACAGCACCGCGACGCCGACGACGGCCGCCAGCACCGAGGCCGCGAACACCGCGATCTTCGCGGCGGCGAAATCCTGCGTCACCGGGAATGCCTGGCCCGCGATGAACAGCGACATGGTGAACCCGATGCCCGCCAGCGCGCCGGCGCCCGCGAGCTGGCGCCAGGAATAAGCCGCCGGTTTCTCGGCGAGATTCAGCTTCACCGCGAGCCACGACGCCAGCACGAACCCCGCCGGCTTGCCGACGGCGAGGCCGCAGACGATGGCCGCCATGAGCATGCCGTGCCCGCCCAGGACCTCGGCCGCGATGACGACGCCCGCATTGGCCAGCGCGAACAGCGGCAGCACCAGGTAGCTCGACCGCGGCGCGACGTTGCGCAGCAGGCGGTCGGCGGGCGACTCGAGCCGGTCGTGAATGGCATCGAGCTCGCGCAGCGCCGGCGCGGAGGGGCCGTGCCGGAATTGCTCGCCGCCGTGCGCGGCCTCGGCCGTGAGGATTGCATCGGCCTGCGCCACCAGCGCGCGGTAGTGAGGCGTCGGCCGCGTGGGGATGAACGCCGCCAGCAGCACGCCGGCGAGCGTCGCGTGCAGGCCGCCGGCGTGCACGCAGGCCCAGAGCACGATACCAGTCACGACGTACGGAGTGGCGCGGTACACGGCGGAGCGATTGAGCACCACGAGCATGCCCACCGCCGCCAGCGCGCCCGCCAACGGCGCCAGTGCCAGTGAGTCCGAGTAGAAGATGGCCACCACGACGATGGCGCCGATGTCGTCCACGATCGCCGCCGCGGTGAGGAAGATGCGCAGCTCCACCGGCACGCGCGCGCCCATCACCGCGATCAGCGCCACCGCGAACGCGGTATCGGTGGCCATCGGCACGCCCCAGCCGTTGCGCCAGGGCGCCGGTGCCAGCGACACATATATAAGTGCCGGCACGGCCATGCCGCCGATGGCCGCGGCGACGGGCAGCGCGGCGCTGCGCCGCGAGGCGAGATGTCCGACCGTGAACTCGCGCTTGATCTCGAGCCCGACGACGAGGAAGAACACGGTGAGCAGCGCGTCATTGACCCAGTGCACGAGCGGCATGCGGAATTCCGCGTCGCCGAACGCGACGCCGAGCATCGTGTCCCAGAAGCCGCCGAACGCAGGGCCCAGCGGCGAGTTCGTCACGACGATCGCGGCCAGCGTCGCAAGCAGCAGCAGCAGACCGGTCGACGGCGCCCAGCTCGCGAAATTCAGCGCCGCGCTGCGTACGCGAAAGCCGAGCGAGCCCAGCATGGCGTCGGTGAACGAGGCCTCGTCCCAGGGGCCGTCGTAGCGCCGGCTGTTGATGAAGAACGTGGGCGTGAACCGCACGCCGCTGGCGTGCGAGCTCGTGACGTCGGCGTCCACGCGCGCGCGCGCCTGCGCCTCCAGCGCCTCGCGGGCGTCGGGCGCGAGCTCCGGAAGACGCAGGTCCGCGGCGACGGCATGCAGGTCCTCCTCCGTCAACGTGCGCGAGCGCGTCATCAGCGCCACGTGCGCGCTCCAGAACTCCCCGGCCGTCGCCGCCTGCTCGACCAGGTCGGCCGCGCGCCGCGCGAGCGCGCTGCCGGCGATCGGCCGGTGCCGGAATACGTAGCGCAGCCGGTCTCCAAGCTGCTCGCGCACCTCGCCGATGCGCGCATTCGCCGCGCGGCAGTGCGGGCAGTCGTAGCTGCCGTACTCGACCAGCGTGATCTCGGCCCGGTCCGGCCCCACGACGTGGTCATGGGCGGGGTCGACGGCGCGGTCGAGGCGATCGTTCATGCCGGTTATTAGACCACGCGCGTCAAGTAGTATCCTTTCGAGACCGGCCGCGCGCCGGCGAGGGGAGTGGATGGAGGTTCGGCCCGCACTGAATCCCGGCCGCGAGATGTTCGCGGTGGTCTCCTTGCTGCTGATCGCGATGGCGGCGGTCGTGCTGTCGGCCAGCGAAAATTTTCCGGCCCTGCATTCCATCCTCGATACCGCGGTGTTCCTGCTGAGCGCCGTGCTCGCCTTCCTGCTCTGGGACCTGGGCTGGCGCGCGGGCCAGATGCAGGCGCGGCTCATGGCCGTGTGCTTCGCCGTCGTGGCGCTGCTCGAGCTGCTGCACGTGCTCACGGCGCTCGACTTCTCCGCCGCGCCGCGCTTCGCCGGGCTGCTGCGCCTGGGTACCTGGTCGCCGGCCGCCTATCTACTGCCGCTCGGGCTGCTCGTCACGCTGCCGCTCAGCCGCGGCGTCACCAGCACGGCGCCGCTCGCCATCGTGCTGCTGGTTGCCGCGGGCGGCCTCATGCTGCTGTTCTCGCTGCCGCGCTACACCGAGCCGGGCTTCCTCGGCATCACGCGGCCCACCCTGGCGCTGGCGCCGCTGCTGTGGATCCCGGTGATCGTGGACCACTGGCGCATCCGGCACACCGAGCGCCTCGGCCGCGTGCTGGCCGTGTTCGCGGCCATCACTCTGCTCGTGCCGCTGCTCATGATGTATTCGCGGTCGGCGGCGGACAAGGTGGCCGTCGTCGCGCACCTGGTGCGTGTCATGGGCGAGCTCTATCTGCTGTTCAGCCTCACGCAGATGGGCACTTCCGATACGGCGCGGCGCATGCGCGCGGAGCGCGAGCTCAAGGCCAGCAACGAGGAGCTGGAGGCGCGCGTCGCGGCGCGCACCGCGGAGCTCGAGACGCTCAACGCCGACCTGCGCCGCGAGATCGGCGTGCGCCAGGCCGCGCAGGGTGCGGCGTCGACCCAGATCGAGCGGCTCGACCTGCTGCGCCGGATCACGCACGCGATCGCCGACCGGCAGGACCTCGGCAGCATCTTCCAGGTGGTGGCGCACAGTCTCGAGGAGCACCTGCCGGCCCAGTTCGCCGCGCTGTGCAACTACGGGCGCCACGACGGTTTCCTCACCGTGAGCCGCGTCGGCGCCCGCAGCGAACCATTGGCGCGCGAGCTCGCGATGGCGGAGAACGCGCGCGTCGAGGTCGATCGGAACGGCCTGTCGCGCTGCGTGGCCGGCGAGCTGGTGCACGAGCCGGACATCACGGACCTCGCGTCGCCGTTTCCACGGCGCCTCGCCGGCGCGGGCCTCAAATCGATGGTCATCGTGCCGTTGATGGTCGAGGAGCGCAGCGGAGTGTTCGGCGTGCTCATCGTGGCGCGCCGCGAGCCGCACGCGTTCAGCAACGCGGAGTGCGAGTTCCTGCGCCAGCTCTGCGACCACGTGTCGCTGGCGGCGAACCAGGCGCAGCTGCATGCCTCGCTGCACGAGGCCTACGAGGACCTGCGTTCGACGCAGGACGCCGTGCTCGAGCAGGAGCGGCTGCGCGTGCTCGGCCAGCTCTCGAGCGGCATCGCGCACGACATCAACAATGCGATCTCGCCCGTGGCGCTGTACGTGGATGCCATCCTCACGCACGAGAAGGGCTTCAGCGAGCGGACCCGCCAGCAGCTCGAGATCGTGCGGCGCTCCGTCGACGACGTGGCGCAGACGGTCAAGCGCATGGGCGAGTTCTACCGGCGCCGGCCCGCGCAGCTCGAGCTCACGCCGGTCGACGTCGAGCGCATCCTGCACGAGGTGCTCGAGCTGACGCGCGCGCGCTGGTTCGACCTGGCGCAGCAGCGCGGCGTCGTCGTCGAGACGCGCGTCGAGAGCCCGCCGCATCCCGCCGCGCAGCCCGGCCCCGTCGCGATGGCCATCGAGAGTGAGCTGCGCGAGGCGCTGGTGAACCTGGTGCTCAATGCCACGGACGCCATGCCCGAAGGCGGCACGCTGACATTGCGTGCCGGTCACACCCTCGAGGGCGGCTTCGGGTTCGTGCCACGCGTGTTCATCGAGGCCAGTGACACCGGGATCGGCATGGACGAGGAAACGCGGCGCCGCTGCCTCGAGCCGTTCTTCACCACCAAGGGCGAGCGCGGCACCGGGCTGGGACTCGCCATGGTGTACGGCATCGCGCAGCGGCACGGCATGGACATCGACATCCGCAGCGCTCCGGGCGAGGGCACCACGTTCCGCCTGACCTTCCCGCAGAGCGCGCCGGCGCCGCAGCCGACCGCCACCACCGTGCGCACGCAGAAGATCCCCAGCCGCACGAAGATCCTGCTGATCGACGACGATCCGGTGCTGCTCACCTCGCTGCGCGAAATCCTCGGCCACGACGGCCACCAGGTGCAGACCGCGAACGGCGGCAAGGCCGGCATCGAGGCCTTTCTCGACGCGCAGAAGTCCGGCCAGCCGTTTGCCGTGGTCATAACCGACCTCGGCATGCCGTACGTGGACGGGCGCGCGGTGGCCGCGGCCGTCAAGGCGGCGTCGCCGGGAACCCCCATCCTGATGCTGACGGGGTGGGGACAGCGCCTGCTGAGCACGGGCGAGGTGCCGCCGGAGGTGCATTCGGTGCTGAGCAAGCCGCCGCGCCTGCGCGAGCTGCGCCAGAAGCTGGCGGAAGTCACCGGCGCGCTCGCGAACGAAGATCCCGCTGCTGGCCCGTAAGGGTCTGGAGCCTTATCCGGATCATGTAGTTAGGCGTATCCTCGGGCGGCCGGGGACCACGGGAAGAAGATGGACGCACTCCGCAAGCTCGATCCGCGGCGCGACTTCGGCGTTGCACTGCTGATGCTGGCGTGCGCCGCGACGGCGCTGGCGCTCACGTCGATCCGCGATTTCCCCACACTACACACCATCCTCGACACGGCCGCGCTGCTGCTCGCGGGCGTGCTCGCCTTCCTGCTGTGGGACATGGGCTGGCGCAGCGGCCAGACGCTGGCGCGTTTCAAGGCCCTGTGCTTCGCCACGGTGGCGCTGCTCGAGCTGATGCACGTCGTCACCGCGGTCGCGGACACCGGCATGACCGCGGACCAGCGCCACTGGGCGACGCTGCTGCGTCCCGCCACCTGGCCGCCGGCCGCCTATCTACTTCCGCTCGGCATCGGCGCGGCGCTCATCGGGCGCGGGCGGCGGGCCGGCGCGCTGCTGTTCGGCGCGCTGCTGCTGGCGCTGGCCGCGGGCCTCGTGCTGGCGTTTCAGCGCATCCCGCGCTACACGGATCCGGGTTTCCTCGGCATCACGCGGCCGTCGCTGGCGCTGGTGCCGCTGCTGTGGATCTTCGTGCTCGCGGGGCACCTGCGGATCGTCGCGACCGACCCCGTGGCGCGCGTGTTCAGCATGTTCTCGGCCATCATGGCCGTCGGCGCGACCTGCATGCTGTATTCGCGCGCGCCCGCGGACACCGCCGCCATGCTGGCGCACGCGGCGAAAGTGGCCGCCGAGCTGTACCTGCTGTTCAGCCTCACGCAGATCGGCACCGCGGACACCGCGCGCCGCATGCAGGCCGAGCGCGATCTCACGCTGGGCAACGAATTGCTCGAGGCGCGCGTGGCGCAGCGCACCGCCGAGCTCGAAGCCGTGGTGGCGGAGCTGCGCCACGAGGCGCAGGTGCGCGCGCTGGCCGAGAACCGCGCCATCAAGCAGGTCGAGCAGCTGCAGCTGCTGCAGAGAATCACGCGGGCCATCGGCGAGCGCCAGGACCTCGACAGCATATTCCAGGTCATGGTGCGCAGCCTCGAGACGGACCTGCCGGTGGACTTCGCCGCATTGCTCGACTACGAGCATCGCGGGCGCAAGCTCACGGTGCGGCTCGTCGGGGTGGGCAGCGAGGCCCTCGCGCGCGAGCTCGCGATGGGCGAGCGCACCCACATCGATGTCGACGGCAACGGCCTCGGTCGGTGTGTGCTGGGCGAGCTCGTCTACGAGCCGGACATCTCCGCCTCCGGTCATGCATTTCCGCGCCGGCTCGCCGCCGTGGGATTGCACTCGATGGTCGTGGCGCCGCTCATGGTGGAGGAGCGCAGCGGCGTATTCGGAGTGCTGGTCGCCGCGCGCAGGCGCGAGGCGGCGTTCTCGAGCGGTGAGTGCGAATTCCTGCGGATGCTCTGCGACCACGTGTCGCTGGCCGCGAACCAGGCGCAGCTGCACGACTCGCTGCAGCGGGCCTACGACGACCTGCACCTCACGCAGGGTGCCATCATGCAGCAGGAGCGGCTGCGCGTGCTCGGGCAGATGGCCAGTGGCATCGCGCACGACATCAACAACGCGATCTCGCCGGTTTCCCTGTACGTGGAGATGCTGCTCGCGACGGAGGGCAGCGTGAGCGCCGAAGCCCGCCCAAAGCTCGAGACGATCCAGCGCGCCATCGACGACGTGGCGCACACGGTGGCGCGCATGGGCGAGTTCTATCGCCAGCGCGAGACGCAGCTCGAGCTCGCGCCGATCGACGCCGAGCAGATGTTCCGGCAGGTGCTCGACCTCACGCGGGCGCGCTGGCACGACATGGCACAGCAGCGCGGCATCGTCGTCGAGACGGGCATCGAGGTCGAGGCGCCGTACGTTTCGGTGCTGTGCATCGCGAGCGAGCTGCGCGAGGCGCTCATCAATCTGGTGTTCAACGCCATCGATGCCATGCCCCAGGGCGGGCGCCTCGTGCTGCGCGCCGGTCACGCGCTCGAGGCCGCGAAGGCAGTGGGCCGGCGCGTGTTCATCGAGGTGGGCGACGAAGGCGCGGGCATGGACGAGGAGACGCGCCGCCGCTGCCTCGAGCCGTTCTTCACCACCAAGGGGGAGCGCGGGTCGGGGCTCGGGCTGGCGATGGTGTACGGAATCGCGCAGCGTCACGGCGCGGACCTCGACATCGTGAGCGCGCCCGGCGAGGGCACCAGGATCCGCATGACCTTCCCGGTACCCGTGCCGGCGCCGCAATCGACGGCCAGCGTGCTGGTGCACAAGATTCCGAGCCACACCCGCATACTGCTCATCGACGACGATCCGGTGCTGCTCAATTCACTGCGTGAAGTGCTGTTGCACGAGGGGCACCAGGTCCAGACGGCGAACGGCGGCCGCGTGGGCATCGAGGCGTTCACCGACGCGCACAAAGCCGGCAAACCGTTTCCCGTGGTCATCACCGACCTCGGCATGCCGCATGTCGATGGGCGCGCCGTCGCCGCGGCCATCAAGGCGCTCGCTCCGCAGACCGCCATCCTCATGCTGACCGGCTGGGGACAGCGGCTGACGGGCACGGGCGAGGTGCCGCCGGAGGTGCATTCGGTGCTGAGCAAACCGCCGCGCCTCGTGGAGCTGCGCCAGAAACTGGCCGAGATTTCCAGTCCGGCCGACGCGCAGCCGGAAGCCTGAACCGGCAGACAAGCGGACCCCCGCCGAGGTTTCTCGACCCGCCGGCCGGCTTGACGACGGGGGCGGGAGTGCCGTGTACTCCCGCGTCCGGGCCGGCGACAGGAAGTCTCGGCGCCACAACAACAGAGGGGCACAAATGCGCAGACGTGAATTTCTCGTATCCGCGGGAGCCGGCCTTGTGGCTGGAACGTTCATGACCCGGGCCTTCGCCAGTCCTTCTGGAAAGATCCCGCTCGGCATTCAAATGTGGACGGTGAAGTCCGAAGCCGAGAAAGATCTCGAAGGCACGCTGCGCAAGCTCCACGCGCTCGGGTTCCGCGAGATCGAATTCGCCGGCTATTACGGCAAACCGGCCGCGGACATCGGCGCGTTGCTCAAGTCCATCGGTCTCACGCCGGTGAGCACGCACGCCGGCGCCGACGACATCGCCTCGAAAGGCGACGCGATCATCGCCGACGCGAAGACGCTCGGCCTCAAGTACATCATCTGTTCATCGCCCATGTCCGACGCCGGAAAGGCGAAGCTCGAGTGGGCCAAGAAGATGGACGCGCTCGATCCGGGCGACTGGAAGCTGAATGCGCAGCTCTTCAACAAGTTCGGCAAGCAGGTGAAAGACGCCGGCATGCAGTTCGGCTATCACAATCACCATGTCGAGTTCAAAAAGTTCGGCAACGCCACGGCGTTCGACACGCTGTTCGGCTCGACCGATCCGGCGCTCGTGAAGATCGAGCTCGACGTGGGCTGGGCGGTGGCCGCGCGGCAGGATGCGGTCGCGGTGCTCAACAAGTACAAGGGCCGCGTCGTCGCGCTGCACGTGAAGGACATTGGCAAGCTCGCCGAAGATCCGCACAACGCCACCACCACGGCCGTCGGCGAGGGCACCATCGACTGGAAGAAAGTCATCGGCACCGCCAAGGCCAATGGCGTGCAGCACTTCTTCTACGAGCAGGAAGAGCCGTTCACGCGGCCCATCCTCGAGTCCGCAAAGATGAGCGCGGACTACCTGACGAAGCTCGAAGTGTAATCACCGGCTCACGCACGTGAAGACCATCAAGGGACCTGCGATTTTCCTGGCGCAGTTCGCGGGCGGTGGCCCGCACCTGCAGAATTTCAACGACATGGCGAAGTGGGCCAAGGAGTGCGGCTTCGTCGGTGTGCAGCTGCCGAGCTGGGACGGCCGCGTCATGGACCTCGCGAAGGCCGCCGAGAGCAAGACGTACTGCGACGAGCTCAAGGGCATCGCGGCGAAGCACGGCATCGAGATCACCGAGCTCGCGGCGCACCTGCAGGGCCAGCTCGTGGCCGTGCACCCCGCGTACGACCTGCAGTTCGACAATTTCGCGCCGGCCGAAGTGCACGGCAATCCCGCCAAGCGGCAGGCCTGGGCCGTGAAGCAGATGGAGCTGGTGGCAAAGGCCAGCAGGAATCTCGGCTTGAAGAACTGCGCCGCGTTTCCGGGCGCGCTCGCCTGGCCCTATCTATATCCGTGGCCGCAGCGGCCGCCGGGCCTCATCGAGGCGGCGTTCGACGAGCTGGCGAAGCGCTGGAAACCCATCCTCGACGTATTCAAGGACAACGGCCAGAACTGCTGCTTCGAAGTGCATCCGGGCGAGGACATCTTCGACGGCGAGACCTTCGAGATGTTCCTCGATCGCGTGAGAGGCCACGAGGCCTGCAACATCCTCTTCGACCCCTCGCACTTCGTGCTCCAGCAGCTCGACTACCTGGCATACATCGACATCTACAAAGACCGCATCAAGATGTTCCACGTCAAGGACGCGGAGTTCCGTCCCACGGGGAGGCAGGGCGTGTACTCGGGCTACGCGCCGTGGGTGAACCGCGCCGGCCGCTTCCGCAGCCTCGGTGACGGCCAGGTCGACTTCAACGGCATCTTCTCGAAGATGGCGGCCAACAACTTCGCAGGCTGGGCCGTGCTCGAGTGGGAGTGCGCGCTCAAGCACCCCGAAGACGGCGCGCGCGAAGGCTCGGTGTTCATCAAGAAGCACATCATCCGTGTGACCGAGAAGGCATTCGACGACTTCGCGGGCGGCGGCGACAATTCCGTCGCGCTGCGCACGCTGGGTCTCAAATAGATGCGGTCGCTGCGCTGGGGGATGATCGGCGGCGGCGAGGGCGCCTTCATCGGCGCCGTGCATCGCATGGCCGCGCGGCTCGACGGCCGTTATCAGCTCCTCGCCGGAGTGTTCTCTTCGGATGCGGACAAGACCAGGCGCTCGGCCGTGGCGCTCGGCGTCGACGCGGCGCGCGCGTATCCGTCGGTCGAAGCCATGATCGCCGGCGAAAAAAATCGCCCCGATGGCGTCGAAGTGATCTCCATCGTCACGCCCAACCACGTGCACTACGCGCAGTCGGCGGCCTGCCTGGAAGCCGGCCTCGACGTCATCTGCGACAAGCCGTTGACCACCACGCTCGCGGACGCCCAGAAGCTCGTGAAGCTCGCCGCCGAGAAAAAACGGCTGTTAGGCGTCACGTTCAACTACACCGGATACCCGATGGTGCGCCACGCCAAGCAGCTGGTCGCGGACGGTCTCATCGGCACCTTGCGCGTGGTGCAGGCGGAATATCCGCAGGGCTGGCTGGCCACCGCGCTCGAGAAGAGCGGGCAGAAACAGGCCACCTGGCGCACCGATCCCAAGCAGGCCGGCGCCGGCGCGCTCGGTGACATCGGCTCGCATTCCTTCCAGCTCGCGGAGTTCGTCACCGGCGAACAGGTGTCGGAGGTCGCGGCCGACGTCTCGGCAATGGTTCCGGGCCGCTCGATCGACGACAACGTCAACGTGCTGCTGCGCTTCGCGGGCGGCGCGCGCGGCAGCCTGTGGGCGAGCCAGGTGGCCATCGGCCATCTCAACAGCCACCGGCTGCGGGTCTATGGCGAGAACGGCTCCATCCAGTGGTACCAGGAACGTCCCGAGGAGCTGCACATCGTCGAGGCCGGGGAGGCGCCGCGCGTCGTGCGTCGCGGCGATCCGGAAACGCCGACCAGCTCGGTGGCCCTGCCGGGCGGACACCCCGAAGGCTTCATCGAGGCCTTCTCGCAGCTGTACACCGATTTCGCCGAGCGCGTGATTGCGCGTCTCGAAGCGCGCTCGCCCAGGGCGGCGTCGCTGTTCGCGCCGGACGTCGTGACCGGCACGCGCGTCATGGCGTTCATCGAAGCCGTGTTGAAATCCGGCCAGGCCAACAGCGCCTGGACCCGCATCTGAGATCTGACCTAACTAATGAGTTGAGGGGGTTGGGAGTATGAGTACAGAAGCCGCTATGACCGGAGCCATGTCCGCGTCAGCCGAGGCCAAGAAGACTTTCGCGGTGTGTTTCGCCGCGCTGGTCGCGACATCGTTCTGCTTCATCCTGCGCGCGTTCTCGATCGACGCGTGGGGCGTGGAGTTCGGGCTGACCGAAACGCAGAAGGGCGAGCTCGCGGGCGTCGGTCTGTGGCCGTTCGCCATCAGCATCGTGCTGCTGTCGCTGATCGTCGATCGAGTGGGATTCAAGGCCCTGTTGTGGTTCGCCGCGGCGTGCCACCTCACGGGCCTCGTTCTCATCCTGCAGGCGAAGGGCTACTGGCCGCTGTACTGGGGCACGTTCGTGCTGTCGCTGGGCAACGGCGCCGTGGAGGCGGGCATCAATCCGCTGATCGCCGCGCAGTTCCGCCACGACAAGACCACGTGGCTCAATCGCCTGCACGCGGGCTGGCCCGCGGGCTTCGTGCTGGGCGGCATGCTCGCGCTGATGCTTTCGGCGGATACCGGCTGGCGCGCGAAGATGACGCTGATCCTCATCCCCGTGATCCTCTACATCGTCATGCTGATCCCGCGCAAATTCCCACAGAGCGAGCGCGTTGCCGCCGGCGTGTCGTACCGCGAGATGCTGGCGGAAGCCGGTTTCGTCAGCGCGTTCATCATCGCGCTGCTCATGATCTTCGAGATCGCGCGTGTGTTCGGGCTCTCCGATGCCGTGAAATGGGTGCTCATCGCCGCGCTGACGGTCGGCTACGGGCTGTGGTCGCGCTCCCCGGGCCGGCCGTTCTTCATCGTGATGATCCTCGTGATGATCCCGCTCGCGATCACCGAGCTCGGTACCGACAGCTGGATCACGTCGATGATGACCCCGGCGATGGCCGAAGTGGGTCTGTCGGGTGGCTGGGTGCTGATCTACACGATGGCCCTGGTGCTGGTGCTGCGCCTGTTCGCAGGCCCGCTGGTGCACAAGTTCTCGCCCATCGGCCTGCTCGCGCTGTCGGCGGCCCTCGCGGCGATCGGCCTGGTCGCGCTGTCGATGACGGCCGGCGTCATGCTGCTGCTCGCCGCCACCATCTACGGCGTCGGCAAGGCGTTCTTCTGGCCCACATCGCTCGGCGTCGTGGCCGAGCAGTCGCCGCGTGGCGGGGCCATCACGCTCAACGTGGTGGCCGCGGTCGGCATGCTCGGCGCGGGCATCGTCGGCAGCCCGCTCATCGGCGGCGTCCAGGACGACCACATGGTCGAGGCGGTCGCGCAATACGATGCGAAGAACGGCACGCAGCTCAGCGCCGCGCTGACCACGGAGCGCAAGGGCGTCTTCGGCACGTATACCGCGGTGGATCCGCAGAAGCGGGCCGACATCAGCGCCGAGCAGAAGGTGGTGGTGGACAGGATCGACAATGACTCGAAGCGCGATGCGTTGCGCAGCATCGCGATCCTGCCGCTGATCATGCTGCTGGCCTATCTGGGCATGCTGGTTTATTTCCGAAGCAAGGGCGGGTACAAACCCGTCGTGCTCGACATCAAATAATGAGAATTGGAGGACGAACGATGCGATCCGGTAATCCGGTCCTGAATTCCAAGACTTTCGACGTCGCCCCCGCGGGTGAGCGCATGACCATTGCCGGGACCGTCAACAAGACGGCCATCCTGCTCGCACTGGTCCTGATCACCGCCACCTACACCTGGGGCCGGTTCTACACCACGCAGAACACCAGCGCCGTGATGCCGCTGGTGTGGACCGGGGCCATCGGCGGGCTCATCGTCGCGCTGATCACGATCTTCAAGAAGCAATGGGCTGCCGTCACCGCGCCTGTCTACGCACTGCTGGAAGGCCTGGTGGTCGGCGGCATCTCGGCGATCTTCGAGATGGCCTACCCGGGCATAGTGATCCAGGCCGTGGGCCTCACCTTCGGGACGCTGGCCTGCCTGCTGCTCGCGTACAAGTCGGGGCTCATCAAGGCCACGGAGAATTTCAAGCTCGGCGTGGTCGCGGCCACCGGTGGCATCGCGCTGCTCTACCTGGTCGACATCGTCATGATGATGTTCGGCAAGCCGATCGGCTTCATCCACGAGGGCGGCACGTTCGGCATCCTCTTCAGCGTGTTCGTCGTGGTGATCGCCGCGCTGAACCTGGTGCTGGATTTCGACTTCATCGAGGCCGGCGCGGAGCACGGCGCGCCGAAGTACATGGAGTGGTACGGCGCCTTCGGGCTCACCGTGACGCTGATCTGGCTGTACCTGGAGATCCTGCGTCTGCTCGCGAAGCTGCGCAAATAAGCGTCGCCAATTCGAGGATCAGGGGCCGGAGATTCCGGCCCCTTTTATGTTGGACGGTCGGTTCAAACTACCGGGTCAGAGCGAGAGCCTGATGCCCGCGCGCGGCAGGATGCCGCGCACTTCGTTGCCGACGAATTCCTCGTACCGTTCGTCGGTCAGGTTGTCGAGCGCCAGATAGGCCTCGAGCTTCGGCGACACCTGCCAGACGGCGGATGCGTCGAACCGCGTGTGCGACGACAGGCGCACATCGCCGGTGGCGATTGAGGAATCGAGCGACGAGCCCACGTAGGTGGCCGACGCGGAGAAACGCAGCGCCGCGACCGGCGAGAAGTGCGCCGCCACGCCGCCGCGCCACTCGGGCCGGTTGCGCAGCTCACCGCCCGTGGATGCCACGCGGCTCTTCGCATTCGTGACGCTGGCATCGAAACGCCAACGCTCACCGATGCTCGAGCGGGCCGCGAGCTCGAGGCCGTGGGTGTCGACGCGGTTGCGATTGACGAGCATGGGCGGCGGGCCGGGATCGAAATCGATGGCATTGCGGAACTCGCCGTCGAACCACGTCGCGCTCCAGCGCACGCGCCCGTCGCGCAGGGTCTGCGACACCTCGAGCTCCTGGGACTCGCCGCGCTCCGGCAGCAGCTGCGGGTTGCCCACCAGCGGATGGCCGAGCGCGTACAGGCTGGGTAGTTTGAACGCCTTGCCCCAGGCACTGGCCAGCGTGATGCCCGTGCCGGCGAGCTCGTATGCCACGCGCACGCGCGGGCTGGTCACCGGGCTCTCGCCGTCGGGCCGGTCGGCGCGTACGCCCGCCTGCGCCGAGAGGCCCGAGCGGGTTTCGAGGCGCATCTCCGCGAACGGTGCCCAGGAGGTGCGCGTCAGCGCGAACGAGGTCGGCAGCACGAAACCGCCGCCGAAATCGAGCGCGCCGTCGCTCGTGCCTTCCTCGCGCAGCCAGTCGACGCCGTACACGAGCGTGAGAAACCCGCCGAGCTTCTGCGCGCCCGTGAACGTGGCCGCGTAGCGCGTGAGGCTGGTGTCGACGACGCTCGGCGGCACGCCGAACGGATCGCGCACGCCGGGCGCGATGCCCGGAGAGTCGATGCGATCGTCGCGATCGAAGAAGCCCAGCGTGAGGCCGAACGTCGCATCGCCGGCGTGCGAGGTGAGGGCTGCGCCGAAGATGGACTCGTCGGCATCCCGGTGCTCGCGCGCGCGGATGTCCGCGAAGCCGAAGCCACCGCTGTCGTCCGGAAAGCCGTCGCGCCCGGTCTTCGCGAAACGGCCGGTGACGAACAGCGAGGTGGAGGCGCCGAGCTCGGTGTCCAGGCTGCCGGAGACGCGCCGTGCTTCGAAATGGTTGCCGCGCACGACCTCGCCCTCGTTCGAGTCGCCTGCGCCCAGCGTCCAGTTGCCGGCGCCGCCGGCCAGCGGCCCGGCGGCGCTCAGGGCGATTTCCCGCGTGTCGTAGGCGCCGCCGTACGCATCCAGCGCGACGCTGGTGTCGGCGCGCGGCGCGCGCCGCGTGACGATGTTGACGCCGCCCGCCAGCGCGTCGCCGCCGTACACGGCGGAATACGGGCCGCGCGCGACCTCGATGCGCTCGACGTCGGCGATGTCGAACGCGGAGAAGTCGAACGAGCCGCCGCGCGCGTTGGTGGGGTCGTTGACGCGCACGCCGTCGACCAGCACCAGCGTGTAGTTAGGGTCGGCGCCGCGCAGGTACAGCGAGCCCGTGCCGCCGCGGCCGCCGACCTGGTCGACGTGCACGCCCGCGACGCGGCCCAGCACGTCCGCCAGCTGCACGGGCTTCTCGACGTCGAAATCCGCGCGCTCGAGCACGGTGATGTTGGCGCCGACCTTGGCCGGGTCCGTGGGCACGCGCGAGCCCGTGATCACGATCTCGGTGGACGGAGTGGCGACCTGCGGCGCAGGGGTGGCAGGGCCGCTACCGGCGGCAAACAGCATCCAAAGCAATGGGGTGTCTCACTCGTGGGATTGCGCTAGTGTAGCCGCCCTCAAGGGGGTTTCATGTCGAAGTTCATTCGTCTCGGCGTGGCTGTTCTGACCGCCGTCGGGCTCTCGAGTTTCTCCACCGCCCAAATTCCCTCGAATGCCTTTGGTCCGCTGAAGCCCAATCCCGAATGGGTCGCCGCCGACGGCGTGCTCACGCACGGGGCCGACCCCGCCACCGCGGCCCTGGAAACGCGCCTGCATCTCGGCGACACCGTCACCGCGTTCGACTTCCGCGCGCCGCCGGGCGCGAAGGCCGTGGTCCACATACAGGGGCGGTACGCGGTCGAGCTCACGGGCAATGGCGAATGGCAGCCGGTGTTCCTGTCATTCCGCGCGCCGCGCTTCGACGCCGGCTATACGAAGTTTCAGAATGCCTACGCGCCCGAGGTGCGGGTCGGCGCCGACATCCGCCGCAACGTGCTGTTCACCGGCGCGAGCGCCGGTGCCCGCTGGGATTCCGAGGATCGCGGCGGCCCCACTTTGATAACGGTGTCGGGTCCGTTTGCGCTGCGCAACGTGCGCTACGAGGTGGCGGACTTCGAGCCCCTGGTGCCGCCGGCGTCCTCGGGCGGCGCCACCAACGAGAAGGAGCTGGTCGATCTGGTCGCCACCGGCCGCGAGACCTTCGAATCCGTCGGCTGCAGCGCCTGCCACCTGGTCGAGAAGGACGCCACCGGCGTGACCTCGGGCCCCAATCTGTTCGGACTGTTCCAGCGCGATCCGCGCGACCGCGAGGTGGTGGAGGGCGAGGGCCATCGCTTCCGCGTGAAAGCGGGACGCGACTACCTGCACCGCAGCCTGCGGCAGCCGGCCGAGCAGCTCGCGGTGGCCGAGAGCGGCGCCACGCGCGGCGCGCCCTATCTACCCGTGATGCCGGCGTTCGCGGCCGAGACGCTCTCCGACCTGCAGATCGACGCCATCGGCGCCTACCTGGCCACGCTCAACGACCCGGCCGACCGCGGCCCGGTCGTGAAGCTCGCGTCGCAAACCGGGCCAACGCAGGTGTACGACCCGATGACCGACCGGCTGCAGTGGCTGGTGGGCGACGAGGTGCGCATGCAGCGCGGCCCGCTCGCGGGCGTGTCGGGACGCAGCATCCACGTCGGCAATCCGAACGGCGTGCACTACACCTTCGATCCGCGGCTGCTCGCCATCGTGAAGATCTGGCAGGGCGGCTTCCTCGACATGACCGGCGAGCTCACGAACCGCGGCGGACGCGGCCTCGCGCTCGGCTACGACAGCCGCGACATCGGCTTCGGCGCGCGCGAGTACCTGCTCGCGCCGCTGAATCGCGCGGCCGAGCCGATCGACTTCACGTTCAAGGAGGCCAAGTTCGGCGACTTCGACACCCTGAAGACACTGCTGGGCCGCAACGAGGACCAGCTCGCGCAGATCGCGGCGGTCGACGCGCAGTTTCTCGGCTACTCGCGCGACTCACGCAGCAAGACGGCGGCGCCGGTGTTCCGCTACCGCGTCGGCCGCAACACCATCGAGGTGGCAACGTCCATCGCCGAAGACGGCGGCGTCACCATCGAGGTCGGCGGCAGGCTCGTCGACCCACAGGTGTTCGCGCTGAACTCCGCGCTGCTGCAGCGCGCCGGCGCCAGCGTGGGCACGCTGGCCGGCGACCGCTGGACGCTGCCCGCCGGAGCGAAACGCGCGCGTCTCACGGGCCGCATCGGCCTGGGCACGCACGCCTGGCGGCCCGCCGCGTCCACCGCTTCCAAGCGGCAGCGGCTCATCACCGCTCCGGCCACGGCCAAACTACCCGCGGGTTACGGCATCGAGAGCTATTTTCCGCCCAAGGACAACTACGGTCGCGAGCAGCTGTTCGAGGCGCTCGGGCTCGCGGTGGCGAAGGACGGCACGGTGGTCGTGGGCACGCGCACCGCCGGCATCTGGCGACTCGTGAAGGGCGAGTGGCGGCCGTTCGCGGAGGGCCTGTTCGACTGTCTCGGAGTCGTGGTCGAGGATGGCAAGGGCCTCGTGGTGGTCGCGGGCCAGAAGGCCGAGCTGACGCGCATCTCCGATACCAACGGCGACGGCGTCGCCGACCGCTACGACACGCTGTTCGACGCGCATTCGTATCACGGCAACTATCACACCTACATGCACGGCCCGGTGCGCGCCGCCGACGGGTCCTACTACTTCGCGCTGAACCTCGCGCACGACGGCACCAACAGCACGTACAACGCCGGCGGCGCATACATGGGCACGTGGGGCGGCTTCTCCGGCTGGGCCGTGCGCCTGAAGCCCGACGGCAGGTTCGAGCTGTTCGCGAACGGCCTGCGCAGCCCCGCGAGCCTGGGCGTGGGGCCCGACGGGCGGCTCTGGTACGCCGACAACCAGGGCGAGTTCGTCGGCACGTCGAAGCTGTTCGCGCTCGAGCGCGACAAGTACTACGGCCACCCTTCCGGGCTGGTGGACCTGCCGGGCATGACGCCCGCCTCGCCGGAAATCCAGTGGGAGAAGTGGATGGATCGCCGCGAGCGCGCCGCCGTCCTGTTCCCGCACAACCGGGTCGCGAACTCTCCCGGCAATCCGGCATGGGTTCCGGCGAAGAAGGCCGGGCCGTTCGCGGGCCAGATGCTGATCGGCGACCAGACGCAATCGAATCTGCTGCGCGTCGCGCTCCAGGACGTCGACGGCGTGGCGCAGGGCAGCGTCATGCCGTTCTTCGAGGGGCTGGAGTCCGGCGTCATGCGCCCGGTGTTCCTGCCGGACGGCAGTTTGTTGTTGGGCCAGACCGGGCGCGGCTGGCAGGCCAAGGGCGGCAAGGTGGCCAGCCTGCAGCACGTGCGCTGGGATGGAAAAACCGTGGCGCCGGCCATCGTGGCCATGGTGGCCACGCAAAAGGGCTTCCGGCTCGACCTCACGCAGCCGCTGGGCGGGGGCATCGCCGAGGCAGCGCTCGGCGCGGCGATCAAGCTGGAGTCGTGGACGTATCGCGATGCGCCCGACTACGGCTCGCCCGAGCTCGACCTGCGCGCCGAGATGGCGACGATGCGCATCGGCAAGGATCGCAGGTCTATCTACTTCGACCTCGCGTCGCTCGAGCAGCCGCGCGTGCATCCGCGGCAGACAGCCCGGGTCTATCACGTGCGGCTCGCATCGGCGGCGCTGTTCGACGCGAACGCACCGGCCGAGATGCACGCCTACTACTCGCTGTACAGGTTCCCGGCGAACGCGCCGTAGCGCGCGCTCGCGAGCGCGAGAAAATTTCTTCGGTCAAACAGAACAAATTTCGAGCACGCGCTGTCAAAGACACCCCCAGAATAGGGGCTGAATTTGCAAAATCGCTCAAAACGGTTCAAATTCTGGCGCCGCGTCACCTTCCGACGCGTTTGCTGCCGACCAACTTGGGGGTCTCTCGTGCGCAGATTCAACTTTCCGCTCATCACGGCGGCGGTATCCGCCGTCCTGTCGCCGGGCCTGGCCCTGGCGCAAACCGATCAGAATTCGCCCGCCGTCGAGGAAGTCGACGAGGTCGTCGTCACCGGCATTCGTGCCGGCCTGCGCAGCTCTCTCGACGCGAAGAAAAACGCCGCGCAGATCGTGGACGCAATCTCCGCCGAGGACATCGGCGATTTCCCCGACAAGAACCTGGGTGAGGCGCTGCAACGCGTGACCGGCGTGCAGATCACCCGCTCGGATGGCGAGGGCCGCAACGTCAGCGTGCGCGGTGCGGAGCCGAATCTCATTCGCGTCGAAGTGAACGGCGTCGCCGCGCTGCCGCTCACCGTGGCGGCCAGCGACCGCGCCGTCGACTTCCGCGATCTTCCCGTCGAGTTCGTATCGCGCATCGAAGTCGTGAAGACTCCGACCGCCGAGATGACCGAGGGCGGCATCAGCACGGTGCGCATATTCACGCGCCGCCCGTTCGATTCCGATGAGCCGTACGTCGCAGGCTCCGCGCAGGCCGTGTATTCGGACCTGGCCGAGGCCACTGATCCCAAGCTCGCGTTGTTCGGCAGCCGGCAGTTCTTCGACGGCCGCTTCGGCGCGCTGCTCGCGCTGCAGTGGGAAAAGCGCCATCTGTACGACGCCACCGCGAACACCACCGGCTGGAACCGGCTCGGGGTGGTCACACCCGCGAACCCGAAGGGCTGCTCCGCGGCCCTGGCCCGCGGTGCCCTGTACAACGATTTCGACAACGACGGCGACTGCGACTGGTATCCGCAGATCCCGCGCTACATCAACAACCGGCGCGAGACCGAGCGGCGCGCGGCGACGCTGTCGCTCGAATTCCGGCCCAACGAGGATTTCAAGCTCTTCTGGGACACGACCTACGCGCGCGGCTTCGAGGAAGTGAACAACACGCTGCTGCAGCTCAACGCCGACGGCGGTCTGTTCGACTATGCGAATACGACCATCGGCGACGACAACACGCCGACGCACATCGAGTTCACCAGCAACGGCGCGAACGGCGGCCTGCCGCTCGACCTGTCGTATCGCAACATCCTGGGTAGTTTGACGCGCGAGCAGTACACGACGACGCTCGGAACGAGCTGGAACGTCGGAGATTTCACGATCGACGGCCGCGTCGACTACTCGCAGGGCAAGGTGCACAACGACGAGATCAACTCCACGGCGCAGGTGTTCGGTCTCACGCGTGCCGCCGTCGACTACACGGGCTCGCTCGGCGCGCCGAACATCACGTTCCCCGCGGGGTTCGACCTGACGTCCGGTACGGGCGTGAACCGGCTCGACTCGGTTTACAACCCGCGCGACAACAACACGGATGAGATCACCGCCGGTTTCAACCTGCATTGGCATCCGGAATCGTTCGGCTGGCTCGAGATCAAGGCCGGCGCGCAGCAGCACAACTACGACACCGACCAGATCTTTCGCCAGAAGACCGTGCGCCTCTCGTGCCGCACGGGTCCGAACGCCGGCGCGGACACGGCCAGCGCCGGAGCCGTGGTCGTCGCGCAGACGTCTTGCGCGAACATCGAGAACATCGTCGATGACACGTCGAACACGAATTCCATCGAGTACTTCTCGACGGGGAGTCTCGGATTCCCGGGCGGCGTGAAGTACTGGAACGACAACACCTACGACACGGTCGCGGCGGCGCTGGCGCTGGCGGGCACGATCAACCCGCTCGCGGGTTCGCTCGATCCGACGGTCGCCAATACCAACCCGAACACGAACGGCTCCTTCATCGCGTGGCTCGACAACTGGTCGGTCGAGGAGAAGACCACCGGCTACTACACCCAGTTCGACTTCAGCTTCGGCGACCTGCCGATGCCCATCTCGGGCAATGTCGGCGTGCGTTACGTGAAGACGGATACGGAGTCGTCGGGCTACACGCGCGAGCAGGCTGCGGGCGGAGTCGTGAGCTTCCCCTTTGCCTCGATCGACGGCGGATACAGCCAGACGCTGCCGTCGTTCAACCTCAAGATGGAGATGGTGCCCGACAAGCTGGTGATGCGTGCCGCGGCCGGCAAGGTGATGGCGCGTCCGGCACCCTCGAGTCTCGCGATCCGCCGCAGCATCGACATCGTCGGCCACAGCGGGTCGCGCGGCAATCCATCGCTGCTGCCGTTCCTGGCGACCAACTACGACCTCGGACTCGAGTGGTACTTCTCGGATACCAGCTTCGCGTCGCTGGCGGCGTTCCGCAAGGAGATCTCGCGGTTCATCCTGCAGCAGACCACCCGCGAGCTCATCGATCCGGATCCAGTGGAGTTCTCGATCTCGAGGCCGGTCAACGGTACCGATGAGGTGACGATCAACGGCGTCGAAGCCGGCGTCCAATACTCGTTCGACCAGCTGCCCGGGTTCTGGCGCGGGTTCGGCGTGCTGGCCAACTACACCTACCAGAAGGACAAGGGCTTCACGCAGCGCAACCAGATCGACGGGTCGCCGCTGACGTTTCCGGGCCTCTCGCGTGACAGTTACAACGCGTCGCTGTACTACGAGAACGAGCGCTTCAGCGTGCGCGCCTCGTACAACTGGCGCTCGAAGTGGCTCATCACCGCGTCGGGTCGCGGCAACCTGCCGGAGTTCAACCAGGAGTACGGGCAGATCGACGCCTCGCTCGGGTTCGAGCTCAACGACGACATCTCGCTGTTCCTCGAGGGCATCAATCTCACCGACGAGCAACTCGTGCAGGAGAACGCACCCGCGCGGCCGATCCAGTTCGAGACCTTCGGCAAGCGCTTCTTCATGGGCGTACGCGGCAAGTTCTAGTCGTCAGCGGAGCAGGGAAAGCCCTGCGGCGCGCCGGCGGACCAGACACCGTCGGCGCGTTTTTTTTCGTGGTGTAAAGGTGGTGCCGGGGAGGGGTTTTCGTGGCTGGGAAAGGGAGTTGAGCCAACCGCAATGGCCCGTCCCCGGCACCGTCAAACGGTACCGTCCCGCTATTGGGAATCTTCGATGGCGGCTCGGTGTATGGCGTCCTTGAGCGCCACGGTGTCCGCGCCAACCCCATTCTGCTGGTACACGATCTCGCCGCGCGCATTCAGGACGGTGATCAGGCTCGAGTGCACGAACTGGCCGGAGTCGATCTGCTCGTAGTTGAACCCGAGCACGGCCGCGAGCTTGCGGACTTCGGAATCGGGCCCGCGCAGCAGCTTCCAGCCATCCTTCTCGAGATGCATCTCGCGGCGGTAGCGGCGCAGCACGTCGAGCGTGTCGCGCTCGGGGTCCACGGTGACCAGCACGAAGGTGGTTTCGTCATCGGCGCTGGAATTGCCCTGGCGCGCGAACATGTGCAGGGCCTTCACCGTCGTCGGGCACGCCCCCGTGCACGAGGTGAATATGAGGGTGAGCACCTGCACGCCGCCGCCGAGATCGCTCAGCCGCAGGGACTTGCCGCTGTCGTCGGTCCACGGCGCGTCGAGCTGGTACACCGAGCGCTCGCTGGTCTTGCCGGACTCCGCGGTGCCCGAGGCGGGCGCCGGCGCAGCGAGCGCCAGGGCGAGCACGGTGGCGGCCAGGGCGATCAGCGTGCGCATCAGGAAGCCTCCCGAGTGCAGCGAAAGCCGAGGTTGCGCAGCGCGAAGTCGCCACGCAGGCTGCTGCGGAAGCTGTAGCGCAGGAACGCTCCGTAGTTAGACGGATCCACCGCGCGGAAACCATCGCCGCAGAACAGGCTGGCATCCTTGTCCTGCGAGTTGCCGATGCGCCCCGACACGACTGCCGAGTTGAAGTCGCTGGTCCATTCCCAGATGCCCGCGAGCTTCAGCGCGGAGCCTTCGAGATCGGCGGTCGGGTGTCCCATGGCGAATTCGAACGGCACCGACCCCGCCGCGGCGCCGCGTTCGGCCGCGGCCGCCGCGTCCCCGCCCGCGAAGCGCTCCCACTCGGCCACCTTCGGCAGGCGCGCACCGTGTGCCTCGCAGAATGCGCCGGCCGCGAACCACGAGACGAACGTGACCGGCTTCGAGGATGCATCCGCGGGGGGCGTGAGGTCATCCTGCCAGTCCGAGAGATAGCTGTCCTCCGCGAACAGCCCGGTCACGCGCGACTTGCGCCATTCCGGATGCGCGCGCACGAACTCCAGGAATTCGGCGTGCGTGACCGGCGCCGCGCCCAGGCACATGGGCGCGACCTGCACGGCGGTGCGCCGCGTGCGCTTGAAGAACGGCTCGTAGCGGCCGGCGGGTACGAATACTTCCGCGCGCCCGGCGGCGCACGCTTCCCGCGGCGCCGCCGCGGCCACGGCGCGTTTCGCGGTTTCGGCCGCCGCGCCCGTGGCCGCCATCGAGCAGACGATGCCTAACAAACCGACCGCGAGCGGACCTCGCATGCGCGTACCCACCCGGTCCGGCTACTGGCCGTCGCGGGCGGAGGAGTCGCGCGCCAGATGGCGCGGATCGCGCGATCCCATCGACGCCAGCACGCCGCGCACGCGTTGCACGTCTCCGGGCGTCACGTGCGAGCCCTCGTTGCCGAAACTCGTGCGCACGTAGCTCAGAACCGCTGCGATCTCCTCGTTCGACAGCGAGAAATCGGGCATGACGCCATCGAACTTCTTGCCGTTGACGGTGACGGGCCCCTGCAGGCCCGCGACCAGCACGCCGATGGCGCGATCGACGTCGTGCATGAGGAAGTCGGACTGTGCGAGCGGCGGAAACACGTTGGCCATGCCGCGTGCGTCCGGCTGGTGGCAGGTGGTGCAGATCCGGTCGTACACCTGCTTGCCATGCTCCAGCACCGCGGCGGTCGGCGGCGCGGACGCGCGATTCGCGTTCGACGCTGCCACGACGACACGCTCCGGCGCCTGCTTCGGCTGCGACGCCATTGCCGCCGCCTTCGGCGCCGCGGGCGCGGGCGCCGCCACGTAACGCTCCAGGTGCGTGCCGGGATTGAACAGCTCCTCGGACTGGCGCCCGGTGAACAGCTCGGGCCGCGGCTTGCCGGACACCTCGATCATGCCCATGGCGCCCTTGTTGAAGGCGCGGAACATCGAGTGATCGACGAACTCGTACTTGCCCGGCACCTCGGCCACGAATTCCACCATCGACGAGCCGCCGACCGGCACGACGGTGGTTTGGACGTTGCGCTGGCTTATCGAGCTGCCGCCTTCGCCGTACACGCCGTCGAAGATCTCGCCGACGATGTGGAACGAAGACACGAGCGCCGGCCCGGCGTTGCCGAGATACAGACGCACGGATTCGCCGGAATTCACTTTCAGCGAATTCTCTTCCATGAGCGCGCCGACGCGGCCGTTGAACACCACGTATTCGGGTTCCTCGTGCAGTGCCTTCTTGAGGTCGAAGTGCTGGTCACCCTGCTCGCCATAAGCGCCGTTCGTATAGAACTCGCCCTGCACGATGAAAAACTCCTTGTCGACCTTGCTCATGCCGGCCTTGGGCTCGACGAGGATCAGGCCGTACATGCCATTCGCCAGGTGCATACCCGCCGGCGCCGCGACGCAGTGATAGAGGTAGAGGCCGGGGCGCATCGCGCGCCACGTGAAGGTGGCGCTGTGTCCCGGCGCGACAAACGATGCCTCGCCGCCGCCGCCCGGACCGGTGGCCGAGTGGAAGTCGATGTTGTGCGCCACGGTATTGTCGGGGTGGTTCTTGAACTTCGTTTCGACCAGGTCCCCTTCGCGCACGCGGATGAACACGCCGGGCGCTTCGTCGCCGAAGGTCCAGTACGTGTAGCTCACGCCGTCGGCGAGCATCTTGGTGTGCTCTTTCACTTCGATGTCGAGCTTCACCTTCGTCGCGTACCGCCGGGCAATGGGCGGCGGGACGAACGGTGCAGACGTCATGACCGGCACTTCCTCACCGCGGATCTCGTCCATCGGTGGCGGAGGTGCAGCATGAATCGCGGTGACGACGCAGCACAGCGCCGCCGTAGAAAGCAGAACGGACAATTTCATACACCAATTCCCTTTGATGAGTTAGAGACCTGACTTCGGCGGGTCTCTGACCGGGGTTCCCTGCGCCTGCGCGCTCCCGATCATCGCGGCCGTGAAGCCGCGTCCCTTTGCCCCGCTTCCGTGTGGGTCCCTGGACTGTAGTTAGCATCTGGTCGGCAGACCCGCTTCAGATGCAAATCAAGCGTGCGATTTCTCCCCGTGAAAAATCGGCGCACAAAATGGCACAGGTTTTTCGCACATGCCAGACAATTTTTGCAGACGCATTCAAGAATGCGTCGAGCCATTGCGAGCCAATCTACTCAGATGGTGCCATGCAACGAGAACGGCGGAGCCGGCGCCTTAGTTGCGCCATCGCTGCACTGCGTCTCGGGGAATGCCGGAAAAATGAAAATGTTCCCGCTGTCTCGTATTTCGCACCGCGAGACATCGCGCGGAGCCCGAATTGGCTGCTTCTAGCTACCGGACCGCGTGTTGGAAATGCGCGCGACGCCGGAAACGGGCCCGCGCAACCACGTTCGCGCGAGGCCCGGCCGGCGTGCACCAAAATCGAATATATCGAATTAGCTAGGCTGCCTTTTGGAGCAGGCCTTCGGCGGCCATGGCTTCCTGCACCTTCGGACGCGCGGCGACGCGCGCGTGGAAGGCCTTGAGCGCCGGCCACTTTCCGAGATCTATGCCGACCGCGCCCGACCAGTTCACGACCGTGAACAGATAGGCATCCGCCACCGTGAACGCTTCGCCCGTCAGATAAGTCTTACCCGCGAGCTGCTTCTCCAGCCAGTCGAACTTCTTGTCGAGCACCGCGCGCGCATAGTCCTTCACCTCCGGTCCCGCCCCGGGATTGAATAGCGGCGAGAACGTCTTGTGGACCTCGCTGGTGACGTAGTTGAGCCATTCCTGCACGCGGTAGCGCTGCAAGGTGCCGGCCGCGGGGATCAGCGTGCCGGGCTTCTGGTCCGCCAGGTACTGCAGGATCACGGGACCCTCGGTGAGGATCTGCCCGTCGTCGAGGCGCAGGGCGGGCACGGCGCCCTTGGAGTTCACGGCGAAAAAGTCCGCGCCGTCCTCGAGCTTCTTGGTCTTGGTGTCGGCGCGCTTGAGGTCGAACGGCAGGCCGGCTTCGCGCAGCGTGATGTGCGAGGCGAGCGAGCAGGCACCGGGTGCGAAATACAATTGCATGGCGTACTCCATTGTCGTTTGTGTCGTCGGGAGGCGGGCAATCTAGAGCCGTGCGAACCCACTGACAAGTACTTACCTTCTGGTAAGTATCCCCCCGGTGGTACTTACCTCCCGGTAAGTGTCGGCAGCGGGAATCCACCGCGGCGAATGTCGCGATGCGGCGAGATTGTGGTAGCGTCGCGCGCATGAATCGCAATCATCCCGCCGCCAACGTCTTCAGCTCCGCATGTCCCTCGCGCCGCGTGCTCGCCGTGCTGGCGGAGAAGTGGACGCTGCTCGTGTTCGCGCAGCTCGCGCGTGGACCGCTGCGCACCGCCGAGATCCGCCGCGGCGTCGACGGTGTTTCGGAGAAGATGCTCATCCAGACACTGCGCAAGCTCGAGACTTTCGGCCTCGTGAGCCGCAAGAGCTATCCGGAGCTGCCGCCGCGCGTGGAGTACCGCCTCACACCGCTGGGCCGCTCGCTGGCCAGGCTCGCCGGCCTGTTCGGCCGCTGGGTCGAGCGAAACGTCGTCGTGCTGCTCAAGGCGGAGCGTGCGGCGGCGTAAGGGCGTGGTGGCGCGATGTGAGCGCTCACTAACAAGCTGTCAATCTAGCAACCCGCGCTTTTCGACTCAGTCCAGCCCGTCCGGGGCCGCGCCGCGGCCGCGGCCGATTGACCCATCCTGGTACATACGCTTAAATCGATGCCCGATCGCGGTGCTGGTCTAACCACCTCGCCGCGGCCGCAAGCCGCACAACCAGAAACCTAGCCAAGGAGAAGGCCATGGGTCGTTCATTGTTCACAGGGATCGTCTGCCTGTTCGCCGGGTCTATCTACGCACAGAGCACGCCCATCACGGGGTCGACCTGCGTGTCCACCGGAACCGTCGAGGTCACCAAGACGATATTGATCGCGACCGGCACGTTCGACGGTGGTTGCAAGACCTACGTGCCGAAGAACATGAACGCCGGCAGCCACAGCGAGACGGAGGCGGCGAACGCGCTGCTGTTCAGGGTCGAGAACGGCGCGAAACTGCGCAACGTCATCATCGATGGCTTGCGGCCGTCGGGCACGGCGCGCCCCATCGAAGTCAGCAACGGCGCGACGCTCGAGAACGTCAGGATCATCGCCGCCGCCGGCGACACATTCATCAGGATCAGGACCGCGGGCACGGTGAACATCAGCGCCATCACTTCCATCGGCAGGCTGTCCCTCGATCGCCACATCGTCGGTGTCGGCGCCGGCCTGACCGTCAAGCTGTCCAACTGCATCTTCACGAACGCGCCCCGCGTGTTCCGGCAGAACGGAGCCACCACGTACCAGACCGCGGTGTCGTTCGATCGCTGCGATTTCAGCGACATCACGAACGCGGTGGCCCGCACCGACAGCCTGGTGTCGACCGCATCGGTGACCAACAGCCGCCTGCACAACGTCAAACAAGTCTGCCTGGGATATGCGCCCGGCAACTGCATCACGTCCGGCAACGTCATCTATTGACGGCCGGGAACAACCCAGGGAGAGGGAGATGATTCGCAAGATTCTCACGGCAGTCACCTGCCTGTTCGCCGTCGGCGCGCATGCGCAGACGGCGCCGATCACCGGCGCCACCTGTGTCTCGACCGGCACCGTGGTCGTCAACGTCACCATCGTCGTCACCGGCGGCGTCTTCGACGGCGGCTGCAAGACCTACGTGCCGGGCCCGGCCATGGGCTTCAACATCGGCGACGAGACCAGCGCGGCGCGGTCCGTGCTGTTCCACGTCCGCAATGGCGCCACGCTGCGCAACGTCATCCTGGGGCGCCCGGTCCAGATCAACGCGAGTCAGGCGAAGGCCATATACGTGTTCGACGGTGCGACGCTCGAGAACATCGACATCACGCGCGTCGAGGGCGAGACGGCCATCAGCATCCGCAACACGAGCACGGTGAACATCACCAAGCTCACGTCCGGCACGGCGCCCTTCGTGGAACGGCACATCCTCGCCGTCGGCGCGAACACGCGCGTCACGGTGTCCAATTGCATCTTCAAGAGGGCACAGCGCGTCTTTCGCCAGAGCGGCGCCACCGTCTACCCCACCAGCGTGAGCATCGACCGCTGCGACATCAGTGACATCGAGGACGCGGTATTCCGCACCGATGGTCCGCAGTCCACGGCCAAGCTCACCAACAGCCGCCTGCACAACGTCAACCAGGTCTGCCGGGGATATGCGCCCGGCAATTGCATCACGGCCGGCAACGTCACCTATTGATCGCGAGCGGCCAGCAGGTCGCACGGCATCCAGGGAGAGGGGCATGCTTCGCAAACTATCTACGATATTCATCTGTCTGTTCGCCGGCGGCGCGTACGCGCAGACGGCGCCGATCACCGGTGCCACCTGCGTATCCACCGGCATGGTGACCGTGACTGCCACGATCATCATCACCGCCGGCGTCTACGACGGCGGCTGCAAGACCTTCGTCCCGGGTCCCGGCATGGACGTCCACAGCACCAGTGAGAGCGTGGTCAGCAAGTCCGTGCTGTTCCGGGTGGAGAACGGTGCGAAGCTGCGCAACGTCATCATCGCGCCTTCGCCGTTCACCTCGTTCACGGCGCGTGCGATCAACGTCTATGCGGGTGCGACGCTCGAGAACATCGACATCAGGAAGGTGTATGGCGAGACCGCCATCAGCGTCCGCACCGCGGGGACGGTGAACATCACCAAGCTCACCTCGGTGGACTCGGACGACCGCCACATCAACGCCTCGGGCGTGAACACGCGCGTCAACGTGTCCAACTGCATCTTCAAGAATGCGCGCAAGGTCTACCGCCAGAACGGTGGCACCACCTACCCCACCAACGTCAGCATCACGCTCTGCGACATCAGCGGCATGACGGATGAAGTGTTCCGCACGGACAGCACGCTATCCACCGCCGTGCTCACGAACAGCCGCCTGCACGCCGTGAAGCGGCTGTGCACGGGTTACCCGACGAACCACTGCATCGAATCGGGCAACGTGACCTACTGATCGCCTCGACGGGCGTCAGGACGGAGGCCTCTCCAGGTCGACGGCCTCATGACGGCCTTCAATCGGTGATGCCCGCCTGGTCGAGGATGAACGCGTACTGCTCCGCGAACTCGCGGTAGTGCTCGTACCTGCCCGACTTGCCGCCGTGCCCGGCTTCCATGTTGGTGCGCAGGACGATCAAACTATCGCCGGTGCGGCGCGCGCGCAGGCGCGCCACGTACTTGGTGGGCTCGTAGTACTGCACCTGGCTGTCCCACAAGCCCGAGTGCACGAAGATGGCCGGATAGTCGTGGGCCGCGAGGTTGTCGTACGGCGAGTAGGAGAGCATGTAGTCGTAGAACTTCTTCTCCTTCGGGTTGCCCCACTCGTCGAACTCGTTGGTGGTGAGCGGAATGCTTTCGTCGAGCATGGTGGTGACCACGTCGACGAACGGCACGCCCGCGACGATGCCGCGATAGTCGTGCGGCGCGAGGTTGGCAATGGCACCCATGAGCAGCCCGCCCGCCGAACGGCCGATGGCGAATACCCGCTTGGGGTCGCAGTATTTCCCGGCGACCAGCCAACGCGTCACGTCGATGAAATCGGTGAACGTGTTCTTCTTGTTCAGCAGCTTGCCGTTTTCGTACCAGGCGCGGCCGATCTCCTGGCCGCCGCGGATGTGCGCAATGGCGACGACGAAGCCGCGGTCGAGCAGCGACGGGGGCAGGAAGGAGAATTCCGGGTCGTACGTGCTGCCGTACGAGCCGTAGCCCACTTGCAGCAGCGGCGCGCTGCCGTCACGCGGCGTCGTCTTTGCATACACGATGCTCACGGGAACCTTCGTGCCATCGCGCGCCTCCGCCCACCTGAATTCGTTGGAGTAGCGCGCCGGGTCGTATCCGCCGAGCACCGGCTCGCGCTTGAGCTGCGTGCGCTTGCCGGTCTTGAAGTCGAAGTCGTACCAGGTGCGCGGCGTGACCATCGAGGTGTACACGTAGCGCAGCGTGTCGCTGCCGTACTCGCGGTTGACGTCGAGCGCCATCGTGTAGCTCTGCTCGTCGGCGGTGACGAAGACGTCGTGATCCGCCGCGCCGTGCGCGCTCCACGGACGCAGCCGCAGTTTGCGCAAGCCACCCGAGTGCTCCTCGATGGCCAGGAAGTTGCGGAACACGTCGAATGCATCGATGAATGCGTCGTCGCGATGCGCGACCACGTCGTGCCATTTCGCGCGCTCCGCCTCGTGTCCAGGCTCGACCTCGACGATGCGGAAATTCTTCGCCCGATAGTTGGTGCGCACGATCCAGCGGCCGTTCGCGTGATCGACCTGGTATTCGTGGTCGCGTTCGCGCGGCAGGAACACTTTGAAGCGCAGCTTCGGATCGTTCGCATCTGCGAACAGGTATTCCGAGGACACCGTGCTCTGCGTGGAGATGACGAGAAACCGCTCGTCCTTCGTTTTGCCGACTCCCGAGTAGAAGCTCGGGTCCGTCTGCTCCCAGATGAGCGGATCTGCCGCGACGTCGGTGTGATTGCCGTCGCCGATGGAATGCGAGCGCACCTTGTACCCGAGCAGCGTCTCCGGATCTTTTTCGACGTAGAGGAACGTGCGGTTGTCCCCGGCCCACACCACGTTGTTCTCCACGTTGGCGAGTGCGATGGGATACACCATGCGCGTCGCGATCTCCATCACACGGATGATGTACTGGCGGCGGCCGACGGTGTCCTCGGCCCATGCGATGAGCTTGCCGTCGGGGCTGATGGCGATCTCGCCGACGTCGAAGAAGTCGTGGCCGACGGCCATTTCATTGAGATTAAGCAGGATCTCCTCGGGCGCCTCCTTCGCTCCGGCGCGGCGCGCGTAGATGGGATATTCCTTGCCGGTTTCGTAACGCCGGTAGTACCAGTAGCCGTTCATGAGGTACGGCACGGTGGCGTCGTCCTGCTGCAGGCGACCGATGATCTCCCCGTAGACCTTTTTTTCGAGCGGCTTCGTATGCCGCAGCATCTGGTCGGCGTACTCGTTCTCCGCGCGAATGTAGGCGAGCACGTCCGGGGCTTCGCGCTTGTCGTCGCGCAGCCAGTAGTACTCGTCCACGCGTGCGCCGTTCGGCGACTCCACGGTATGCGGGCGCCGCGCCGCGACCGGCGGCGATGGCGCCGCGGCCGTGGAACCCGTATCGGCGTTTTCAGCGGCGGAAGAATGCATCGGGAAGTCGGGTGCGGTCTGTTTCATGTTGGTGTTGCAGGCGGTGAGTATGACCAGGGCCAAGCCGCATGAACCGGCGGCGCGTCGCGCGTTTGCCATGACGGAAACTCTTTCGCAGGTGAGGCGGGCATTGTAGCCAAACCCGCCACGGCTTCGGGCATCATGCGCCCATGATCGTCATCGGCAATCCGCTGAATTTCGCGTCCTTGCGCGATTTATCGCGCGGCGGCACGAAACTGTCGATCTCGGATGCCGCGTATGCGGCCATCGATCGCGGTGCCGCTGCCGTGGCGCAGATCGTCGCCCGCGGCCAGCCCGCGTACGGCATCAACACGGGCTTTGGCCGGCTGGCGCAGACCCACATTCCCGACGATCAGCTCGAGCTCCTGCAGCGCAATCTCGTGCTGTCGCATGCCGTCGGCGTGGGCCAGCCGCTGCCGGCGACGGTGGTGCGCCTGATGCTCGCGCTGAAGATCTCCACGCTGGCGCGCGGATATTCCGGCGTGCGCCGCGTGCTCGTCGACGCGCTCGCAAAGCTCTACGACGCGGACGTGCTGCCGCGCGTGCCGGCGAAGGGCTCGGTGGGCGCCAGCGGCGACCTCGCGCCGCTGGCGCACATGTCCGCCGTGTTGTTAGGCGTGGGCGAGGTCGAGCACGGCGGCAAGGTGCTGAGCGCCGACGAGGGCCTGAAGCGCGCCGGCCTGGCGCGCATCACGCTCGGCGCGAAGGAGGGCCTGGCGCTGTTGAACGGCACGCAGACCTCGACCGCGCTCGCATTGTGGAACCTGTTCGCCATCGACAACCTGTATGCCACCGCGCTGGTCGCGGGCGCATTGTCGGTGGACGCGGCCGAGGGCTCCGCCAGCCCCTTCGACCCGCGCATCCACGAGCTGCGCGGCCACCCCGGGCAGATCGCGGCCGCGCGCGCCTATCGCGACCTGTTGCACGACAGCCCGATCAACTCCAGTCATCGCGAGTGCGGCAAGGTGCAGGATCCGTACTCGCTGCGCTGCCAGCCGCAGGTCATGGGCGCGTGCGCCGACCAGATCGAACACGCACGCATGGTCCTGCTGCGCGAGGCGAACGGCGTCACCGACAATCCGCTGGTGTTCTTGCGGGAGGGCGCGCACGACGGCGGCGCCGACGTGCTCTCGGGCGGCAATTTCCACGCCGAGCCGGTGGCCTTCGCGGCCGACAACCTCGCGCTCGCCGTCGCGGAGATTGGCGCGCTGTCCGAGCGGCGCATCGCGTTGCTCATCGATGCCACGCTGTCGGGCCTGCCGCCGTTCCTGGTGCGGGACGGCGGCGTCAATTCCGGCTTCATGATCGCGCACGTCACCGCGGCCGCGCTCGCCTCCGAGAACAAACTACTCGCGCACCCGGCGAGCGTGGATTCGCTGCCGACCTCGGCCAACCAGGAAGACCACGTGTCGATGGCCACGTTCGCCGCGCGCAAGCTCGGCGACATCTGCGAGAACACGGCCACCATCCTGGCCATCGAGCTGCTGGCCGCGGCGCAGGGCGTGGACCTGCGCGCGCCCGTCGAGACGTCCGCGCGGCTGCAGGGCGTCATGCGCGAGATCCGCGCGCGCGTCCCGCACTACGACATCGATCGCTATCTCGCGCCCGACATCGCCGCCATCACCCAGGCGGTGAACGACGGCGTCATCGCCGCGCATTGCCCGCGGCTCGGCTGAGACGCCCGCGCGCGATGGCCATAGGTCGATGACAGTGGAATTCATCCTGTTCGGGCTCACGCTGCTGGGCGTCGCGCTGTTCCACCGCCACACGCTCGGCGTGGCGCTGGCGGGGCTGGTCGCGATCACGGCGTACAAGCTGGCGTTCGGCGCCTTCGCCGGCGTGCCCGGCCTCCAGGGATTGGGCCGCCATCTGCTGCACGAGTGGGTGGTCGTGGCGAACCTGTTCGCGTTGCTGGTCGGCTTCGCGCTGCTGTCGCGCCATTTCGAGGCGAGCCGCGTACCGCACGTGCTGCCGCGCTTCCTGCCCGACGACTGGAAGGGCGGCTTCGTGTTGCTGGCGATGATATTCGTGCTCTCGGCCTTCCTCGACAACATCGCGGCCTCGATCATCGGCGCGACGGTGGCCGCGACGGTGTTCCGGCAGCGCGTGCACATCGGATTTCTCGCCGCGATAGTCGGCGCCGCGAATGCCGGCGGCTCCGGCAGCGTCATCGGCGACACCACCACCACCATGATGTGGCTGGACGGAGTCGCCGCGTTCGACGTGCTGCATGCCTACGTCGGCGCGGTGGCGGCGTTCGCGGTGTTCGCCGTCGTCGCGGCGCGCCAGCAGCACCGCCACGCGCCCATCGAGAAAACTGCGGGCGCGCAGGTACACATCGACAAGTCCCGGCTGGCCATCGTGCTGCTCATCCTCGCCGCCGCCGTGGCCGCGAACTTGTACGCGAACACGTTGCCACCCGAACGCGGCGCGGCTTTCCCGTACATCGGCGTCACCGTCCTCGGCGTCATCCTCCTGCTGGCGCCGTGGCGGGCTCCCGACTGGGCCGCGGTGCCCGCGGCCGCCAGGGGCGCGGTGTTCCTGCTGTCGCTGGTGCTGGCCGCGTCGATGATGCCGGTGGACAAACTACCGCCGGCGTCACCGGATTCGACGTTGGCGCTCGGGTTCGTTTCGGCCGTGTTCGACAACATCCCGCTCACCAAGCTCGCGCTCGAGCAGGGCGGCTACGACTGGGGCGTGCTGGCGTACGCCGTGGGCTTCGGCGGCTCCATGATCTGGTTCGGCTCGTCAGCGGGCGTCGCCGTATCGAATCTCTTCCCCGAAGCGAAATCCGTAGGCCAGTGGCTGCGCGAGGGCTGGCACGTCGCCGTGGGGTACGTCGTCGGCTTCCTCGTACTCATGCTGGTCGTGGGCTGGCAGCCCCACGCGCCCCACCACTGACAAGAACAGCGCCAGCACCCAGTGGAATGCCACCGGGATGGCCCCCTCGCGCCAGAAGTCCCGGCCGTGGTCGATGATGCTCAGCGCGAGGCGCACGGCCATGACCGAGAAGTACAGGTATGCGAAGAGGCGCAGCGCGCGCGCGAGGCGCGGCCGGGCGCGCGCGAACGCTCCGCCGCGGATGCGCGCGTTCCACGCCACGACGGACATGGCCATGAGCACGCCGATCTGCGCCGGCAGCAGCAGTGGATAGGGCAGCAGCCCCGAGAACCACGCGTCCATGTCGGGCAGCCACGCCGGGCCGATCAGCAGGGCTTCGAGCTGGCCGATGACGCGCGCCGCGAACAGCGCCACGCAGCTCCAGAGCAACGCGGCGGCCTCGCGTGCGCGGGCGGCGGCGGCGCTCATGCAAACAGGCCCTCGATGTGCCGGTACCAATCGCTCTGGAAAATCCCCTGCGGATCCATCTCTTTCTTCGATGCCAGGAACCGGCGTATCGCCGGATGCGCAGCCTCGAGCTGCGCGCGGCGCGCGAAGCGGTGATAGGTGAGGAAATAGCTGCCGCCGCGGCGCAGGGCGTGATCGATGAGCCGGCGAAAGTGCTCGCCGGCGCGTTCGACTGCATGCGGCCGGTGCTCGACCTGCAGGTTGAAGATGACACAGGCCCAGCCATGGCGTGCCCACGGCAGGGCGGTTTCGTGCTCGGCCTCGATGAGCCGGACCGTGCCGTAGATGAAGTCGACGCCGTTCGTCCGGAAGTCGCGCCGCACGTCGTCCATGAATGAAGTCAGAGCGGGTCGCGGCACGTAGAGCTCCGTGATCATCTCGCTGCCGCGCACCGCCGCGCCGAGCCGGTGATCGAGCGCGCCGTGGTAGTCCTCCAGGTAGAGATTGAGCTGATGCGTATCGCTCCAGTACACCTGCCCGTGCGTGGCCAGGCAGAACTCGGTGAACTTGCGGAAGGCGGCGCGCTTGTCGCGATGCGCGAGCGACAGCAACTCGTTCCAGTCGCTCTGCGAGAGCCGGCGCTGGTCAGCCGGGATGGGCCGGTCGTGCGCGACCGGCGCGTAGCTAGACAACACGCCGCTGCGCAGGAACTGCGCATCGTCCGCGGCCGTCGCGAACTGGAAGTCGCCGTACAGGTGGCCGGCAGCGATGCGCTCGTCGAATGCCGCGAGCAACTCTTCGATGTCGAGGCGCGCGACGCACCGTTCGACCTTCACGCGCGGCACCAGCCGCAGCGTCACGGCCGTGACCACGCCAAACAACCCGTAGCCGCCGACCACGTGGCGGAACAACGCGGCATGCTCGTGCCGGCTGCAGCGCACGACGTCGCCGCCCGGTGTGACGACCTCGAGACCTTCGAGGTCGGCCACGAACGGCTGCGCGTTGAGGCCGCGGCCGTGGATGTTCGCGGCCACCGCGCCGCCAAGCGTCAGCCGGTCGGCGCCGGTCTGCTTCTGGCGGATTCCAAACGCGGGAGCGGGTCCGCGCTGCAGCGCCAGGTAGCCGCGGATCACGTCGGGCCAGGTGATGCCCGCTTCGACTTCCATGAGCGCGCGGCCGCGGTCGAACCAGCGCACGCCGGCGAGCTTGCGCATGTCGAGCAGCGCGCCGCCGGCGAGGAATTGCTGGCCGCCCATGGCGTGCCGCGTGCCGCAGATCGCGACGGGCTCGGCGCGCCTGGCTGCCAGGGCCACGGCATCGGCGATTTCGCCGACCCGCCGCGGCTCGAGAAGCTTCGCGACGCAGGTGCGATTGAGCGCCGAGTGAGTGTCGTTCACCCACAGCGGCCGCGGCGCCCTGCGAACCGGTTTGAGTCGCGCGTGCATGGACGCACGCTGGCGCACGATGGTGGCTGCAGGCAATACCCAGAGGGTAGGTATCGGTTACTGATACCATCGGTGCGTCACCAAACGCCTACGATTGAGGCAGAATCCGCGGCGTATGCCAAAGGGGAGCACATGGGCGAAACCAACAGGATAATCCTCGCGCTCAAGCGCGGCCTGCGTGCGCGTGGCATCACGTACGCCATGCTCGCCAAGCGCATTTCGCTGAGCGAGCCGTCCGTGAAGCGCATCCTGTCGCGCGGCAGCCTGAGTCTGCCGCGCCTGGAGCGCATCTGCGAGGCCACGGGTCTGTCGATGGAAGAGCTGGTGCGGCCGGTGTCGACGGCGCCCGCGGAGACCTCGAGCACGCTGACCGCCGCGCAGGAAACGGCGCTCGCCGCCGACCCGCAGCTGCTCGGCTGTTTCTATCTACTGACGAACGGTCACACGCCGCGCGAGGTGGCGGCCGAGCTGCACGCCGACGAGAAACTGCTGCGCCGCTGGCTGGTGAAGCTGGACAACCTGCACCTCATCGAGCTGCGCGCGCGGCTCGGCGCGCGGCTGCGCGTGCATGCGCCGATCTCGTGGCGCGAGGACGGGCCGATCCGCCGCACCTACGAGCAGCAGGTGCGCGACGAATTCATGCGCTCCAATTTCCTCGCGGCCGACGAAACACTGCAGTTCCGTTCGGCGGAGCTGTCCGAGGCGTCGCGCGTCGTCCTGCAGCGCAAGCTCGCGCGGTTGATCGCCGATTTCAACGAGCTCGCCGAGCTCGATCGTCACCTGCAGAGCCGCGAGAAACGCAGCCTGGCGCTCATGGTGGCGTGCCGCCCGTGGGTGTTCTCGATGTTCGATGGGCTGAAAGGCCGATCCAAAACATGAGCGCGTACGCGGCCATCCACACGTAGTAGCCGGCCAGCAGCGCGCCCCACTCGCCGCCCTTCGCGGCCTGCACGAGCCAGTACAGGTTGACGACGAAGCAGGCGAGCGCGATGCGGATCAGCAGCCCCGCGCGGATGCTGCCGCCGGCCGCGAGCACCGCGAACACGGCCGCGAACACGACGTTGGTGAGCCCGCTCATCCATTGCGCGGCCTGGTCTTCCCAGCCGCGCCGATCGCCGGACGGCGGGTCGAACACCGCGCGAAATGCCTGCCAGCCGACGTAGTCGTCCAGCACGGGCAGGAACCAGGAGCTCAGCCAGGCGGCGCCGGCGATCCACAGCAGGGTGCGAGGTCGTTTCATGGTCGGCCACAGCCTAACTCATGAATGACGCCGGCTTGGTGTCAGGCTGGGGAGGGGCGAGTGGGAGGATCTCGCACCCTGCCCAGCTGACGTTTCAAGACTTCAGGACTGGCGCGGGAATTCCGCGTTGATTTCCTGGCCGGATTCCGAAAGCTGACAGCGGCCTTCGCCACCGCCGGCCATGCCGCGCGACGGCGAGACGAGCGTGAAGCGGCAGCGCATGTGTTCGCCGTCCTCCGAATGCAGGTTCGCGAGCACGCGGCCGCTGTACTCCTTCACGAAGGCATCGTCGTTCGGGCCCCAGTAGCGCCACGAGTTGCGGCGATAGGGCCGGCCCCAGCCGTCCCACAGCGGGTCGAGCCGGTCCACGCGCGTCTCGCGCGTGATCTGGAAGTAGTTGCCGGTGAACACGCGGCCGTTGCCGAACGTCGCGGTGATGTCGCCGCGATTGCTCTCGGTGCTCTGCCAGGTGAAAGCCACGGGCTTGCGCGAGCCTCGCACGTTGCCGCCGCCGGTGCCGCTGCTGGTGGTCTCGCAGGCCGAGAGCGCCACGGTGGCCGCAGCCGCGCACAGGCCGATGAGCCACTTGTTGTTTGCTGTCTTCATGGAGCGCCATCCTGCCGTGCGCTGGCGCGCGCGAAAGCCGGACAAACAACCCGCCGCGTGTCGGCGGATTTCCCACGCGTCTAGGGGACTCGCCTGAAGCGGGTGCGGCTGTAGATTTCGAAGGGCTTTTGCGGCGGTGCGAGCTCGAATGTCTCGACGAATTCGTCGGCCGAGATCAGCTCGTAGGTTTCGCGCGCCCGCCACGAGTTGTCGAAATTTTCGAAGTGCTCGCTGTTGAACACCAGCCGCTGCGCCGTGCTCGCCGCGGAGTCGAACGCGTAGAGATTGACGAAGCTCTCCCGGTGGAACTGCCGCATCATGAGCGTCTTGCGCTTGCGATCGAAGCTCAGGAAGCCGCGATGCTCGTGCACCTCGCCCTTCGCATTCCGGTCCTGCGCGGGGTACGTCGACGTGTTGCGCTCCTCTATGAACCGGTCGCCGAGCACGAACGCATAGGACCGCGTGACGGTGCCATTGCCCGCCTGGCCCTCGGCCGTGCCGCGCCATTCGCCGATGAGAAACCGCACGGGCGCGAACGGGTCCGGCCTGGCCGCCTCCTGCGCGGTGGCGGCGAACCCGGTGACTAGCAGCGCGCACGCCGCAATCCTGACGATGTTCATTCGAGTCCTCCGATCATCCGGCGGCCACGGCCTCCACCTCGAGCTTCCACTTCGCATCGAGGAGCTGGCAGCAGACGGTGGTCAGCGCCACGGCATGGTCGCCGAGATGCCTGGCGCGCATGCGCATGTTCGCTTCGTCGTACTGCGGATCGGCGAGGTAGAAGCGCATCGACACCAGGTTCTGCACCGTCATGCCGGCGCTGGCGAGGATGCCCTTGATGTGTCCCCAGATGATCTCGGCCTGGTCGTCGAACGTCAGCGGCATCGTCTTTCCGTCCGGTAGATAGCCATTCAGGCCACTGATGAACAGCAGGCGCGCGCCGCCGCGCACCTCGACCGCGTGATGGTGGTTCGAATAGCGGGGGAACAGCGTCGCGGGGTCGTGATAGCTGATGCTCAAGGCCCGTTCTCAGTCGCCTGTGGGCGAGATGCGGAACTCGCTCACGGTCTGGTTTTCCTCGAGGTAACGCGCGAGCCGCTTCGCGGCGCCGCGGTCCGTGGTCTGCAGCGTCATCTTGTGGCGCAACAGCCGCTGCTCGCCCATGCCATCGAGACGGTAGCTGAGGTTCGCCACGCTGAAGCCGAGCTTGCTGAGGATCTCCAGCATCTTCTCCTCGGAGAGGCTGCCCTCGCGCGCGTACTGCACGTCGAAGTTGTAGTACGCCTGCGTCGGGACGCGGGTCTCCACCCAGCGGAATACCGACAGCACGGTCAGCGTGAGGATGGTGGAGATGATCAGCGGTAGGTAGAGCCCGACGCCTGCGAGCACGCCGATGCCGGCGGTGATCCAGATGGACGCGGCGGTGGTGAGGCCGCGCACGTTCAGCCCCTCCTTGACGATGACGCCCGCGCCGAGGAAGCCGATGCCGGTCATGATGCCCTGGGCCATGCGGGTGGGATCGAGCCGCGAATCGCCCGGTGTGCGCACCCAGTGATCCTCGTACACCGTCACCAGCATCAGCAGCGCCGATGCCAGGCACACGAGCACGTGGGTGCGCAGGCCGGCGGGGCGGCC
>JBIOZI010000026.1:0-3791 GCA_044871085.1 Steroidobacteraceae bacterium | reverse complement strand
GGCGCCCACGGCGCAGCCGACCGTGCCCAACAGGATCAGCAACAGCGCGCGTGACATCACAGCGGGATGGTTGCGGCCTGCTTGGCGCGGACGAAGCTGTCGTCGATGTACTTCTCGTACGGAATCGAGTGCTTGATCGTCCCCGCCTGCATCGACAGTTGCATCAGGTCCTCGAATTCCTCGCGGATCATGCGCAGGTCGCCGTAGGTGACGCGATCGACCGGGTTGTCCATGACGTACTGCAGGATCTTCGGATCCTGGTTGAAGAACTTCTTGCCCGAGGCGATCTCGACGGCCTTGGTGCGATTCGCGGGGTTTTCGTCCAGCCACAGGCCGGCACCCTGGATCTGGTTCACCAGGTCCTGGACCATGGGGCGGTTCTCGTCTATCAACTCCTGGCGCACCGTGAGCACGCAGCAGATGTAGTTGCGCCAGTAATCGCGCGTCATGCGCAGGATTCGGGCATACCCGGCGCGTTGCGCGGCCGCGCCGAAGGGTTCACCGGTGCAGTAGGCATCCACCGCGTTGGCATACAGCGCCGCCGGCATGTCGGGCGGCGGCATCTCCATGATCTCGATGTCCTTGGGCGTCATGTTCTCGAGCGCCAGCATCTTGCGCAGGAACAGGAAGTCGACGGCGAAGCGGCTCGGAATCGCGATGCGCTTGCCTTTGAGATCGGCGAAGCGCTGATACGGCGATTCGCTGCGTACCATGATCACCGCGCCCGAGCGGTGCCCCAACGACACCACTTTCACGGGAATCTTCTTGTCCGCGAGATCCATGACCAGCGGCGCCAGCATGTAGCCGGCCTGGATGCGGCCGGCCATCAGCGATTCCTTGATCTCGGGCCAACCGCTGTATTTGCTGTATTCGAACGCGAAGTCGTTCTTGGCCGAGCCTGCGGCGATGGCGGCCTGTTTGCCGGTGCAGGCGACGGGCAGCGTGAGATTGCAGGTGACCGGCAAACCGCCCACGACGAGCGGAGCTTTTTTCGCGGCCTCGTCGCCCGCGCAGCCCGCGATACCAAAGGGCAGCGCGGCGGCCAGTGCGCCCTGCAGCAGTTGTCGACGTCCGAGGGTGTAGGCGCTCATGGGAAAATCGCTCGGCCGGGTGTGCCGGTCTGGTGGCGGGAGTGCGCCGCAGCGTATCGGACGCGCGCATAGTTTTCGACTATGACTCTGGGGAGCACCGCCCCTACAATCCAGGCCAATCATGCCTTTCGTGACCAGCACTTACGCCGACTCGAAGACCTATGACGTCATCGTGGTCGGCTCCGGAGCCGCGGGTGGCCAGACCGCCTACACGCTGGCGATGGACGGCGCGCGCGTGCTCATGCTCGAGGCCGGGAGGCGATACGAGCCGGCCACCGAAACTCCGATGATGCAGACCGCCGGCGATGCGCCGCTGCGCGCCGCCGGCACGCCCGAGAAGCCATTCGGGTTCTGGGATGCCACCGTCGACGGCGGATGGCAGGTTCCCGGGGAGCCGTACACCAGTGCCTCGGCGGAGCCGGAGCGGCAGTTCGTGTGGTGGCGCTCGCGGATGTTAGGCGGCCGCACCAACCACTGGGGCCGCATCTCGCTGCGCAACGGGCCGTACGACTTCAAGCCGCACGCGCGCGACGGCCTCGGGTTCGACTGGCCCATGAGCTACGAGGACCTCGCGCCGTACTACGACAAGGTCGAGATGCTCATCGGCGTGTACGGCGCGAACGACGGCCTGGAGAACACGCCGGGCTCCTCGCCGGGCGTGCTGCTGCCGCCGCCGAAGCCGCGCGTGTCGGACCTGCTGGTGAAGCAGCGCGCGGCGCGCATGAAGATTCCGGTCATCGCCGGCCACCGGGCCGTGCTCACTACGCGGCTCGACCACGCGCGGCTGCCCGCGCTGCTGCATCCCGGCAACGCGAAGGCGCAGAAGATCCTGGCCGCCGACATGCAGAAGCGCGCCGCGTGCTTCTGGGCCACGCCCTGCGGGCGCGGCTGCGCCATCCGGGCTAACTACCAATCGACCACCGTGCACCTGCCGCCGGCGCTCGAGACCGGGAATCTCGACATCGTCACCGACGCCATGGTGCGCACGGTGATCAAGCGCGCCGACGGCCGTGCGGAGGGCGTGCTGTTCGTCGACCGCACGAGCGGCGCGGAGCACCGGGTCAAGGCGCGGGTCGTGGTGCTCGCGGCCAGCGCGCTCGAGTCCGTGCGCATCCTGCTGAACTCGGGCGTCGCGAATTCGAGCGGCAAGGTCGGCAAATACATCATGGACACGGTGGGCGCGAATTTCGGCGGGCAGGTGCCGCTGCTCGAGAGCATGCCGCTGCACAACGAGGACGGCGCCGACGGCGGGCACATGTACGTGCCGTGGTGGCTGTACAAGGAGCAGATGGCGGGGAAGCTGGGCTTCGCGCGCGGCTATCACATCGAGTTCGGCGGCGGCCGCACGATGCCGGGCATGGGCACGGCCGGCGGGCTCGAGTGGCTCACCGGCGGCAGCTACGGCAGGAAATTCAAGGAAGACGCGCGGCGCTACTACGGCTCGTTCGTGGGCTTCGCGGGCCGCGGCGAGATGATCCCGAACGAGGACTGCTTCGCCGAGCTCGACCCGGTGGTGAAAGACAAGTTCGGGATTCCGGTGTTGCGCTTCCACTGGAAGTGGTCCGAGCACGAGATGCGCCAGGCGGCGCACATGCAGAAGACCTTCGCGGAGTTGATAGACGCCATGGGCGGCCGCATGGCCAGCGCTCCCCAGCCGGGCGAGAAGGCCATCAAGCAGGGAGGCATCATCATTCATGAAGTGGGCGGCGCCATCATGGGTGCAGACCCCACCAAGTCCGTGACCAACAGTTTCGGGCAGAGCTGGGATGTGAAGAACCTGTTCATCACCGACGGCGCGACGCTGTGCTCGAACGCGGACAAGAACCCGACGCTGACCATCATGGCGCTGGCCTGGCGCGCATCGGATGAAATCCTGCGGCAATTGAGGCGCAAGGAGCTGTGAGCATGGACCGGCGCACGACCATCAAGTGGATGCTGGCGGCCGCGGCCAGCGTGCCGGCGCTGCACGCGGCCAACTACGCGCCGCGGCCGTTCGCGATCGACGTGCCGGCGGGCCAGGCGGGGTACGGCACCGATCCCAACCTGACGAAGGAATGGAAGCTGGGCGAGCCCTGGCCGCTCACGCTCGGAATTGCCGCGCGCCTCACCACCACGGCACTCTGCGATCTCATCATTCCGGCGGACGAGGCCTCGCCCTCCGCATCGTCGGTCGGCGTGGTGGAGTTCATCGACGAATGGATCAGCGCGCCGTATCCGCAGCAACGCGCGGATCGCGAGGTCATCCTGCCCGGGTTGAAGTGGATGGATGACGAAGCGCGTGCGCGTTTCGGCGCAGAGTTCGCCGGGCTCACCGACGCGCAGCGCACCGCGATGGCCGATGACATCTGCTACGCGCCGCGGGCCGCATCGCGGTTCGCGGATGCCGCGAAGTTCTTCGCGAAATTCCGCGATCTCACCGCCGGCGGGTACTACACGACACCCGTGGGCATGAAGGCCCTCGGATACACCGGCAACGTGCCGCTCGAGAAGTTCGACGGCCCGCCGCCGGCCGCACTGAAGAAGGCCGGACTGGTTTGATGCCTCCGCCGCGGCTGTCCCTGTCCAAGATACTGTGGGGGACGTTCGCATTTCCCGCGCTGTATCGGGACGCGTATCTGAAAGCCGTGGGTGTGCCGATGCTGGCCGTCATGGCCGCGACGTCTCTGTGGCTCGTGTGTCAGACCACCATCACCGGATTCG
>JBIOZI010000025.1:0-4388 GCA_044871085.1 Steroidobacteraceae bacterium | reverse complement strand
GGGGACAGATCTATTTTTGAGAAAAGGGGACAGATCTATTTTTCACCGAGGTTCTTCATGATCTGCTGCCCTGCCGAAAAATAGATCTGTCCCCTTTTCTCAAAAATAGATCTGTCCCCTTTTTCTCCTGTCCCCTTTTTCCTTTCGATATGATCCCCCGTCACAGGGGGATCCATGCGCCAATCACGTCTAACTGTTTTGGCCGCCGCGCTGGCGCTCGCATCGATCGCGCAGGCCGACAGCGCCCTGTGGTACGGCCAGCCCGCTACGGACTGGGAGACGCAAGCTCTGCCCATCGGCAACGGCCGCATCGGCGCCATGGTGTTCGGCGGCACGGACTCCGAGCGCATCCAGATCGCGGAGAAATCCCTGTGGACGGGCGGCCCCGGCACCGCCGGCGGCTACGACTACGGCCTGCCGGCCGATTCGCAGGCACCGCTCATGCGCTCCATCGGCAAGCAGCTCCTGGACGGGGCGCGTCTGGACCCCGAAGCCGTTGCCAGGCAGCTCGGCCGCAAGATGCACAACTACGGCGACTACCAGAGCTTCGGCGACCTGGTGCTCGAGCGTGCCGCCGACGCCGCGCCGGTCACCGACTACCGCCGCGAGCTCGATCTCGATTCCGCCATTGCGCGCGTGAAGTTCAAGCAGAACAACGTCGGTTACCGCCGCGACTACTTCGTCTCGTATCCCGCGCAGATCCTCGTCGCGAGCTGGATCAGCACTTCGCGCCAGCAGGTCAGGGTGCGCTACACGGTGCCCGACAATCGCAGCGCCGCGACGCGCATCGTGAAGGACACCATCTTCATCTCGGGCGCGCTCGCGTCGAATGGCCTGAAATACGCCGTCGCGGTGCGCGTGCTGCCCGAGTGCGGCACCATGAAGGCCGAGGGTGATGCGCTGGTCGTCGACAGCGAGTGCCCGATCAACGTCTACGTGGCCGCGCGCACCAACTACCGCATGCGCTATCCGGACTACCGGGATGCGGCGCTCGATCCCGCCGCGGTGGCGGCGAAGGATGTCGCGGCGGCGAGCCCGAACGTCGCGGTGCTCGCACGCGAGCATTCGCACGACCACCAGGAGCTGTTCCGCCGCGTGCGCCTGGCGCTCACGCCGAAGTCTTCGAAGCTCCCCACCGACCGGCTGCGCGCGCAATACGGCGGCGGCGACGCCGCGGCGGACCGCGCGCTCGAGCAGCTGTACTTCGACTACGGACGCTATCTACTGATCGCGTCTTCGCGCCAGGGCTCGCTGCCCGCGAACCTGCAGGGCGTGTGGAACGACAAGGCCACGCCACCGTGGAACGCCGACTACCACGTGAACATCAACCTGCAGATGAACTACTGGCCGGCGGAGTCCGCGAACCTGGCCGAGACCACCGCGCCGCTGTTCGACTTCGTGGAACACCTCGTGCCGCCCGGCCGCCTCGCCGCGGAGCGCTACTTCGGCGCGAAGGGCTGGACCATGTTCCTCAACACGAACGCCTGGGGTTATGTCGGGCCCATCGACTGGCCCACCGCGTTCTGGCAGCCCGAGGCCTCCGCCTGGATGGCGCAGCACTTCTACGAGCACTATCTATTCAACCGCGACCAGGCGTTCCTGAAGAAGCGCGCCTGGCCGGTGATGAAGGCGGCCGCGGAGTTCTGGCTGGATGCGCTGGTGGCCGACCCCAAGGACGGCAGGCTCACCGTGTCGCCCAGCTACTCTCCCGAGCACGGGCCGTTCACGGCCGGCGCGGCGATGTCCCAGCAGATCGTCGCGGACCTGTTCGTGAGCACGGTGGAGGCGGCGCGGCTGGTGGGCGACAAGGCTTTCGGCGCGCGCGTGCAGGAGGCTTTGGGCAAACTCGATCCGGGCCTGCGCATCGGCTCGTGGGGCCAGCTCCAGGAATGGAAGGCCGATTTCGACGACGCGAAGGAAGATCACCGCCACGTCTCGCACCTGTTCGCGCTGCATCCCGGGCGCGCCATAGACCCCGTGAAGAATCCGGAGCTGGCGCGGGCGGCGCGCGTGACGCTCGATGCGCGCGGCGATGCGAGCACGGGCTGGAGCCGCGCGTGGAAGATCAACTTCTGGGCGCGGCTGCACGATGGTGATCGTGCGCACAAGCTGCTGGTGGGCCTGCTGCGGGACAGCACGCTGCCCAACCTCTGGGACACGCACCCGCCGTTCCAGATCGACGGCAACTTCGGCGCGACCGCCGGCATCGTCGAGATGCTGCTGCAGAGCCAGAACGGCGAGCTGCACATCCTGCCGGCGAAACCGGCGGCGTGGGCCGAGGGCAGCGTGAGCGGCCTCCGCGCGCGCGGCGACGTCACCGTGGATGTCGCCTGGGACGCCTGTGGGGCGAATGAATTCACGCTGCACGCCGGGCACGCGGGTCCGGTGACCGTGCGTTCGCGGCTGTTCGCGCGCCAGTACACGGTGCGCTTCGAGAATGCGCAGCGACCCAAGGGCCTGACGAACAGCGGCGAGACGCTCACGTTCGATGCGCGCAAGGGTGGCGAGTACACGTTCGCGCGCGGCGGCGACGCCGCCTGCGAGGGGAAGTAGCGCGTGGAGCGCGCCGAGGACCTGCCCACACGCAACCGCCGCCTCGCCAAGGGCTTCGGCGGCACGGCGTTCGCTCTGCTCGTCGCCTCCATCGGAGTCGTCGTGCTGGGCGCCGCAATCGGGTCCCGCTGGAATGGAAATGTGTCGCAGCAACTGTTCATGCTGGCCCCCGTTTGTGCGGGGCTGAGTTTCCTGGGCAGCTCGGTCGGCACCTGGTTCTACCGGCGGTGCCTCAATCCGCGGCCGGTGCTCTGCGTCGTGTCGCTGGCGATGTCGTTCGTACTGCTGGCACTGTATGCCTACGCCGGGGCCTGGGCGTACGGTATGGGCCACATGCACTGAGGCCGCCATGAAACCCTACGTGATCCCGTGGATGGACGAAGAGCTCGAAGCGTTCCGCGACACCGTCGTGCGCTTCGTCGAAACCGAAATGCTGCCCCACGATGCGCGCTGGCGCGCACAGCATCACGTCGACCGCGCCACCTGGCGCAAGGCGGGCGACACCGGCCTGCTTTTGCTCGACGTACCCGCCGAGTACGGCGGCGGCGGTGGCGACTTCCGCCACGAGGCCGTGCTGTACACCGAGCTCTCGCGCCGCGGCATCAGCGGCTTCGGCCAGAGCGTGCACAGCATGTGCGCGCACTACGTGCTCAATCACGGCACCGAAGCGCAGAAGAAGCGCTGGCTGCCGCGCATGGCATCGGGTGAGCTCATCGGCGCCATTTGCATGACGGAGCCCGGCACGGGCTCGGACCTCAAGGGCATCCGCACGCGCGCCACGAAGCAGGGCGACGTCTACGTCGTCGACGGCGGCAAGACGTTCATCACGAACGGATCGCAGGCCGGGCTCCTGATGCTCGCCGTGCGCACCGATCCGAACGACCGCAGCGGTGGACTATCTATTCTCATGGTCGAGACCGCAGATCTGCCCGGTTACCGCGTCGGCCGCGTGCTCGACAAGATGGGCCAGCATGCGCAGGACACCGCCGAGCTGTTCTTCGAGGGCGTGAAGGTCCCGGCGGATTGCCTGCTCGGCGGCGTGGAAGGCAAGGGCATGCACATGCTCATGCACGACCTGCCATACGAGCGCACCGTCATCGCGGTGTCCGGGGTCGCTGCGATGGAGGGCGGTCTCGAGGCGACGCTCGCGTACGTGCGCGAGCGCAAGACCTTCGGCCAGCCGGTGGCGACCTACCAGCACGTGCGGTTCAAGCTGGCGGAGATGGCGACCGTCACGCGCATCGCGCGCGTGTTCTCGGACCGCTGCGTGGTGGACCTGGTCGCGGGCAGGCTCGACACGGAAACCGCCTCGATGGCCAAGTACTGGATCACCGACATGCAGCAGCAGGTGCTCGACGACTGCGTCCAGCTGCACGGCGGCTATGGATACATGAACGAATACCTGGTGTGCCGCATGTTCGCGGATTCGCGCGTGCAGCGCATCTACGGCGGCACCAACGAGATCATGAAAGAAGTGATCTCGCGCGGTCTGTAGCGCATGTTCGATCACGTCGGCATCGTCTTCTCCGATCTGAAAAAGGGCGCTGGCCTCTACGAGCCACTGCTCGCCACGATCGGCATCCGCCTGATGGAAGACCACACGCAGCCCGACGGCACGGGCTGGCTGGTGTTCAGCACGGGCGCGCCGGAGTCACCGTTCTTCGTGGTCGCCGCGGGGCGACCCACTTTCTGGACGGATGCCGCGCAGGCGGCGCACAGCCCGGTGCACCTGGCGTTCCGCGCGCCCTCGCGCGGCGCGGTCGAGGACTTTCACGCGCTCGGATTGAAGCTCGGCGCGAAGAACAACGGCGACCCGGGCGTGCGACGCGGGCGCT
>JBIOZI010000024.1:0-7812 GCA_044871085.1 Steroidobacteraceae bacterium | reverse complement strand
GCAACTTCACGCTGCTGCACGTCGTCGAGCCGCACGCGCCTAACAACCGGCTCAACGACGGCTTCGTGGACTCGGCCGGCTTCCTGTGGTTCGGCTCGATGGATGACAACGAGGAGGAGCCGAGCGGCGCGCTCTACCAGCTCGGCGACCAGGGTTGCGTGCGCCGCGATCCCGGCTACGTCGTGACCAACGGACCCGCCGAGAGTCCCGACGGCCGCGTGCTCTATCACACCGATACGCTGGCCGGGATCATCTACGCCTTCGATCGAGCGCGCACCGGCACCCTGTCCAACAAGCGCGTATTCGCCCGCCTGGCGCCGGCTGTGGGATATCCGGACGGACCCATCGTCGACGTCGAGGGCTGCATCTGGACCGGCGTGTTCTGCGGCTGGGGACTGCAGCGTTATTCGCCGGATGGCAGCCTGTTGGGCACGCTGAAGCTGCCGGTCGCCAACGTGACGAAAGCCGCGTTCGGCGATGCCGATCTCAAGACCCTGTACATCACCAGCGCATGGGTGGGGCTCGACGACGCCGCACGCCGGGCGCAGCCGCTCGCCGGTGGCCTGTTCCGCGTCCGCGTCGACGTGCCCGGCCTGCCGCAGAACGTGGTCGCGCATGGCATCTGACCCGGTTGACGGCCGGCCAAATTCGCGGCGTCGCACACCAGGCGCCTCGGCATAATCATCAATTACACGAACAAGAGGTGAAGATGAGTTCGCCGCGCCTCTCCGAGGCGAGTCTGCATGCCGCCCGATCAGGCACGATCCTGCCCACCTACGACCGCGGTGCGACGCGCTTCGGCATCGTGCACATCGGGCCGGGCGCATTTCATCGCGCCCACCAGGCGTACTACGTCGACACGCTGCTGCACGCCGACAAGCGCTGGGCGATCAGCGCGCTGTCGCTCAGGAGCACGGGGCTGCGCGATGCGCTGCAGCCGCAACAGGGCCTGTACACGCTGGTGGAGCTCGGTGCAGCGCCCCGCGCGCGCGTCATCGGCGCCATCCGCGAGCTGCTGGTCGGCGCCACCGATTCGGAGCGCGCCTTCGCGAGACTGGCCGCGCGCGACACCCGGGTGGTCTCGACCACCGTCACCGAGAAGGGCTACTGCCTCGACGCGCGCAACGTCCTCGACCTGCGCCATCCGGACATCATTCACGACCTGTCGAAGCCCGGTCCGCCGCGCAGCGTCATCGGCTGGATCGTCGAAGGGCTGCGCCGCCGGCGCGCGCAGAACGTGCCGCCGTTCACCGTGCTGAGCTGCGACAACCTGCAGGACAATGGCTCGGTGCTGCACCGCGCGCTGGTGGCGTTCGCGCGTGAATCGGATCCCGCGTTCGCGCACTGGATCGAGGCCGACGTAGTGTGCCCGCGCACGATGGTCGACAGCATCACGCCGGCCACCGACGACGCGCTGCGCGAGCGCGCGCAGAAACTCACGGGCGTGACCGATGAATGGCCCATCCAGCGCGAGCCGTTCACGCAATGGGTCATCGAAGACCTGCCGGCGATGCGCGAGGCGGACTGGCAATCGGTGGGCGTGACGCTTGCGAAAGATGTGGGTGTTTACGACCGCGCCAAGCTCAGACTGGTCAACGGCCCCCACTCGACGCTTGCGTACATCGGCCTGCTGCGCGGGCACGAATCCGTCGCCGACGCGATGCGCGACGAGCAGCTGGCGCAATTCGTCGAGCAGCTCATGAGCGACGACTTCGCGCCCAGCCTCGGGACGATGCCGGGCCTCGAGGTGCCGCACTACATCTCCGCGGTGCTGGCGCGTTTCCGCAACCCCGGCATCCGCCACCTGCTGAGCCAGATCGCCTGGGACGGCTCGAAGAAGCTGCCGGTGCGCGTCACGCCGGTGGTCGTCGACGCGCTGCGCGCCGGCCGGCCCATCCATCGCCTCGTCATGCCGCTCGCGGCGTGGATGCGGTTCATCGTGCGCCAGGCGAAGGCGGAGGTGGCCATCGTGGATCCCGAAGCGGCGCGGCTCGCCGCGCTCGGCAAGGCCTGCAGCGGCGACGCGCGCGCCGACGTCGCGCGATTCGGCGTGTTCGAATCGGTGCTGCCGCCGGCGATCTTTGCAAACGAGAATTTCCGGCGCGCGCTCGAGACCGCATACGAGAGACTCGCGGTCCCGCACGCCGCCATCACACCGGAGCTGTCCTGATGAGCAACGCGCGCAGAACTTTCATCGTCGCCGCCGCGGCCACCGCCGCGGCCACCGTCACACCCGTCCTGACTTTCGCCGGAGCATCCGCCGTGAACAAGTTTCCGAAGCTCGTGCATCACGTGTTCTTCTGGTTGAAGAACCCGTCGTCCAAGGAAGACCTCGAGAAGCTGCTCGCCGGCCTGCGGACGCTCTCGAAAATAGAGACCGTGCGAGGCGCGCACTTCGGCGTCCCCGCCAGCACCGAGAAGCGCGACGTGGTCGACAACAGCTACAGCGCGTCGGAGATCCTGTTCTTCGACGACACGGCCGGGCAGAAGACCTACCAGGATCATGCGATCCACAAGCAGTTCGTCGCGGACTGCTCCCACCTGTGGGAGCGCGTGGTGGTCTACGACGCCGTCAGCGTCTGAGCAGAGCCGCCGTCAGGCCAGGAACCCGTTGAGCGAAAGCCGGCCCAGCCGCGGGTCCGGGATCAGCTCCGCGTCCGGACCGATACAGGGCGAATGGAGTGAATTGCGGCGGTACATCAACAGGCGGTTGAAGACGCCCTCCTGACGCTCGACCTGCTCGTACAGCGCGGTGTCGCCGTCGATGTAGGCGGCGGCGGGCGAATCCGGGCCGGCTTTTTCGCGCGCCACGGTCTCGAGATATCCCAGCGCGCGTGCCTGGTCGATGATTTCGAAGCCGGTCGCGCGATGTCGGTAGAAGGCGGTTCCGCCCAGGTTGCGCTTGAATAGATAGTGAATGAAAGCGAGCTCGTCGTACGCGAACGAATCGACGTGGGGCACGCGTTGCAGGTGCACGAGCTCCGCCGGCTGTCGCGTGACCACCGAGAAGTGGCAGGTGGTGAAGCGCAGCGCGCGGCTGCCGAGACCAAAGACGTCCCGGAACGCATCGCGAAACGTAGTGAGGATGAACTGCTGGTAGCTGAGCGGAGCGCGGGCGCGCACTCCGGGGTAGTAGCTGTCGACGGCGCCGTATTGCTTCGTGGCTGCGAGCGCCACCAGCGCGTCGGCATCGGCGATGAGGTCGTCGACGACGACGAGCGGCGCGCGCTCGCGGCCGATCGCGAGCGTCTGCATGCGGAAGTTCGGGTGCCGCACGGGGGTACGATTCGCGCTTCGGTGCCTGAGGACCCGCTCAGGCGCTGTTGCTGGCCATCGCCGGATTCATCAGCTGCGAGTAGTCGCCACTGGTTCCGGCGCAGAACGCCTCGAGAAACTCGCGATGCGTGGGCATGCGCGTGACCGCGCCGGCGATGCTCGCCTGCAGCGTGTCGAGCGCCTTGCGCAGCCGCTCCGGCCCCAGCATGCGGCCCATCTGGTGATAGCTGTGCGGGTAGAGCCGCTGGCCGATCATCACCTGCATCCACGAATCCACGCGGAAGAGCTCATCGTTGGCCTGGTAGGCCATGGCGGTTTCGCGGAACAGCTCTATGCGCTGGGTGAGCGAATCGGGAATCTCCATGTCGCGGCAGTCGCGCCAGAACGGCACGTCATCGCGCTCCGTGAGCTTGTAGTGCAGGATGATGAAGTCGCGGATCGTCTCGAACTCGACGCGCGACTGCTCGTTGTAGCGCTTCACGAGCGTCGGGTTGATGCCGCCGAAGGGAAACAGCTGCATGAGCCGCGTGATGCCGATCTGGATGAGGTGGATGCTGGTGGACTCCAGCGGCTCGATGAAACCGCTGGCGAGCCCGATCGCCACCACGTTCTTGTCCCAGGCCTTAAGGCGTCTGCCCGCCTTGAACTTGAGCAGCCGCGGCTCGAACAGCGCCGGACCTTCGAGGTTGTCGAGCAGCGTGCTGCGCGCCTCGTCCTCGGACTGGTACTGGCTGCAGAACACCAGCCCATTGCCCACGCGATGCTGCAGCGGAATGCGCCACTGCCAGCCCGCCTGGCGCGCGATGGCGCGCGTGTACGGCGGGACGGCCTCCATGGACGGCGTCTGCACGGCGAACGCGCGATCGGTCTTGAGCCACTGGCTCCAGTCCGCGAAGCCCGCCTTCAATGTCTGCTCGATGAGCAGCGCGCGGAATCCGCTGCAGTCGAGGAACAGGTCGCCCGGCACCGACTGGCCGGATTCGAGCACCAGCGCCTTCACGAATCCGGATTCCGGATCCTGCTCGACGCGCGCAATCCTGCCCTCGACGCGCTTGACGCCCTTCGCCTCGCTGATCCTGCGCAGGAAGGCCGCGTACAGGCCGGCGTCGAAGTGATACGCGTAGTTGATCTTCACCTTGTCCGACATCGCGAACTTGCCGGCCAGCGCGGCGGCATTCTCGAAGCAGTACTCGCCGAGGTTGCCGCCGAAACCGTCCGCGCGCGCGGCGAGCCAGAAATGCTGGAAGTCGCCCATCCAGGTGGATTTCCCGACGGTGCCGAACGCGTGCATGTAGCGGTCGCCGAGACCGCCCCAGTTCTCGAACGAGATGCCGAGCTTGAACGACGCCTTGGACTCGCGCATGAACTCGCGCTCATCGAGCTCGATGAGACGATGGAACCCGAGAATCGACGGAAACGTGGCCTCGCCGACGCCGACGGTGCCGATTTCCTCGGACTCGACCAGCGTGATGTCGAGGAGCTCACCGAAGTGTTTCACGAGCGCGACGGCGCAGACCCATCCCGCCGTGCCGCCTCCGGTCACGACGACTTTCTTTACGCGTTGCTCTTCCAAGGGAACCTCATCGAATGGATCAGCGATTCAAACGGCTCAGCAGATTGGCGCGCAGCCGGCGCGCTTTGTTTTCATCCAGCGGCCCCAGATTGCCGCGCGCAGCCTCGGGCAGGTGCCCGGCCGCGCGCTCCGGCGGGCCGAACACGTAGTAGTCGAAGATCTCGCGCCACGCGCGACGCTCGCCTTCCGGCCGGCCGCGCAGGCTCAGCAGCGCGTGCTGCAGCGTGTTCTGCGGCGAATCCATGAACCCGGGGGAAGTGTTCCACCAGTAGTTGATCATGGCGTTGAACGACTCGAGCGCTTCGACATGGTGCCACCACAGCGCCGGATAGAACAGAACGTCCCCGGGCGCGAGCTCGGCCACTTCGGCGGCAGCGAGCGCCTCGCGAAAGCGCGGATAACGGGTGAAATCCGGCGCGCGGAAGTCCACCACGCTCACCACCTGGCCCCCGGGCGTGGGCTCGAGCGGGCCGGGATAGAGGTTGTGCACCTGCTCCGGGGGAAACAGCGTGAAGCGTCGCCGGCCGACCATGCCGCAGGCGAGATTGTGCGAGACGTCGAAATGCGCGGCGGCCACCGTGCGATTGCCGAGCCAGATGCTCACCACCGGGCGGGCATGCTCGAACATCGGATGACTGAGTGCCAGGTCATTCTCCGCGCGCAGGCCCGGAAGAAAGAGATCGACGTCGGTCGATCCGGCGTACAGCGATGCCGCGTGCGGGTCGTTCAATTGCCTGGCGAGACGATCGAAACATTCGCCGAGCGGCAGGCGCTCGGTCTTGAAATTCAGTGCCGTGAAATTCTCGTCGTACGCGAAGCGCCCCGCGAGCTCCGGCGGCGCCGTGTACACCGACGCGGGCCGCGGCGTCGCGAAGCCACGCAGGTATTCCATCGCGCTCAGAGGTGACTCGAGGCCGTGCCGCACGAGCGGCCAATGAGCCGCCGCGGCCTTGAGGACGGCGGGTTTCCCGGCCTCGAGCAGTTCCCCGAAGGGAATGCGATCGGGGGCGATTCCGGCGAGCTCCTGGGTCTTGCGCATGGCGGTCATGGTCGTGGAGTTCTTACGCCCTAATGGCGCTCCAGATCAACTATGGCGCGCAAATCGGGTAGGGGGCGAGCTTACGCTCGCCGCCCTCCCACACCACCGTACGTGCGGTTCCGCATACGGCGGTTCAACGAACACACTGGAGGCGCTGCTGCGTATGCAGCAGCGAGACCAGCCCCATGCGCGTGAAGTAGGTGGCGGGCAAAGCCTGGTGCAGGTGGGGCGCACCTGCGTTCCACCACGGCCCGTGGTTGTTGCTGTAGCGAGCCCGCGCGGCGTCCAGCCCCAGGGCGCGCAAGTTGCGCGCCCGAGTTGCAGGGCGCTTCCATTGCCGCCATAGCAGGCAGCGCAGCCGTCGCCGCATCCACCCATCGAGTTCCTCCAACACGCCTTTGCTTTCGGTGGGCTGGAAATAGTTCATCCAGCCTCGCAGCAGCGGGTTGAGTATTTCGATTGTGTGGTTGAGCGAGCGGCCGCGTCCTGCGCGCAGCAGTTGTCGGACTCGCTCGGTGAGTCGGCGCACGCTCTCGGCCGCGATCCGTAGACGGCTCTGCCGATGCGCCGTGAAGCTGAACCCCAGGAACTTGCGCTCCCACGGCCGCGCCACCGCGCTTTTCTCGGCATTGACGCGCAGATGCAAGACCTCCTCGAGGAAGACCCTGACCCCGCTCATCACCCGCTCGCCCGCCACGCCACTGCGCACATAGATGTTGCAGTCATCCGCATAGCGACAGAACGACAGCTTGCGTCTTTCCAGCTCCCGGTCTAGGTCCGTGAGCAAGATGTTAGACAAGAGTGGTGAGAGCGGTCCGCCCTGCGGCGTACCCTTCCCACGCGGCTCGACCAACCCTTGACTCATCATCCCCGCTTCCAGGAACCGGCGGATCACCTTGAGCACTCGTGTATCGCTCACCTTCCGCGCCACCCGCGCCATCAGCACATCGTGGTTCACCCGGTCGAAGAACTTCTCCAGATCCAGGTCTACCACCCAGCGCTTTCCTTCGCGGATATACGCTTGCGCCCTGCGTACCGCCTGATGCGCCGTGCGCCCCGGACGGAAGCCAAAGCTCCCCTCCGAGAACTGCGGCTCAAACAGAGGTTGCAGCACCTGATGCAACGCCTGCTGGATCAGCCGGTCCACCACCGTCGGCACACCGAGCGTCCTCACGCCGCCAGAAGGCTTCGCAATGTCCACTCGACGCACTGGCTGCGGTAAATAGCCGCCTTCCAGCAGCGCCCGCTTCACGCTCGGCCAATGCACCTCGAGCCAGTCTTTGAGCTCGGCCACCGTGAGTCCATCGACTCCCGGCGTACCTTTGTTCTCGACCACTCGCTGGTACGCCAGCCTCATGTTGCTGCGTTCGACCACGCGCTCCATCAGCTCGTGATCCTCCGATTTCGTTCGCCCGAATGTCGCCGCGCTCACGTCGGCACCCCGAGGCAGCTTTGCGGACTTCCGGTCCGTGCTCTGCGTCTGGGCTGCCCTGGCGGGCACTTCTGCCTTCACTGTTTGCGTCGAGATCATCCGTCCTACTCTCGGCTTCGTCGTTCGGCCCTTCGGTGTCGCCACCTACTATGGCCTCGGCTGACTTCTGGCGGCGCCTCCGAACATCTCTCGATCTTCGTAGCACTGCGGCACGCCGTCAGATCTCCCCGGGTATTGCGCACTCACCTTCACGCTTATGCCTGTCGGATCTACGCCGCATCGTTCCGTGCAAGTAGCGGGCTTTGACGCTCCTTGCCGTCTCACCCCAATGCGTCGCCTCTATCCGCTTCCTGTTCGTCAGGCCAGCGCTTTGCCCACAGCTTCCTCCCGATCCCACCTCGCGATGGACACCGTTGCCGCTCAGCTAACACTTCCCCTTGCCGGGTGTGTAGAGGACTTCCACCTCCAAGTGAGTGCGCCCTGCCGGGCGCA
>JBIOZI010000023.1:0-20293 GCA_044871085.1 Steroidobacteraceae bacterium | reverse complement strand
GACCAGGCACCACCACCCCCCCCTTACGGCGCGGCGATCAGTTTGTAGATGCCCGACGTGCGCACGTCGACGAGGTACAGCTCGCCGTCGGTGTCCTCGGTGAACGAAGCGATATTGGCCCTGGAGTCCCAGCCATCCGCGGCCGTCACCGTCCTGGTAGGCGGCGTATCGGTCGCGATGTGCCAGATGAATCCCGAGCTGTAGTCGCCGAACACGTAGCGGCCGATCAGCCCCGGGATGGCGGTGCCGTGATACACGAAGCCGCCCGTCACCGCCTGGCCGAGCGGATGCTCGTATTCGGCCACTGGCGGAGTCAGCGGCACCGTCGGCGTGCCGCACATGAGCGAGGTGTCGAGCGTGCCTTCCCTGCAGCGCCAGCCATAGTTGCCGCCGGCGACCACCTTGTTAACTTCCTCGCGCGTGTGCGAGCCGACGTCGCCCAGCCACAACGCGCCGGTCGCGCGGTCGAACGACCAGCGCCAGGGATTGCGGAAGCCCCACGCGAAGATCTCCGGGCAATCGTTCGCGCCGGTGCCGTCGTGGTTGCACATCGCATTCGCGGCGAACGGGTTGCCGCTCGGAATGCGATAGCGCCGGCCGTTCGCCTGGCCGCCGACGTCGATGCGCAGAATCTTGCCGAGCAGGTTGTTGGTGAGCTGCCCATTGCCCGCGACGCCGGTGGCGCTGTCGTCATTGCCGCCATCGCCCATGCCGAGGTACAGCATGCCGTCGGGTCCGAACAGCACGTGGCCGCCGTTGTTGTGGCCGCCGGGCTGCGCCATCTCGAACACGATCTGCTCGGAGGCGGGGTTGAGCGTGGCGCCGCCATCGGGGGTGGTGAACTCGGAAATGCGCAGCACGATGACGTCGGGGCTGGTCTCGTGGGTGTAGGCCGCCCAGGCGCGCCGGTCGGTCGGGTAGTTAGGATGGAACGCGAAGCCCAGCAGGCCGTGCACGTTGCGGAATACGACGCGGTCGGTGATGTCCAACACGTTGGTCGTGGTCGACACACCCTGGTTGTCGGCGAACGCGACGACGCGGCCGTCCTGCTGCACGACGATCCAGCGTGACGTATCGTTCGGCGCGCGCAGCATGGAGTGGGCCGCGGTGAGCGTGAGCCCCGCGTACACGCGCTGCGTGCCGAGGCGCACTTCCACCGGCACCGTCGGCGGCGGCGCCACCGCGAGCGTGCGCGCGCTCGCGGAAGCAGAAGCCGCCGAAGCGTTGGGCGTGGGCGCCGCGTCGACCGCGACCACGGTGTAGGCGTACGCGGTATCCGCGCTGAGGCTGGTGTCGGTGAACGTCGTGGCGTTGACCGTCGCCACCGGGGTCGCGCCGGCGTTGCGGAAGACGCGGTATTCGGAGATGCCGCTCGGGTCCGTGGCCGCCGTCCAGCTCAGCATGATCGAGCTCGAGGACTGTGCCGTCGCGGAGAGGTTCGTGGGCGCGTCGGGCGGTGTCGTATCGACCGGCGGTGGAGGCGGGGGCGGCGGCGAGGGCGGCGGAGACGCAGGCGGAGGCGGACTCTGCGAAGGTGGGGGCGTCGAGCTGCCCGATCCGCCGCCGCCGCAGGCCGACAGCACCACACTCAGCGACGCGAGAGTCGCCAACACTGACATCCGTTGCATAATTCCCCGATCGATTTCCGCCCTGGTGATGGCAGCGAATCTGAGGGCAATCGCGCCTGCGCGCCGTCAGACAGCGTTGGCGGAGCGAGCGAGCGAAGATGGATTCGCCCGGGCGGCATTCGTGAAGCACGGTGTAGGACGGCGCCAGCTTGCGCCGCGGCAGGAACGCGTTTTCTAGTTTGCTGCCGGCGCTTCGGGAGTGAGGACACGCGCGATGAGCTCATCCATGGAGCGGATCACGCTCGCGCCGCTGGCGCGCATGGCATCCGCGGTGCCGCCGGGCGCGTAGCCGATGACCCGCATGCCCACGCCGAGCGCCGCCGCGGCGGCGGCCGGCGAGTCCTCGATGACGATGCACTGCGCTGGGGCCGCGCCCAGCCGCGCGGCGGCATGTAGATAGATGTCGGGCGCGGGCTTCGGCTTCGGCACCATGGAGGTGACGTACACGTGCTCGCCGAAGTGCCGGTCGAAGCGGGCGACGCGCAGGCTGAGCCGCACGCGCGCCAGCGGCGACTGCGATGCCACTGCCATGCGGTGTCCGCGCCGCTTGAATTCCTCGAGCGCCGCGTACACGAACGGCACCGGCTTGAGGTCGCGCAGAAATGCGTCCGCGGTGGCGAACGCCCAGTTGTAGACGAACGCCGCCGAAACCGCCCGCCCGCTGCGCGCCGCCAGCCCGTCCACGACGCCCTGCACCGTCCGTCCGAGGAACAGGTCGTGCGCCTCCTCGACGGTGAGCTCGACACCGAGCTCGCGCGCCGCCTCCGCCTCGACGCGGCTCGCGAGGTACTCGCTGTCGATGAGCACGCCATCGCAGTCGAAGATCAGCGCCGGCAGCGTCAAACCGACTCCTGTCTCAGTTCTTGCCCGGGGTGAGGTTGATGAACGGCATGGTGCCGTTGCCCAGCATGTACTGCGGCAGGATGCCATTCCATTTCTGGACCGCCTCCCACTCGACCAGCTTCGCGTTCTGCTCGAGAGCCTCGGCGCGGATCTGCATCGACTTCGCCTCGGCTTCCGCCGACAGCACCTTCTGCCGCGCCTGCTCTTCTATCTGCTTGGTGCGGTTCTGTTCTTCGATGGCCTTCTGCTGCGCGATGACCTTCTGCTCCACGGACTGCTCGAACTCGCGCGTGTAGGCGATGTCGGTGACTTCGAAGCGTGACACCTCGACGAAACGCTGCGCCAGGTCGGCGCGGATCTGCTCGAACGCGGCCGTGGTCGCCTTGTCACGATTGGAGATGAGGTCGACGGCGTCCCACACGCCGATGACTTCCTTGAGAGTCCCTTCCACCACCTGCGAGATCAAGCGCTGTTCCCAGTCGGGGCCGACGTCGCGGAACATGATGTGCGCCTTGTCCTGCTGCAGGCGATAGTTGATGGTGTACTTGATGTGCGCCTGCTGTACGTCACGCGTATAGCACTCGGTCTCGTTGTCCTTGCGCTGCACGCGCGTGTCGATCTCGATGATCTTCGTCGTGATGGGGTTGAAAAAATACAGCCCCTCGGGCAGCGAATTCGAGGCGATTTCGCCGAAGCGCGTCTTGATGCCGCGTTGACCCGTGTCGACCACCTTGATGCCGCAGCCCGCGACGCTGACGACGATGACCGCGACGATCGCAATGCCGATCCACATCGCGATCTTCTTGACCGGCACCTCCGCGCCGCCGCCGGCATTGCCGGGGCCGCGGAAGATCGGGGTGTTGAAAGCCATGTTTACTCTCCTCGGAAGTGTTCTTGTTTGTCCTGCGACCGCCGCCTAGCCGTTTCTGAGGCGCGCGCGTCCGGACCCGGACAGCAACGCAATCGGCCAGACCAGCGACATGCGCAGACGGGACATCCAGCGCGCGCTGCGCGCCGCGGGTTCTTCGCTCGAAAACAGGTAGCTCGAAGTGGCGATGGCGGCCAGCAGGATGAAGCCGAAGATCCACACGACCCCGACCACCCGCAAGATCACGAAAGGCATGTTTCGCTCTCCCGGCGCGCCATGTCCATCCCGATGTGGGTAAGCGCGAATATGGGATGCGCGCGCGGCTTTATCAAGGGATGCCCCTAACTCTTTGTGGTCGGCTTGTAGGGCTCGTGCAGCTCCACCGGGTTCGGCGCGGCCGCCTTCTTCCTGCGCATGCGGATGTTGAGCATCTCGACCGCCACCGAGAACGCCATGGCGAAGTAGATGTAGCCCTTCGGCACCTTGTGATCGAAGCCCTCGGCCATGAGCATGACGCCGACCACCAGCAGGAAGGACAGCGCGAGCATCTTGATGGACGGGTGCGCGGAGACGAAATTGCCGATGCCGCGCGCGAACAGCATCATGAGCCCAACCGACGCCACCACCGCGGCGATCATCACCGACACCTGGTCGACCATGCCTACCGCAGTGATGATGGAGTCGAGCGAGAACACCATGTCGATGATGATGATCTGCACGATGATGGCGGCGAAGCTCGCCTTGATCGCGCCCGAGGCATGACCCTCCTCGCCCTCGGTGAGCTGGTGGATCTCCTTGGTGGATTTCCACACCAGGAACAGGCCGCCGGCGATGAGGATGAGGTCGCGGCCGGAGATCTGCGCGCCGAGGAAGCTGAACAGCGTGGCCTTGAGCCCCACGATCCACGACAGCACCAGCAGCAGGCCCACCCGCATGAACATGGCGAGGAACAGGCCGATGCGCCGCCCGGCTTCGCGCTGCGGCGGCGGTAGTTTGTCGACGAGGATCGAGATGAAGATGATGTTGTCGATGCCGAGCACCAGCTCGAGCGCCGTCAACGTGAAGAACGCGATCCAGGCCTGTGGATCGGAGAGCAGAGAAAGAATGGCGTCCATGGATGGGCGTCATTTTAGCTGCGGAAAAAGGGGACAGATCTATTTATCGGTGCAGGCGCGCAGATCCCGCGAAAATAGATCTGTCCCCTTTATCTGTCCCCTTTATCGGGCTTTCAGACGGAACTCGGCGTCACCGTAGTGAACGTAGTCCGCCCAGTCGGGCGAGCCGCCGCGCTGTACCGCGCGGCGTGCTTTCACGAGCGCGCCGCCGATGCTCGAGCGCAGCAGCTCGCGGTAGAACACCGTGGCGAACGCGGTGGCCGACGCATCCGCCACCGCCCAATGCGTGCCGACGTAATGCGCCAGCCCGGCGCGCAGCAGGGTCTCGGCCAGGCTCAGGTTACGGCGCATGCCGTCGGGGGCAGGAAGTTTTCGCGACCGCGGGCCGCGGCGCAGTCGCGCCGATTCGCAGGCGTTGAACACCACCAGCGGCGGCAGGCGTCCGAGCGCGGCGAACCCGGCGCCCGTCAGCTCGCCGTCGGCCAGCACGAGCCCGCTCTCGCCCGGGCGCAACTCGTCGAAGAACGCATGGCCGGCGAAATGGATCACGTCGTGGCGGCCGGACTCGAACTCCGCGGTGACGCGCGCCAGCGTCGCAGCCTCGCGCACGACTTCCGTGAGCCGCACGCCGCGCGCGCGACCCAGCACGTGCGCGATGCGCTCGCGCTCCGTGTCCGCGCCGGGCAGGTCGCCCGTGGGGTTGGCGATGAGCAGCACCGCGAGCTCGCGCTGCGCGCGGCGCTCCGTGTCGAAGCGCGCCGGCACGAGATCCGCGGTGGCGTAGCGGCGCGACATGCCACGCTCGAGCGCCGGGAACCAGCCGCGGATGTTGAGCGCCTCCCACGGCACGCGGCTGCCCGCCGCGTCGTGCACGACGGACAGCGCCAGGCCGCGGGTCGCGAGCAGCGCGTCGACCAGCGAGCGATGCAGCACCAGCGAGGCGATGCGCCGGCCCAGCACCTTCACGCGCGCGGCACCCAGGTCGTCGGCCTGGAAGTCGGCTAACAACTTCTCGAGCGCAGCGTCCTCGATCTCCCGGCCCTGCGAGAAGATCGCCGCCGAGGTGCCGCCCGTGAGCAGCGATGCGCGCCAGTTCTCGCCACCGGCGCGGCGCGCCTCGGCCGCGACGATGAGGTGCGCGGTGCCGGGCACTTTGCGGGTGCGCGTGCGCGGCGGCGGTCCGCGCGCCGGCGCCAGCGGCGCCAGGCGCAGCGTCTCGGCCGGACGCGCGCGCACGAAATCCGTGATGCGCGCATGCACGCGCTGCGCTTGCGCGCGGTTGAGCACGTGCAGGTCCACGCGCGCCAGCCGCGTGTATCCGGCCATGCGGGCGCGCAGGAAGCCGCGCAGCTGCGCCGCGAACGCGTCGGCCGGCGTGATGCCGCTGGCCGCGCCCCAGGCCACCGTCGCGAGCGACCGATACGGTGGCGCGTCCGAGAAGCGCGCGAGGTTTTCCGCGGCGAGCTCGACCACGTCGAGACCCAGGCGGTCGAAGCGGCCGAGACCCACCAGCAGGAAAGCGATGCGTGCGTGGTCGCGCCGCCGCTGCAGGGCGCGCGGAATCGGGGTGACGCTGCCGGCATCCGCGCTCACCACGCGATGCTGCAGCCAATCGCCGATGATGCCGCCGAGGCGCGCGTCGACGTCGGCGGCCGCGCCGCTCGCCGGCACGCCACGCAGCACGGCCACCGCCGCGGCCGCGGCGCGCGAATTCGCGACGTCGCCGAGCAGCACGCGGATGCGCAGCGGCCGCGCGCGCGGGCGCTGCGGCAGGCGGTGCGCACGACCACGCGGCGGCTCGTTGAGCGTGTCGAGGAACAGGCGCCGCTGCTCGGGCGTCATGTGCGGCCAGTCGACCTTGCCGACGTAGGTCTCGCGCAGCTCGGCGTCGCGCACGCGCGTGAGGGTCGCGCGCCTGAGCGGCGGCGCGGAAGCGAAACGCTGCGTCGCGCCGGTCTCGAGCAGGTCCACCGTGCCGGCGATGACCCGGTCGTCGAGGGTGAGCTCGCTGTGGCCGCATTCGACGTAGCTGTGGCGCGCGCCCGCGAGGCGCGCGAGCTCGATCGGCACCGTGCCGTCACCCTGCGCGCTGTACTCGTATTCGAAATCGCCGTCGCGCAGCGCCAGGCCCGTGGCCGTGGTCCGGTTGCAGCCGACCACCATGTGGAAGCGCGCGTCGGCGGGTGCCAGCCGCAACGGCAGTCCGGCGGCGGCGCGCAGCAGCTCCACCGGCGGCTTGGGCCCGAGCGCCGGCCAGGCATCCGGGTCGAACAGGTCGAGGTCGGTGACCGCGTTGCCGGTGGGCAGCATCTCGTGCAGCCCGGGAAACGTGTCGAACACCTCGCGCGCGAGGAACTCGGCGTCGTGACGCAGATCGAGCATCGCGATCTTGCGCACCACCGAATAGGTGCCGCGCAGCGCCTGCACGGCCGCCAGCGAGCCCGAGTTCGGCGTGCCGAGCATCACCAGCTGCGACACGCGCTCGCCCGCGGCGTGCGTGAGCGCGGCACGCGCCACCAGCCCGCCCATGCTGTGACCCACGAGCGCCACGCCCTGCCGGCCGTCGCTCTCGATGCGCGCCGCCAGTAGTTTGCCCAGCGACCCGATGTCGCGGCGCCAGTCGTAGTCGAGCAGCACGGCGTCGTAGCCGGCCTTGCGCAGGCTCAGGGTCAGCTTGAGATAGCTGTACGCCATTGCGCCGAGCGGCACGATCTTCGAATCCGGCGTGAGCGCGAGCTCGGTCAGGCGGCCGAACGCGATGTCGATGGGGTCCAGCCACAGGATGTCGTTCGGCTTGCCGCCGCCGCGCACGAACCCGAGCTGCGAGCCCATGATGCCCGGCAGGACGTACACGCGCCGGCCCGCCGCGGCGCGCCGCCTGGTGGCGCGCGCGAGCTTCACCAGGTCCGTGAACAGCGCCTCACCGAAATACTCCACCAGCGCGTCGGTGCGCGTGCGGGCCGCGAGCAGCCCGATCAACGCGCCCTCGTCGAGCGCCAGCCGGTCGTACGGCGTGATGTGGTCCGCCGGGCCGCCCGGCGCGCTCACGACCGCACCCCTAACTTCCCGTCGAGCCAGTCGAAAGTCTGCGGCCACATGGCCGCGCCGACGCGCGCGGAGAAGAAGCCGCCGTGGCCGATGGCGCGCACCTGCAGGTCACGCGGCGCGTACCAGCGCGATTCGTACTGCGCGTTCGGAAAGAACTTCATGAGCTCGCCGACCGTGCGCCGCGTCGCGATGGGGTCGTCCTCGAAACCGATGCTGAGGACGGGGGCGCGGATCTGCGCGAACACCTGGTCGGATAGATAGGTGGCGAGGTCCGGGCCGAAATGACCGGGCCGCAGGCACCAGCGGCGCCATTCCGCGTAGACGCCGCGCGGCAGCGGCAGCCCCGACCACCCGCCGCCGGTGGGCACGTAACCCTTGAGCGCGAGCATCAGCGGGCCATGCACGCGCCAGAACCACCACGCGAGATAGCGGAACGGCGCGTGCTCCCAGCGCCAGTAGCCCACCGAGGTGGCGACCTGCACGTGGGCGCGCGCGAGCGAATGATTGGCCAGCAGCCCCAGGAATTGCCCGCCGACGCTGTGCCCGAGCGTCGCCACCGGCAGGCCGCCGGCGGACTCGGCCGCGGCGGCGAGCGCGGCGCGCATGTCGAGCAGTCCCCAGTCGCTCATGCGCGCGGTCTCGGTGCGCAGGTCCTGCGGCGCCGAGCGTCCCATGCCGCGGTAGTCGTAGATGAGCGCGTCGTAGCCCCGCGTCGCGGCGAATCCGGCGAGGTTGAAGTAGAACGACTGCGGAAATCCGGTTGCGGCGTTGACGAGCAGCACGGCGCGGCGCGCGTCCGGCGCGGCTCGCACCCAGTGGCCGGCGAGCGCGCGTCCGTCGGCTGCGACGATCCGGCAAGGCTGCGGCGACGCGCCCGCGGCGGGCGTTGGGTTCGCGCTCACGGCGTGAGATCCGCGATCTGCTTCGCGAGCGCGAGGATGACCTCGCGGCGCGCGCTCGACTTGCGCCAGGCCGCGCCGATGGTGCGCGTGGGCACCGGCTTTGCGAACGGCTTGATGACGACGCCGCGCGCGTTGCCGTACGCGCCGCGCCCCGCGAGCTCGGGCAGCAGCGTGATGCCCACTCCGGCCGCCACCATCTGCCGCAACGTCTCGAGGCTGGTGGCGCGGAAGTCCTGCTTCTCGTGCACGTCGGTGCTCGAGCAGATGTCGAGAGCCTGGTCACGCAGGCAATGGCCGTCTTCGAGCAGCAGCAGCGTCTCGTGCGCGAGGTCGTCGACCTTGATGCTCTGCTTCTGCGCCAGCCGGTGCGCAGCCGGCAGGGCCACCGTGAACGGCTCCTTGTAGAGCTCGCGCGAATCGAGGCCGTCCATCGCCACCGGGAATGCCAGGATTCCGACGTCGATTTCGCCCGAATGCAGTTTCTCCAGCATCGGATCGGTCTGATACTCGTACAGCATGAGCTCGAGGCGCGGCAGCTGCTTGCGCAGCCGCGCCGCGACGATCGGCAGTAGATAGGGGCCGATGGTGGGCAGCAGTGCCAGCTTGAGGCGCCCGGCGAGCGGGTCGCGGTGGCCCTTCGCGAGCTCGACGATCTCGTCGCCGGCGTCGAGGATGCGGCGCGCCCGCTCGACGATCTCCTCGCCCGCGGCGGTGAGCGATACGCGCTTCGGCGCGCGCTCGATGAGCTGCACGCCGAGATACTCCTCGAGCTTCTTGAGCTGCGCCGACAGCGTCGGCTGGCTGACGAAGCTGCGCTCGGCCGCGCGCCCGAAATGCCGCGTGTCCGCGACGGCGACGAGGTAGCGCAGGTCCTTGAGCTTGAGGTCAGACATGTCCTGGGCCATCCACCACGATAGATAAAGCCTATGGAGTTTATACAATCAATCGATTGGCCGACAGTGTGGTTTCCCCGGAGAATTCCCGCCCATCGCAGCCCGCCCGGCCCTCCCGGCGGGCAATGAGCCTTCGAGAAATGTTTCACAGGAGTAGACATGTTAGGAATCGGTCAGAAATTTCCCCAGTATTCGCTCACCGGCGTCGTTTCGAACGACCAGGCCAAGGCGTTCCAGCCGTTCGACCAGGACACCCACCAGGGCAAATGGCGCGTGATCTTCTTCTGGCCGAAGGACTTCACGTTCGTCTGCCCCACCGAGATCGCCGCCTTCGGCAAGCTCGACAAGGAATTCAAGGCGCGTGACGCGCAGCTGCTCGGCGTGTCCACGGACAGCGAGTACGTGCACCACGCCTGGCGCAGCACCCGCGACGAGCTGAAGAGCCTGCCGTTCCCGATGCTGTCCGACATCAAGCGCGAGCTCACCACGGAGCTCGGCATCCTCGACCGGGACGCGGGCGTCGCGCAGCGCGCCACGTACGTGGTCGACCCGCAGGGCGTCATCCGCTTCGTGTACGTCACGGACCTCTCCGTGGGCCGCAGCCCCGAGGAAGTGCTGCGCGTGCTGGATGCGCTGCAGACCGACGAGCTGTGCCCGTGCAACTGGAAGCAGGGCGAAGCCACGCTCAAGGCTGCCTAACTACATCGGCGCCAGGAGCGAACCATGAACGTCGAACTGCAATCCATCGAGCAGGTCAGGGACGCGTTGCCGGACTACGCCCGCGACCTGAAGCTGAATCTCGGCTCGGTGTTGTCACCGCCCGGTGCTCCGGGCTTGAACGAGAAACAGATCTGGTCCATCGCGCTGGCCTCGGCCATCGCGGCACGGAACACCGGCTTCGCTCGCAGCATTGAAAGGCAGGCGAGGTTGCATCTCGCGGACGTGGAGGTCGAGGGCGCGAAGGCGGCCGCGGCCATCATGGGCATGAACAACATCTACTACCGTTTCCTCCATCTCGTGGAGGACGGTGAGTACCAGACCATGCCCGCGCGTCTGCGCATGAACGTGATCGCCAATCACGGCATCGACAAGCTCGACTTCGAGCTGATCTCGCTGGCCGTGTCGGCGGTCAACGGCTGCGGCCTGTGCGTGACCTCGCACGAGAAGAAGCTGCGCGCGCACGAGGTGTCGCGCGAGTCGATTCAGAGCGCGGTACGCATCGCGGCCACCATCCACGCGGTGGCCGGAGTGCTCGAATTCGAGGCGAGCGCGCCGGCGCCGATGAGCGCCGGGCTCGCGGCCTGATTGGAGTGAAGTGCATCGTCGGCTCTCACCCTCCCAGCAGAGAGCCGACTTCCTGAGGCGCCCGCGAACCGGGCGCCTTTTCTTCGTCTGGCGTACGGGCAGTACCGGGAAGGGGTTTCGCGGGCTTCGCGGCGAAAATCGCTATTCTCCTGCCCATGGCACGCAGCACCAACCCCGGCAAACCCCTTCCCGGTACCGCCACCATCCTGTCGGCCGGGGTCGTCGTGGTTCGCGCGGCCGGTGCCGACTGGCACGTGCTGCTGCTGCGGGCCTATAACTACTGGGACTGCCCCAAAGGAATGGTGGAGCCGGGCGAGGATCCATTCGCGGCGGCGAGGCGCGAAGTCCACGAGGAAACCGGTATCGACGATCTCGAATTTCGCTGGGGCGAGGAGTTCGTGGAGACCGCGCCGTACGCGAAGAACAAGGTCGCGCGGTACTACGTCGCGGCAACGGCGAGCGCGGCCGTCGAGCTGCCGGTCAGCGCGGAGCTCGGCCGGCCGGAGCATCACGAGTTCCGCTGGCTGACCTTCGACGCCGCGCAGGCGCTGGTAGTGCCGCGCCTCCGGGAAGTACTGCGCCGCGTGCGGCAGCGGATCGTTGACGGGTAGTGAGGCGCTGAGGCAGCCTCGGCGCATGATGCGCATTCTCGTCGCAGGCGCGCTGGTCGGCCTCGTGTCGTACGAAGCCGCATCCGCCGCATCCGCCGAGTGCGCCCCGCGCGCGGACCGGACGCTGGACCGGTTCGTGCTCGAGCTGCCCGGCGACACGCGCGTGACGCGCAGCGTGGACATCCCGGGCAACACGGAAGTGCTGGTCGAAGCATTCGAGAAGAACATCAACGCGCGGCTCGAAGTGCGCACACCGGGCGCCGGGCTCGCCACGGCCGACAGCGCGCTGCAACGGTGGGTGCCACAGCGCCTGATCGTTTCCAGTGGATCGGCGCGAAAAGTGGATGTCACGGTGGTCGGACTGGAACGGGCGCACGGCAGCGTGGACGTGCGGATATCCCGCATCGCACCGGAGGACGACCGGCGCTGCGTGGAATTCTGGCGCGCGATGGCCAGCGGCGATGCCGCGTTCTCCCTGGGCGAAATGGTCTTCAGAGGGGAGATCGACGCGGCGCCGGGCAATTACGAGCACGCCTACGAAACCGCGGCCGCCGCCTACGCGCGTGCCGTGCAGGTCCTGGGAGCCGTCGGATTCGACGCTGCGCAGACGCAACTCGTGCACGCCTACAACCTGCTGTACGGCGTCGAGAAATTTCCGGAAGCCGCCGAGGCCATGCTCGCCGCCGAAGCGCAGTTCAAGGCGCTGGGCGATGAATACGGCCGCGATCGCGCGCGTTTCTACTGGGCCTGGACGATGACCCGCATGGCCCTGCACACGACCGACGAGCCGCAAGCAAAGCGGAAGTTCGAAGTAGCGAGGAACAGGTTCCTGGAGGTCGCCGCCAATCATCTGCGTCGCGGCGAGCGCTACGAGCATGCGGTAGCGCTCGGTTCGGCCGCGTATGTCGGCGGCAATGTCGATCGTTACGCCGAGGCCATTTCGGACTGGCAGCGGGTGCTCGAGGCCTACGACGGGCTCTACGAGCCGGAGAAATCGGCGACCGCCCGCAACAACCTGGGTTACTACGAATCACAGCGCGGTCGCTACCAGGAGGCTCTGAGGCGTCACTACGAGATCCTGGCGGAGGGCGACGACATCAAGGACCCCACGCTCTACTTCAGCAATCTGACGAACACGGCGTACGCCGAACTGAAGCTCGGCAAATACGATGCCGCGCTCCGGCACTATGCAGACGCATACGCACGTGGCCTGCGTACGCAAAATTCCGACCGCCAGGCCAAAGCGCTCGATGGGCTCGGCAATACCTACCACGCCATCGGCAACTTCGGCGAGGCGCTCGGCTATCTGGAGCGCGCGCTCGAGCTGCGTCCGGCTGAGTCGGAGCCACTGCGGCGTGGCGCCACGCTGCGCGCCATCGCCGACGTGCTCGGCGACACCGGCCGCGGGCGCGAGGCGATTGCCCGTCGCGAAGAGGCGTTGAAATTCGCGCAGGGTCCTCTGGAGCAGGCCCGCGTCGCCCTCGCCCTGATCGACGACCGGATCGAGATCGGGGATGTCGCGATCGCAAAAGCGTCGCTTGCGAAGCTGCTCGCGGCGCGCGACATGGGGGATCCGACCCTGCGCATCGGCGCCATGCTCGCGAGCGCCCGCATCGCGCTCGCCGAGGGCGACGCCAAGAGCGCGCAGCGCGACGCGCGCACGGCCGCGGAGTATTTTCAAACGCATGAGCTGGTGTCGTCGCAGTTCGCGGCACTGCTGGTACAGGCGCGCGCGGCGTGCGCCGCGGGGGTGCGCGACCAGGCGCTCGGCATCGCGGCACGGGCGATGCAGACCGCCGAAGAGGTGCGCACCTTCAGCAGCAACCCGACGTTGCGCGCCTCGCTGTGGCGGCCGCTGCGGCCCGCGTTCGGATTCACCATCGGCCTGCTCGCGCACGCGGATTCCTGCGGTGCGTCCGGCCCGGCGGATCCGCTCGGTGCCCTGGCGATCGCGGAAGCGTCACGCGGGAGGGCGCTGGAAGACTTCCGGCTTCGGTCCCCAGCCGACCCGGCCCAGTCCAAAACGATCCAGCGGCGCCGCGAGCTGTTCGAGAAGCTGGCCGGCGTCCGGCAGCAGCTCGAGGTGTTGTCCCAGACGGTTGCCACGGACGATGCGCAACTGGCCCTCCTGCGCTCGGATGCGGCGCAACTGCGCAGCGAGATCGATCTGTCGGGCGGCTTGCCCGACTCCGGCCGGCACCGCGCCGAAGATCTGCGCCCGGCATTGCGCGCGCGCATCGATGCGATTCCTCCCGACACGGCCGTGGTCGAATACTGGCTCGGCAAAGACGAGGCGTATGCGTGGCTCCTCACGCGCGGGCGGCTGCAGCTCGTCGACCTGGGTCCCGCGAACCGCATCGACGTGGCGGCGCGGCGCGTGCACGACGCGCTGCGCAGCTGGGTCACGGGTTCCGCCGATGAACGCATCGCGCGCGCCCGCGAGCTGCACGAGCTCATCATCGCGCCGTTGCCTAAGGACCTCGGGCGCGCGCGCACGGTCTATTTCATTCCCGATGGCGCGCTGTACGCGGTGCCGTTTGCGGCACTGGCGCACGGTGACCGCGCGCATCCGGGCTTCTTCATCGACTCGCACGACGTGGCGGTGGCGCCCGCGTTCCTCGCGATTGCGCCCGAGTCCGCGCGACCGGCGGTGCACAAGAGCTCAGCCACGCTCGTCGTAGTCGACCCCGTGTACGCACGCGACGACGCGCGGTTCGCAGGCGCCACCGGGCCCGCTCCGGCGCCCCAGGCGCTGGCCGCGGTCGCCGCCACGACACTGCGCGGCTCCCGCTCCTGGACGCGGCTGCCCGCCACCGCGCGCGAGGCCGCGACCATCTCCAGGCTCCTCGATCGCGACGCCGTGCAGGTGCTCTCGGGCTTCGACGCCAGTCGCGATGCCTTGTTAGGCCGCGATCTGGCGCGCTACGACATCCTGCATTTCGCGACGCATGCGGTCGCGGATACCGAGGCACCGCAACTGTCGGCGCTCGTGCTCAGCACCCTCGACGCGCAGGGCAGGCCGCGCGTGGGCGAAGTGTTCGCGGGCGACCTCGCCGACCAGCGCCTGGGCGCGGCACTCGTGGTATTGAGCGGCTGCGAAACCGCGCTGGGTCGCGCGGAAGCAGGCGAGGGACTGCTGAGCCTGCGGTACGCGGCGCATGCCTCGGGTGCGCGCACGGTCATCGCGTCCCTGTGGCCGGTCGAAGACGCCGCCGGATCCCGCCTCATGGACGGCTTGTATGCCGACGTCATCGGCCACAACGCGTCGCCCGTGGCGGCCTTGTCGCGCGCGATGCGTGCCGCGCGCAGGAGCTGGAACGATCCGGCGCTGTGGGCGGCGTTCGACGTTTCCATCGCCGGATTCTGACCGTGCGCGGACCCGCGGCGGCTCGTTGACGGGTAGTGAGGCGCTCAGGCAGCCTCGGCGCATGAAATTGATCCGCCTCGCGGGAATCGCCCTGATCGCGCTGTGTCTTTGTGGAATCGCAACCGCGGCCGCCACCCCTGCCGAATGCTCCCTGCCCATGGACGGACTGCTGCGCCGGCTCGAGCTCGACCTGCCCGGCGCTACGCGCGAGACGCGCAGCGTGGACATCCCGGCCGATACGGAAGTGCTGATCGAAGCGTACGAAACGAACATCAATTCGCGGCTCGAGCTACGCGCGGCGGGCGCCGAGGCCGCAATGACCGACAGTCCGGTGAACCGCTGGGCACCCCATCGCCTCATCGTTCCGAAAGGTCCGGCGCGCAAGGCGGAGGTCACCGTCGTGGGCATGGAGCGATCGCATGGCAAGGTGGACGTGCGGATATCCCGCCTCGCATCGCAGGACCTGCGCTGCGTGGAATTCTGGCGCGTGACGGCCGCCGCCGACACGGCGTACACGCGCGGCTACCTGATCTATCGAGGCGAGATCGAAGCGCCGGCGGGCGCTTCCGACCAGGCCTACGAGACCGCCATCGCCGCCTATCGGCGTGCCGCGCGCATTCTCGGACCCGGCGGACCCGACGAAGCGCAGCTGCAGCTCATCCTGGCTTACGCATTGGCGAACACCGTGGAACGGCCAGAGGAAGCCGTCGCGGCCGCGCTCGTCGCCGAGGCGCGTTTCACGGCGTTGGGTGACGAGCACGGGCGCGATCTCGCGCGGTACTACGGCGCGTTCGCCAACGCGTACCGCGCCGTGAATTCGCGGGATACGCGCGAGTCGAAGCGGCTGTTCGAGGTGGCGAGGAGCGCGTTTCTCGACGCGGCCGCAGGCCACCTGCGGCGCGGCGAACTCTACGACCATGCGGAGGCGGTCAACTCGGCGGCGATGTCCAGCATCTATCTATCCCGTTACACCGACGCCCTGGCGGACTACCGGCGCGCGCTCGACCTTTTCGAAGAGCTGCACGAGCCGGATCGCGCGGTCGCAGTCCGCGGGAATCTCGCCGTTCTCGAGGGTCAGTTCGGCCGCTACCGGGAGGCGCTGAAACTCCACCTCGAAATCCTGGCGCAGCGTGATGAGCTCAAGGAATCCGGCGCCGTGTTCGCGAACCTCGCGAACGCCGCGTACTTCGAGATGAAACTGGGCCGGTACGATGCCGCCCTGCGGCACTACTCGGACGCCTACGCATACGGCCTGCGCACGCAGTACGTCCCCTGGCAGGCCACCGCGCTGAACGGTCTCGGCAACATCTACCACGCGATCGGCAACTTCGGCGAAGCGCTCAATTATCTCGAACGCGCGCTCGAGATGCGCCCGGCGGACAAGCGGCCGGGCGAACGTGCCAGCACGCTGCGCGCCATCGCCACCGTGCTCGCCGATACGGGGCGCGGACGGGATGCCATCGCGCGTCGCGAAGAAGCGCTGCGCATCGTGCAGGTGCCGCAGGAAAAGGCGCGCATCACGATCGAGCTCATCGACGACCGCATCGAGGCCCGCGATCTCGTGATCGCCAAATCCCTGACCGCGGCGCTGCTCGCGGAGCGCGACATCGTGGATCCGGTGATCCGCGTCGGTGCCACGCTCGCGAACGCCCGCATCGCGCTCGCCGAAGGCGACGCCGGCAGCGCCGCGCGCGATGCGCGCACCGCCGCCGAGTACTACCGGGCGCACGAGCTCGTGTCGTCGGAGTTCGCGGCATTGCTGGTACAGGCACGCGCGGCCTGTGCCGCGGGCAGGCGCGAACAGGCGCTCGACATCGCCGAGATCGCCCTGCTGCGGGCGGAAGAAGTGCGCACGTTCAGCAGCAATCCGACGCTGCGTGCCTCTCTGTGGCGGCCGCTGCGGCCGGCGTTCGGGTTCACGATCGGCCTGCTGGCGCGCGCGAATTCCTGCGGCGCCTCCGCGCCGGCGGACCCGGTCGGCGCCCTTGCGATCGCGGAAGCGTCGCGCGGCCGGGCACTCGAGGACTTCCGGCACCGCTCCAACGCCGACTCCGCGGCGCAGTCGAAGGCGAATGAGCAGCGGCGCAAATTGTTCGAGCATCTGGCCGGCGTCCGCCAGCAGCTCGAGACGATTTCGAAAACGGCCTCCGCTGACGATGCGCGTCTGGAGATCCTGCGCACGGACGCCGCACGCCTGCGTCGGGAGATCGACCTGTCGGGCGGGCTGGCCGCCTCCGGCCCGCTGCGCGTCGAAGACTCGCGTCCCGCATTGGGCGCCCGCATAGATGCGCTCTCGGAGCACACGGCGGTGGTCGAATACTGGCTCGGCAAGGACGAGGCGTTCGCGTGGCTGCTCACGCGCGGGCGGGCACAGCTCGTCGACCTGGGTCCCGCGAGCCGCATCGACGCGGCCGCGCGGCGCATGCACGACGCGATGCGCTCCTGGCTCACCGGGACGGTCGATGAGCGGATCGCGCGCGCCCGGGAGCTGCACTCGCTGATCATCGCGCCGCTGCCGTCGGAGTTCGCGCGCGCGCGTACCGTGTATTTCATCCCCGACGGCGCGCTGCACGCGGTGCCGTTCGCCGCGCTGGCGTACGGTGACCGCGCGCATCCACGTTTCCTCGTCGACTCGCACGACGTGGCGGTGGCGCCCGCGTTCCTCGCGATCGCGCCGGATGCCGAGCGACGCACCGTGCGCAAGGGCTCCTCCGCGCTCGTCGTCGTCGATCCGGTCTACACGCGCAGCGACGCGCGCTTCGGGCGCGCTTCGGAGCCGCCGCCCGAGCAACCCGCCGAGGTCCAGCTCGCGGCCACGAACCTGCGCGGTTCCAAGTCGTGGTCGCGGCTGCCCGCCACCGCGCGCGAGGCCGCGACGATCATCAAGCTGCTGGATCGCGACGCCGTGCAGGTGCTGTCGGGGTTCGACGCCAGCCGCGACTCCTTGTTGGGACGCAATCTCGCCCGCTACGACATCCTGCATTTCGCGACCCACGCGGTCGCCGACACCGAGGCGCCGCAGCTCTCCGCGCTGGTGCTGAGCACGGTCGATGCGCAGGGCAAGCCGCGCGTCGGCGAAGTGTTCGCCGGCGATCTTGCCGACCAGCGCCTGGCCGCGGGCCTCGTGGTGTTGAGCGGCTGTGAAACCGCGCTGGGTCGCGCCGAAGCCGGCGAGGGATTGCTGGGCCTGCGCTACGCGGCGCACGCCTCGGGCGCGCGTTCGGTCATCGCGTCGCTGTGGCCGGTCGAGGACTCCGCCGGCGCCGCGCTCATGGACGGCCTGTATGCCGACGTGATCGGCCGCAATGCATCGCCCGTAGCGGCGCTGTCACGCGCCATGCGCACCGCGCGCAAGACCTGGAACGATCCGGCGCTGTGGGCGGCGTTCGACGTCTCCATGGCCGGGTTCTGACGGCCCGATCACCGCGCGCTCATCAAACTACCCGGCCGCGCCGGCCGCCGCGGAGGAAGTCCTCCACGTTCAGCGCCAGCTCGTCCACCGCGCGCTGCCGCGCCTCGTACGCCGCCCAGGCGATGTGCGGCGTCACGATGAGGTTCGGGATGTCCGGCGCGAACAGCGGGCTGCCGTTCACGGGCGGCTCCTGCGGCAGCACGTCGATGGCCGCGCCGCCGAGGTCGCCGCCGCGCAGCGCGTCGGCCAGGGCGTCCAGGTCTACGAGCGCGCCGCGCGCGGTATTCACCAGCAGCGCATCGGGTTTCATGAGCGCGAGCTCGCGCGCGCCGATCATGCCGGTGGTCGCGGGCGTGAGCGGACAGTGCAGCGACAGCACGTCGGCCACGCGCAGCAGCTCGTCGAGCGTGATGCGCACCGGCCCGATGCTGCTGGTGGTGTCGGCATCGCGGCTGGTCCCCATGCCCGGCCGTTGCGCGACCAGCACGCGCATGCCGAGCCCGTCGCGGCAGACCTTGGCGACCGCTCTTCCGAGCGTGCCGTACCCGACGATGCCGAGCACTTTGCCCGCGAGCTCGCGGATCGGCGCGCCGGGCACCGAGAACTGCGGACACTTTTCCCAGGTCCCGTCCCGCGCGGCCTGGCCGTACTCGCGCAGCCGGTGCGTCAGCAGCAGGATGACGCCGAGCACGTGCTGCGCCACCGACACGGTGCAGTAGTCGCGGATGTTGCAGACCGCGATGTTCAGCTCGCGCGCGGCCTCGAGATCTACGTTGTTGGTGCCGGTGGCGGTGAGGCCGATGAAGCGCAGCCCCGGCACGGCGCGCATGCGCGCGCGCGTTATCTGCAGCTTGTTGGTGAGGATGAATTCACAGCCGGCAATGCGCTCGTCCACCTCGGCTTCCGAGGAAGTGGAGTGCAGCGCGATACCCGGCAGCACGCGCTCGAGTGAGGCGGTGTCGAGGTCATCGTGGCTGACGGTCCCGAAATCGAGAAATACCGCTCGCATTCAGCTCCCTAGCTACTTCAGGTCTCGAGGCGGGCGGCCGGCGAAGGTGCCAGGCCCGCGGGGGCTGCGAGAGTACCACCGCTCGGGTGCCGCGCCGCAATCGCGGGCGGGATCAGCTTGTACATCACCGGGGTGACCAGCCGTGCCAGCAGCGTCGAGGTGATCAATCCACCGATGATCACCCACGACATGGGCGAATACAGGCCGATGTTCTGCAGCGCCAGCGGCAGCAGCCCGCCGATCGCGGTCGCGGAGGTGAGCAGGATGGGCAGGAAGCGGATCTCGCCAGCCTGCTCGATGGCCTCGTCGAGCGGCACGCCCTGCTCGCGCAGCTGGTTGGTGAAGTCCACCAGCAGGATCGAGTTCTTGATCTCGATGCCGACCAGCGCGACGAAGCCGATCGAGGCGACGAACGAGATGTCGTTGCCCGAGAACAGCAGCATGAGCAGCCCACCGAACACGCCGAGCGGCACGACGGTGAGCACGATGAGCGTCGACTTGAAGTTGCCGAACTCGAGCACGAGGATGGCGAAGATGCCGAAGATGGCGACGATGATGGCGATGCCGATGCCCCCGAACGCCTTCTGCCCGGCCTCCTTCTCGCCGCCGAGCGAGTAGTGATAGCCGCGCGGCCACTGCATGGCGTCGAGCTTCTTCGTGATCTCGCCCGTGAGCTCCGAGGTGTTGTAGCCCTGGGCCGTGTCCGCGTCGATGGTCATCGCGCGCTCGCGGTTGAAGCGCTGGATCAGCGTCGGTGCCCGCTCGAACTCGAGCGATGCGAGCTGCGACAGGGGCAGCGTGCTGCCCGACAACGAGGGCACGCGCACCTCGTCGAGCGCCGCGAACTCGGCCTGCCGCGAGATCGGCGTGCGCACCACGATCGGATACTGCTCGCCGGTCGTGTCCTTGTACGTGCCCACCGGCACGCCGGCGACGGACAAGCGCACGGCGCGGTCGAGCTCCGCGGTCTGCACGCCGAGCTGCTGCGCCTTGCGCGAATCGATGCGCAGCTTGAGGTTGGTGCGCGCCACGTTGAGCGGGTTCTTCACGTCGCGCGTTCCCGGCGTGGCCTTCACCAGCTCCTCGACCTCGTGGCTGAGCTGCTCGATGACGCCGAGGTCGTCGCCGATCACGCGCACCGAGATCGGCGCGGAGATCGGCGGGCCGTTGGCGAACTCCTTCACGTAGATGTGTGCGTTCGGGTAGCGCGACAGGCGCTGGCGCAGCGCCTGCAGCTCGACGGGGGTCTCGGTCGTGTCGTACTCGTGCAGCTGCACGAACACCTCGGCGTA
>JBIOZI010000022.1:0-5592 GCA_044871085.1 Steroidobacteraceae bacterium | reverse complement strand
GGAATCGTTTTCGGTTGCGTCTTACGGCCTGCAGGAGCGCAGCAGACGTCACACCGTAGCGCCGCCAGGTGGATATCGAGCATCACGGACATGCCCCGGATTGAATGAATCCGAGAATCGATCGGCGAGGATGCGTACGGCGAATTTTTCGCGGTCATATGTTGCGAGATTTTCGCGCTGTCTGGAGACGAAGCAGAGGAGCAAAATCCCCACGAAGCGATAGATATGCCCGCGGACAGGAGACGGTGATGGAAAACCACGCGATGCAATCCGGGTTCGTCAAGCGCGAGCCGCCGCCCGGCGTGCACGTGATCCTCGGCGACAGTGCCGCCGGGACATTCCGGCAGGCTTTCCAGGCGCGCGACGACCTGCTCATCGATCAGGACGTGCTGTCCTGCGGACCCACTCCGAAATTCCAGAGCGCGGAGGCGTGGCGCGAGATGCGCCTCGGCTACTGGAACAGCCTCTTCGCGGACGACGGTGAGCCCTACGTCGGTCACACGGACTCCGTGCTCGCGAATCTCTCGCGGCTGCGCGATGCCGAGCGCATCAATCTGTGGTTTGCGACGAGCCTGAGCGAGCAGTTGTTCGTGGCATTCACCCTGCAGGTCATCGAAGCGGCCGGCGTCGCGCTCGAGCGGGTCCATCTACTTCCCTACGAGCAGCTGCGCGGCCGGCCCCGGGCCGTCGTACGTGGCATGGGTGAGCTCAACCCGGCGAACATGGCCGACCATCCCGAGCCCGTTGTGCCGAGCCACCAGGTGCGCGAGGACTATCGCGCCGCGTGGGCCGCCATGACCTCCGAGGATCCGCGCGCGTTCGAGCAGTTCGCCGGCGTGCGGCCGGATGCGAGCGCGTGGTTGAAGCAGGCGATGAGCCTGATGCTGCGGCGATTCCCCGAGCGGCGGACGGGCCTGGCGTATTGGGATGGCGCGTTGCTCGACCTGGCGCGGCAGTTCGAAGGCCGGACGGCTGCGCGCGTGATCGGCGGCGCATTGGTGCTCGGCGGAGAAGATGGGGATTTCGTCGGCGACCTCTGGCTGTTCGCGCGGCTCCTGCAGATGGGCGATGCGCGGTTGCCGCAGCCGTTGCTGACGTTCACGGGCAGCGGCCCAGGCATGCGCGACACCCAAGCGATGCTGACACCCTTCGGCAAAGACGTGCTCGAGGGCAGGGCGTCCAACTACCCCGCGAACCCCATCGAGGAATGGGCGGCGGGCGTGAAGCTATCCTCGAGCGCCGGAACGCTCTGGTTCAACGACGGCGGGCGCCTGGTGCGGGCGTAGCCTGCACGCGAACCCGCCGCCTCACTTTCGAACCTTTTTCTGCGCCGCGAGTACCGCGGCCGCAAGCTTGCGAATCGCCGGATCCTTGTTCACCTCCGGCACGCGCACTTGAAGCGCCAGCAGCATCTGCTCGGCGTTGCGCAGGTCGCCCTGCTCCAGGTAGCACTGCGCGGCCGCGCGCATGAAAGAGACGTCGCCGAGATGGGATTCGCCCGCATTCAGCACCGAGTCCATCAGCGGTTTCGCCTCGCCACAGCGGTTCGTCGCGGCCATCGCGACCACGAGCACGGCTTTGGGTGTCGTCTGCGTCGGCTCGAGCGCAAGCCCGCGCCGCGCCATCTCCTCGGCGCCGCGGAAGTCCTCGAGCTTTGCGCGTTGTGAGGCGAGCAGGGACACGGCGCGTGCCATATCCGGTTTCTCGCGCACGATCGCTTCCAGTTCGGCGTTCGCCGCGCGGGCGGCCGCGAGGTCGCGGGGCCGCGAGACATCCGCCTTGGAGAATCGCACGGCCGCCAGCATCACGCGCAGGTCGTCGTGCACCGGCGAATCGAGCCCTTGCGCTGCCTCCAGCAGCGTGATGGCCTCGTCGAACTCCTTGTTCCCGGCTAACAAAGTGGCCCGCCAGTATTCGTAGATGCCCGTTCCGGCACAGGCCGGCTTCTCGCGTTCCCAGGCTGCGCGCCGGGCGGCCTGATCTTTGGGTTCGCGCTCGACAATCAGCGCCCAGCGCTCGTTGCAGGTCTGCGCCTGGGTCTGCAGGCCGCCGGCCGCCGATGCTTCATGGGCGCGCGCGGCGAGCACACAGCACAGTACGCACCAAAACAGTGGGCGTGAAATGTGGCGAACAGGTTTCTCCGGCAGCGGCATGTCTATTCGCGAGTGTGACATCAATTGCGGCCCGACCTTCGCCTACACGAGCAGCGAAGGCCGGCTGACGGTCTTAAGGGCGAGGTGGGCGCTAATCTCCGCCGACCAGGAGACCTCATGACCCCCATTCGCGAACACGGCGAGATGCCCGTGGAAGATCCCTCACCCGCGGAACATCCGAGCGAGGGCGCCGGCGCTTGAGCCCCGCGAGAGCCTGGGCGCTGTTCGCGCTCGTGTCGATCGGTCTCGCGGCGTGGCTGGTGTTCTCGTTGCGGCGTGCCCAGCCGCCGGCGGATGTCGCCGCGCTCGAGCTGGTGCGCGGAGACATGAACGAGACCGGCTCGTGTTTCTCCCTGGGCTCTGTGCTCACCGCGAACCGTCTGGATGGAACCGCGAGCGATGCCGGAGTTGTTTGGACCGAGCGCGTGCGCAACGAGTGGACGATGCACGTGAAGCGCGGTAAGAGCTGGAGCGCGTATTCGTTCGAGCGGCAGGCAGCTCGCGTGCTGCCCGTGCGTGTGGCGTTCTCGAACGACCTGCCGCAGGTTGGGGTGGAGAAGGCGGTGGATGAATTGGTGCAGGCGACGGCTGGCGGAGTGGTGCCGAGAGTCAAGCGGTGCGGCGGAGACTAGGCTCAGATGCGCCTACATTAGCGATCGACTGGTCCGACAGCGATCTGGAACCTTGTCTGTAGTTAGTCTGACGCGCCCACGGCGAACGCGTTGCAATGTTCGCGCCTCGCGCGGCATTTCCTTCAATGTGACCCAACCGGCGCTCTATGCGGCCCGCCGCAATGGACAGCCCGTTGGCACGTCATTTGCTCTCTTCCATGTGATTCTTTTCAGCGACAAAGGAAACATCATGAAAGTATCCAGACTACTGGTGGCGGGAACCGCCGTGGCATTGCTGCCGTTTGCGGGCGCCGTTGCGCAGACTCCTACGCCCGATCAGCGTGACCAGACCACACAACCCGCGCAGGGTTCGCAGCAACAGGGCGCGACCTTCGAATCCCTCGACAAAGACAGTGACGGCCGTATTTCCAAGGCCGAGGCCGCGGTCGATGCGAACGTGACCCAGCAGTTCTCGAGGTACGACAAGAACGGCGACGGCTTCATCGAAAGAGAAGAGGTGACGGCGACAAATACCGCACCTCCGCAAGAGCCGAAGCAGTAAGACCCCCAGCGGCCCGCGCGGCGTCCGTCGCGCGGGTCGCGATCCTCGGGTCCTCGCGGCAGCGAGGCCGAAGGAGAGCGCCATGCACAGCAGCGTGAGGAAGCCGACGGAAGACAGCGCGCTTCGCGAGCGCGTGGAGTCATTGGCACAGGCCATCCGCGCCAAGGACGTCGACGCCGTGATGGCGCACTACGCGCCGGACGTGGTGACGTACGACGTCATGCCACCGCTCGAGACACGCGGCGCAGATGCCTATCGAAAGAACTTCGAGCGGTGGTTTGCCTCCATGCAAGGTCCCATCGACTATGAAATGGTCGACCCGCGCATCTCGATGGGCGACAACCATGCGTTCTGCCACTGCCTGAGCCACGTGCGCGGCACGCGCGCGGGCGGTGCGAAGGCGGACTACTGGGTGCGCGTCACCGCGTGCTTCCAGAAAGTAAACGGCCAGTGGTTGGTCAACCACGAGCACGTGTCGCTGCCGGCGCAGATGTAGCGACTACGGCGCCGCGCGTACTGCCCAATCCTCAGGAACGACTCCGCCAGACAGCCGGATCGCGCCGCGAATGAAACACGGCAAGGACGATCAACTTGTCACCGCGCATCCGGTAGTAGATGACAAACGGAAATCGATGTAATCGAATCCGGTGTACTTCGGGAAGGACTTTGACATAGCGACGAGGAGCAGCACATGCGCGAGCGATCGCGCGATCAAATTCCGTTTCGAATTCGACTCCAAGACCGGCGCGTTGCTTTTCGTACCAGCGTCTAGCTGCGGTGTACTCGAGGAATGCTTGTTGCCGGAACGATGCGACTAAGGTCACTTTCCGCTGGCGGCTGGAGCGAAACGCTTGATTTCTTCCCAGGAGACGACGTCATCCGGAGTCGCGTCGTCTTCCACGAGCCGCGCGCCAAGCTCGGCCCGTTGCGCGTCGCTGAGCTGCATCGCCGAGGATTCGTCTGCGTCGATGCTGTTCCAGATGTCTTCGATCAGCGCGAGGCGCTGCTCGACACTGAGCTTGTCCAATCCGAACTTCTTGAGTACCTCCGACACGATTCGCACGCTACACCCGCTCTGGTCGCGCGCCAAGTCACGGGCGGCGCTGCCCCGCGGATGAAGTTAACGCGGTGCCAGTCGTCCCGCCGAGACCGAAAATGAGCGCGTACAACGAGATTTGCACCGGTCGGCGACGGTGCGTCGGCGCCACCCCTGTCCCGCCTCCCGGCTGATGTCCGGCGGGGACATATAGAAGAGTGTGCTGACCTGCAGTAGCACCCCGGCCGGCGCGCCGCGGCGGTTGCCTCGTCCGGTCGCCGCACTTAACATGCCCGCTCTCAAAAACAGGCCAACTTCAGAGGGCGTTCCAAAATGAGCAGTTTCGAGCAGCAGGCAGCCAAGATCCGCAACCAGCCGGGATTCATCGCGGCGCTGGACCAGAGCGGCGGCAGCACGCCGAAGGCGCTGAAGCTTTACGGAATCGCCGAGAACACCTACTCGGGCGACCAGCAGATGATGGATCTCGTGCACCAGATGCGCACGCGCATCGTCACCAGCCCGTCGTTCGCGGGCAACCGCATCGCCGGCGCCATCCTGTTCGAGGCGACGATGGATCGCGACTTCGCCGGCAAACCCGCCGCGGAGTTCCTGTGGGCCAGCAAGCAGGTGGTGCCGTTCCTCAAGATCGACAAGGGCCTCGCGGATGAGGCCAACGGCGTGCAGCTCATGAAGCCCATGCCGGACCTCGATGCGTTGCTCAAGAAGGCGAAGAGCAAGGGCATCTTCGGCACCAAGGAGCGCTCGGTCATCAAGCAGAACAACGCCGAGGGCATCAAGGCGGTGGTGAAGCAGCAGTTCGAGATCGCGCGCCAGGTGCTCAGCCACGGCCTCGTGCCGATCGTCGAGCCGGAAGTGGACATCAAGAACCCGGACAAGAAGGGTTCGGAAGCGGTGCTCAAGAAGGAAATCCTCGCCGAGCTCGACAAGCTGCCGGCGAACCAGCAGGTGATGCTGAAGCTCACGATTCCCGACGTCGACAACTTCTACGCGGAGCTCATCAAGCACCCGCGCGTGCTGAAGGTGGTGGCGCTGTCGGGTGGCTACTCGCGTGACGAAGCCAACAAGCGCCTCGCGCGCCAGAACGGCATGATCGCGAGCTTCTCGCGCGCGCTGTCGGAAGGCCTCACCGCGCAGCAGAGCGACGCCGAGTTCAACAGAGCGCTCGACACCGCCGTGCAGAGCATCTACGACGCGTCGAAGACCTGAGAT
>JBIOZI010000021.1:0-4700 GCA_044871085.1 Steroidobacteraceae bacterium | reverse complement strand
GCGCGTGGTGTATACGATCTGCGGCAGCGTTTCGGCCAGTTGCCGGAACCGCGACTCGCTGGCCCGAAGCTCCGCTTCGCGCAGCTTGCGCTCGGTGATGTCGCGCACGCAGCCGATGAGTCGCACGGGCCGACCGTTCGGATCGCGCGCCAGCTCGCCCGAGGCCTCGAGCCAGGCGATGGTGCCGTCGGGATGCAGGACGCGAAACTCGTCCTGGTAGAAGTGGACCTCGCTGGTGAGCAGCCGCTTCACGCGGTCGTGAGCACGCTCGCGATCCTCCGGGTGCAGCACACTCAGCCAACGATCGAAAGTGACCTCGCCCGCGCTCGTGCCGGGCGAGAACAGCGCCCATGCCTCGGCACTCCACTCCGCGTCGCCGGTGACGATGTTCCAATCCCACAGGCCCAGCCTGGCGGCGCGTTGCGCCACGCTCAGCTGCCTCTCGCGTGCCGTCAACGCGGTCAGCAGCCGATCGCGTTCCGCATGGAGCGCGAAGCGCTCGACCGCGCCTTCCAGCGCGCGACTGAGACTCGCCGGGCTCAGCCAATCCTTGCCGACGAAACCCATGGCACCCGCCCGTACCACGTGCTGCACGCCGCCATCGATGCGCTCCGAACCGGTCACGATGACGACGGGTAATGGAAGCATGGATTCGCCTGGTCGCTTCATCCTGCCCAGCAACTCCGCCGCGTTCATGTCCGGCAGGTGGAAGTCGAGCAGCAGGCAGTTTGGCTGGTCCTCGCCGGCGATGTGTGTCAGGACCTCCTCGCCCAGGCTCGCCTCGGAGAACTTGAAGCGCGTCGACGAGCCGCGCAGCAAGGCGGCCTTGATTTCGGCGCGATCGTCGCTCGAATCGTCGGCAATGAGGACATGTACCGGCTTTCCGACGTCTGTGTGTATGCGCATCGTGATTCCTTTCACTTCGCAAGTATGAGAGCGCGTTGCAGGGGCAACGCAACGTGCTGCATCCAGTAATCGAGGATCCCATTCACCGCGCGCACGAATTCTTCGAACCGCACCGGCTTCACGTGATAGGCGTTCGCGCCGGCGGCATAGCAATCCGCGCACTCCGACGCACGTGTGCTGCCGCTGAGCATCACGACTGGAATCTCGCGGAAGGCAGGTAATGCACGCAGTTGCCCGACCAGTTCCTGGCCGCTGCCGCCGGGCAGGGATTGATCGAGCAGCACCAGGGAAAACGGCTGGCCCGCGGCCTTGCGTGTCTCCAGTAGTTCGAAGGCCCGCACGATGTCGGTCGCGCGCACCAGGCGCAGCGGCAGCCTCCTGCGCTCGACCACACTCTCGATCGTGTCGTAGTCTTCGTCGGAATCCTCGACCACCAGGATGAAGCATTCGTTCGGTGCCTTCATGCCGGCACGCTGGTGCCGGCCGCCGGGGCAAGCGTGAAGAAGAAAGTGGATCCCTTGCCGGGTTCGGATTCGGCCCAGATGATCCCCCGATGCTGTTCCACCATCTTCCGCGTGATGGTGAGCCCGGCGCCGGAGCCGCCGCCGTATGCGTCGCGTACGTGCAGGCGCTTGAACATTCCGAAGATGTGCTCCAGGTGGCGGGCGTCGATTCCAATGCCGTTGTCGCGCACGAAGTACACGGTGCGCGCGTCGAGCGCCGCCGTACGCGACTCCTCCCAGTGTGGTGGATAGGCCGAGGGTTCCAGCGCGCCGATCTCGACCCGGCGATTGGCCGATTCGTTGTACTTGAGCGCATTCACGATGAGGTTGGAGAAGACCTCGCGCACGCGGATGCGGTCACAGCGGATCGCCGGCAGCGCCGTGACCACATCGATCGACACTCCGGGCTCGTGGCGCCACGCGCCGAGCATCTCCACGGCCTCCTGCACCACCCCTGCGATGTCGACTGTCTCCATTTCCAGCGTCAACCGCCCGACGCGCGAAAAGTGCAGCAGCGAGCTCAGCAGGGAATCCATGCGCACCGTGAGGCGCAACAGGGAGTCGAGTCTCGCCTGCGCGGCGGAATCGAACTCGCGCTTCGCCACGGCGTCTTCGAGCAGTTGTGAGGCGTACTTGTGAATGCCTCGCAGCGGCTCTTTGAGATCGTGGCTGGCGACGTAGGCGAAAGCATCCAGCTCCTCGTTGCTCTTCGCCAGGTCGTGATTCAGGGCGGCGATGCGCTCGGCGCGGGAGACGACCAATTCGAGGACCATGACGCGCAGGCTCAGCGCCGCCTCTCGCTCGACCGCGAGCCAGGGCGAGCTCGTGCCGCGAACCTCTTCGACCCAGCGCTCGAAACTCGCCCGCGGAGTCAGTCGCGGCCCGTTCGGCCCGCTCACTACCGGCGTTTCGTGCGGATTGCCCGCCCAGGCGACGGTTTTCGGCTGCTCGGGTCGAAACCACACGATGAGATTCTGAAAATTGCGCGATACCGGAACAGCCATGAGGCCGCTCGCAACCGCCGCGTAGACGCGCGCCGCCGGGTTTTCAGCGCCGAGATTGTCGGTGGCGTACAGGAGCTCAGCCGTGTCGTCACGCGCGAATTTCTCGCGCAACCAATCACCGAGCTCCTCGAGCTCGGAGTCTTTTGGTGTCGCGCCGACTCTCCACCAGCGCTCACGGTGAAAGACCGCGGCGCCGCCGCACCGGATCCCATCGAGCAGCCGCGGCGCGGGGTCGACCATCACGGCGAGACCGCCCTCTTCGGCGGCGCGGCTCATCACGTCCGCGTGCACGGCGTTGATGCGCTTTGCGTATTCGGCCTGCTCGCGCACTTCGGCGACCCGCAGCTCCAGGGAAACCAGGTGCGCGACGAATTCCGCGCCTGCGCGGATGTCGTGTGGCATGGGATGCGGGACGGAATGATGGCAGGCGATGAGGCCCCACAGCTCTCCCTCGCGCATCAAAGGCATCGTCAAAGTGGCCGCGACGCCCATGTTCGCGAGATATTCGGTGTACATCACCGATGCGCCACGCAGCGCACAGTGCGTCATTTCGAGCGGCGCGGAAGTGTCCGGATTCAGCAGCGGTACCATCTCGACCACGCCGCTGCGGGCGTCGGGGAGCGGGCGGATCGTCAATTTCCTGAATATCTCCCGTACGCTGCGCGGGATGTCCTCCGCTGGATAACGCAGCCCGAGCCAAGACGGCATGTCGTCCCGCCGTGCTTCGGCGAACACCTCGCCGCTGCCGTCCCGGTGAAATCGATAGATCATCACCCGATCGAGGCCGGTGACTTCGCGTACTTCGCGGGCGGCGGCCGCGCACAGGGCTGCGACGCCGCCGGTAGCCTGCAGTCGCGCCGGTACGCGTTTCACGAGCGCGTAGTAGTCGGGCGGCGGGCCGGTGTCGCGCGAAGTCGGCTCGAGCTCGAGCAGCGCGATGCCTTCGATGGTGTGCACGCACGCGTCGAGCGCGCGGGAATTCGCGCGGCTCTCGCCCGGGCTCAAGGTGAAAGCGTAGACGGGGTTGCGCTCGACGGTTCCCCCAACGAGCAATTCGCGCAGCTGGCTCGAGAACGTCGGCCCCAGCAGCGTAGCGATCGATTCGCCGAGCAATTCGTGCGGCTCCTTGCCGAGCAGGGTGCCCGAGTTCTCGCTCACCTGCAGAACAGTGAGGTCGCTGGCACGCAGCGCGAAGAGAACGCCATGGGGCTGGATGCAACCGGGGGTGCGGATCGGCTCCGCTTCGCAGGCGTCGATGGAAGCCGAGTGACGCTTGATGCTGTAGGCATGGGGATATGTCGCGTTCATCGTACCACCGCGGCGCGCCCGGTGTGATTCGACCGCAACCAGGATGTGAACTCCGCGAAGGTCCGGCGTGCGCAGTGGAGCGCTTCACTTTGTTTGCCAGCTGTGTCGCAGCAGCGCTGCGCGGCCTCCGAGAAGGCCAGCCACATGTGTTTTACTCGAGCGCCGTAGCTGGCGAAAAAGGCACCGCCGTTGCCGGCATCGATGGACAGGTGTCTGTTGATCTGCTTCAGGATCACCTGGCCGCCGAGAGTCGCCCCTTCGAGCACGTAGAGGCAGCCGATCGCGGCGGGCAGCGAATCTATCTCCTGAACGTCGGGCAGGCCCGATTCGACGACCCGCGCCACGGGGATCTCCAAGGCGGCGAAATCGGCCTCGAGCAGGCGCAGTTTGCTGCGATGCTCGAAGTCGATTCCCGTAGTGGTCCAATCTACCTGGATCAACTGCCGTTCATAGGCCGCATGCATTCCGTACAACTTGCGCAACAGCCCGGCATATCGTTCGCGTGACCGCCAGCACGACGGCAGATCGACCGCGTTTTCCAAGGCAGAGTGAAGCGTGCGTGTGCCCTCGCGCAGTTTGAGCATCACCATAGGTCATCGCTCCCGAAGCATTGCCGCGCGGACTGGACGCCCGTCTCGTTGTTGGCCATCCTTGGCACGCAGCCGGATAGTAATTACGATAAATGGCTATGCATAGCAACTTATTGCGGTAAGCCAGGGGAGTACATGAGAAGCAAATGGCCAATGCCCTGGTCGCGCCTGCGCGGCGAAGACTCCCCTCGCGGTGCGAAACGCCGCCTGCCGGAATTGACGCTCACCACGCGCCGCGCCACGGCCCCGTCCTGGACACAAAGTTTCAGTGGCGGTGGCATCTCCGCCCGGTTCGTCACGGTGCCCAAAGGTGTCGAATATGACTTTGCGTGGGCAGGGAAAACCCATTTCCTCGCGTTTCACGACATCCGGATGCGCGACGGGGAAAC
>JBIOZI010000020.1:0-7152 GCA_044871085.1 Steroidobacteraceae bacterium | reverse complement strand
TGCACGAAGCGCTTCATGATCTCTTCGTCTTCCGAGACGTTCGGGTTCAGGAACTTGAGGATGAGGCGCTCGTCGACCACGGTGTCCTCCATGAGGAGCACCGTGCCGAACGCGCCCTTGCCGATGCGCTCGACGTACTTGTAGCGGCCTTCGATGATGTCGCCGGGCTTGAGCGTCTGGATGTCGAGCTTCTGCGGCCCGGCCATCTTCTCCGCCTCTTTGACCGCGCGCTGCACGTCCTGCTCGGACATGAGCTGGGTGCGCTGCGCGGCCTGCGCGGACTGTGGCGGCGGCGCCGGAGGTGCCTCCGCTCGCGGACGGGGCGGCGGGACCGGCGGCGCGGGCATCGCGTGCGGCATCTGGGCTGCCTGCGTCGCGCCTTCGGAGCGGTTCACGGGCGGCGCGGACGGCGAGCGATTCTGCGTCGACGAGAGGCGGTTGCCGCTCACGGAGAAACGCGAGTCCAGCTCGGACAAGGCGCGCAGCGCCGCCTGTGCCACGGTCTGCTCGGCGGTGGTAGTTTGCGCCTGGATCTGGACCCGGATGTGCTCGAGCCGGCGCTCGTCGGCGAGTTTGGCGAGCGAGGAGATGGCCTCGAGCCGGATGTCTTTTTCCTCGCGCGACAGCAGCGGCAATACGGAGTCGATGACCTTGTAGTCGCCGAGGCGGCCGAGCGCGCGCACGACCACCGGCAGCGATTTCGCGGGGGTGTTGTCGATCATCTCGATGAGGCGCGGCACGGCGCGCTTGCTGCCGATTTCCGCCAGCGCATCTACGGCGCGTTCGCTGACCCACCAGTCCTTGTCCTTGGTGGCCTCGATGAGATGGGCGACGGCCCGGTCGTCCTTGGTCTGGTTGAGGATTTCGACCGCCGCACGGCGGACGTTCTCGTCCTGATCGCCCACCAGCTGCAGCACCGCCTCGACGACCTTGGGCCCGCCGATCTTGCCGAGCGCGTCGGCGGCGCGCGAACGCACCCACCAGTCGTCGTCGGACACTGCTTCGAGCAGCTCCTTCACCGACTTCGCGTTGCCGACCTCGTTGAGGACTTCCACGGCCGCGCGGCGCGCGTACTCGTTCTCGTCCTTGAGCACCGGGATGAGGTACTTGATGGTCTCGGGGTCGTTCGCGCGGATGACGACGTCGATGGCCTTGTTCTGCACGTCGATCTCGGGATCGCGCAGCAGGGCGCACAGCAGCTCCATGTCGAATGGGCCGTCCATGCGCGAGAGCGCGGACAGCGTCGCCGCGCGGATGAGCTTGTTGGAGTCCTTGAGCTGTTGTTGCAGCGCGCGCGACACCTCGGGCTTGGGGAAGCGCGACAGGATGTTGATGATGTGCAGGCGGGCCACGGGGTCCTTGCCGTGCAGCCGCCCGACGAGCTCCGGCAGGTCGTTGTCGGTGGCGAGCTCGCCCAGGATGCGGAACAAGGCGGCTTTCTCGTTCGCTTCCTGCTTGTAGGCCGCCGCGAGGATCTCCCGTACCGAAAGCCGGGAGCGGTGCGCGGTGATGACGTCGAGCAGGGCGGACTTGGCGATTCCTTCGGTGGACAGTGCCTCGAGCAGCATGGTCGGCGGATACGCGCGGCTGCTCGACAGTGCCCAGGCAACGCCGGCAATGACGCGCGGGCTGCCGGTGACCATCTGTTCGATGAACTTCGGGAAGGTCTTCTGGTTGACCAGGCCCGTGAGCACCTCGATGTACGCCACGGTCGCGATTTTGTCGGCGTCGGCAAGCGCAGCAGTGACGGGTTCGATGGCGCCCGGGCCGAGCTCGCGCAGCTTCGCGATGGCCTTTTGGGTTTGCGGAGCGGCGACGTCAGTCGCCTCTTTCAGCTCCGTAATGAACCGATCGGCCCGGATGTTGGTGAAAAAACTCATGGAACTTATGACCCGCGGGATGCGCGCCAGCGCCGGCCGCCATGTGCGCGTGCGGGTTGTTTCAAGTCTGCCGTCCTGTGTGACCGAGCCCTATTACAAAAATTATGCCACATGTCCCGCCGACAACAGCCGATCTCGCCTCCAGCGGACCGATTTTCGCTAGAATCCCGGCCCCTTCTGTCCCGGCGGACATTCCAAAGCACGTATGGTCCAAGAACATTCCGCCGAATTTCGCGCACTGATCGAAAAATATCCGGACCCGTATCTCGCAACGACACTCGGAAGTGCGCAGGCGGTCGAGAGTGCGGAGCTGAAAGGTGACCGGGCGCACGTTCGCGTCGCGCTGGGCTTTCCTGTCGGTGATTACCAACAGGAATTCGCGCGTGGCCTGGCCGCGCACGTGAAAGCCGGCGGCGGGCCGGCAAACCTCGAGGTCGAACTAGTTTCACGCATCACCGCACACTCCGTGCAGCGGCAACTCTCGCCGCTCACGGGCGTGAAGAACATAGTGGCGGTCGCCTCGGGCAAAGGCGGGGTGGGGAAGTCCACGGTTGCAGCAAATCTTGCGTTGGCGTGGGTGCGCCAGGGTGCCAGGGTGGGCATTCTCGACGCCGACATTTACGGGCCGAGCCAACCCATCATGCTCGGGCTCACCGGCCAGCGACCGGCCTCGCCCGATGGCAAGCGCATCAAGCCCCTCGAGGCGTACGGCCTCTCGGCGATGTCGATCGGCTTCCTCATCGATCCGGAACAGCCCATGGTGTGGCGCGGCCCCATGGTCACCCAGGCTTTGACCCAGCTGCTCGGCGATACGAACTGGGGCGAGCTCGACTACCTCGTCATCGACATGCCGCCGGGCACGGGTGACATCCAGTTGACGCTTGCCCAGCGCGTTCCGGTGGCCGGCGCGGTCATCGTCACCACGCCGCAGGACATCGCGCTCGCCGATGCCCGCAAGGGCCTCAAGATGTTCGAGAAGGTGAACGTGCCGGTGCTCGGCATCGTCGAGAACATGAGCGTGCACGTGTGCACGAGCTGCGGCCACGTCGAGCACCTGTTCGGCGCGGGCGGCGGGGCGCGCATGGCCGCGCAGTACGGCGTGGAATTGCTGGGCGAGCTGCCGCTCGACGTGCGGGTGCGCGAAGAGGCCGATGGCGGCGCTCCCACCGTCGCCGCGCACCCGGAGTCGGCGCACGCGGCGCCGTACTTCACGATGGCGCGGCGCACGGCCGCGGCCCTGGCGCGCCGCTCGAAGGATCGTTCGACTTTGTTTCCCAAGATCGTCGTGGAAGAAAGTTAGAAGCGCCCCCGGGCGGCCATGGGCGAACGCCGATCGCGCGAGTAAAATGGCGTGTTTACCGTTTGCACGCACATCTCAACCGAGGTTTCGAGGATGAGCATCAAGTCGGACAAGTGGATCCGCCGCATGGCGCAGGCGCAGAAGATGATCGAGCCGTTCGAAGCCGGCCAGGTACGCGCGGCCGATGGTCACAAGATCGTTTCGTACGGTACGTCGAGCTATGGCTACGACGTGCGGTGTTCGCGCGAGTTCAAGATCTTCACGAACATCAATTCGACGATCGTCGATCCCAAGAACTTCGACGAAAAGAGCTTCGTCGACGTGAGCGCGGACGTGTGCATCATTCCGCCCAATTCTTTCGCCCTGGCGCGCACGGTGGAATATTTCCGGATTCCGCGCTCGACCCTTGTGGTTTGTCTCGGCAAATCGACGTATGCACGCTGCTTCAGCGGCGACACGCGTGTTGCCCTGGTGGATGGAACGGCACCCACCCTCGAAGAGATGGCACGCCGTCACGACGCCGGTGAAATTTTCTGGGGATACAGCATCGGCACCAACGGGCGCCTCATCGTCACCATGCTGGAGGCGCCGCGATTCATCGGGCGTGATTCCCTGCTCGAGATCGTGCTCGACAATGGCGAAGTTATTCGTGCGACGCCCGACCACGCATTCATGCGGCGCGACGGTCGCATGGTCGAAGCCGCCGCGCTGCGTGGCGGCGACGCGTTGATGCCTCTGTATCGCGAGAGCGCGCGCGGCTATGAGATGGTCTATCAGCCCTTGACCGGACATTTATATCCGACACACCGATTGGCTGATGAGTGGAATCTCCGGCACGAGATTTACGCGGACGCACCCGGAACTCATCGTCATCACATGGACTTCGATCGGGCAAACAACCGTCCATCGAACATCGTGCGGATGGAGGCAGCCGAGCACATTCGCCTCCACAACTCCGAGAGCTTTGGCGAGGGCTTCGATGCCGACGCGCATGGCACGGCGATCTCGGAGGCGCTCGAGCGAAGGGCTCGCGATCCCGAGTGGCGTGCGAATTTCTCCCGGGTGCAGAGCGAACGGGCGCAGCAATTCTGGTCCGACGATCGTTATGCGCAAATGCGTGCGCGGCTCATCGAGCTGCGCCGCAATCCGTCGCAGGCCACGCGCGATGCCCACAGCAACGCGATGCGCCGCCGTTACGCCGATCCGGCCGAACGGTTGCGCCAGGGTGGAATCAGCGCGCGCGCATGGGCGCGCGATGATGGCTCCCGTCGCAGCCGTCAGGCCGAGATTGCCCGGTGCATCAAGTTGCGCAAAGAGATCACAGCCGAGGTCGTGCGTGCTGCGCTCGATACGACGGGGTCCATCCGCGGCGCCGCCGATCTGCTCGAATGCGACCGCTCAGTATTCCGACGATTCCCCGCAGTGCTCGCGCAGTTTCGCGGCACCCCGGCATACCGCAATCACAAGGTCGCAGCAGTGCGGACGGTGCGTGGTGAGCACGATGTGTATTGCCTCACTGTTCCAGAGGCAGGCAATTTCGCGCTTCACAGCGGAGTGTTCGTCCGGAATTGCGGAATCATCGTAAACGTAACGCCCCTGGAGCCGGAGTGGGAAGGCCACGTCACGCTGGAATTCTCGAACACCACGCCGCTGCCCGCGAAGATCTACGCGAACGAGGGCGTGGCGCAGATGCTGTTCTTCGAATCCGACGAGGTGTGCGAGACCTCATACAAGGACCGCGGCGGCAAATACCAGGGCCAGCGCGGCGTCACGCTGCCGAAGACCTGAGGCTGCCTCAGCGGTCGGCGGACTCGATGTACAGCGTGAACTCGGTCTTCTTGCCGCGGATGCGCTCGGCCTTCACGGGTAGATAGCCCAGGGTCGGCGCCACCCAGGTGCGAGTCAGGCGGTCGCCGCTCGCGCGCTTGCTGGTGTAGACCACCGTGTCGAACTCGCCGAGCTCGGTCCGCAGCCGTGCCGTGCCTTCCTGGCGCAGCTCGTATTCCTTGAGCTTGTCGCCGTCGATCATCCACACGGTCGGTCGCAGCTTGCCGGCGGCGAGATCGCGCAGCGCGGCGATCTGCAGCGACATCGGGTCCTGGGTGTCGGGCTGGATTTCCAGGTTCACCGCCTTGCCCTTGGCGACGCCCGTGACGCGCTTGTTCGGCCAGTCGAAGGCGAGGTTGATCTCGCGCTCCTTCTCGTCGCTGCCGCGAAAATTCGACGGTTGCACGTGTCCGTCGACGAGCTGGAACACGCTCTCCTGCTTGATGGCATCCGGCAGGGCCATGCGGAACATCCCGCGCGGCGTATTCGTATTGGTATAGACGTACGCGCCGGAGGCATCGCGCTTGAGCTCGAGCACGGAGGTGCCGGCCGTCATGCCCTTCCAATCCACGCTGTACGTGGCGCGGAAGGGCTGCAGGTCGACGGGGTCGGCGAGGGCCGTGCCGGTGATACCGAGCATCATCAAAAACAACTCAGGCAGCCGCATCGTTTTCCTCGATGAGCGGAGCGGCGAGCGGTTCGCCGTCGAAGTACACCGTGCCGCCGCGCAATTCCACGCGCCGGGCGGCGATGAGGGAGCATACATGCGGATAGATGATGTGTTCGAGCGTATGAACGCGCGCTGAAATGCCCTCCGCCGTGTCGGACGGACGGACATTCAGGCGCCCCTGCATGATCACCGGCCCGCCGTCGAGCTCGGCCGTGACGTAGTGCACGCTCGCGCCGTGGTGAGGGTCGCCGGCTGCGAGCACGCGCGCGTGGGTGTCGAGACCCTTGTATTTGGGCAGCAGCGACGGGTGGATGTTGAGCAGCCGTCCCTCGAAGCGCGCCACGAACTCCGCCGACAGTATGCGCATGAACCCCGCGAGCGCGACCAGCCGCGCGCCGCTGGCTTCGAGCTCGGCCGCGAGCGCCGCATCGAAACGGGCGCGATCCGGAAATTGCTTCACCGGCACGATGCTCGTGGCCACGCCCAGCGCGGCCGCCCGCGCCAGGCCGCCGGCGCTGTCGCGATCGGCGATCACGCGGACCACTTCATAGCGGGCGTCCGCGACGTGCGCCGCGCGCACGATGGCTTCCATGTTGCTGCCGCGGCCGGAGATGACCACGGCGACCGGCAGCATCCGTGCTACTCCTCGACGACGACGCCGCGCGTGCCGCGCCCGACGGTGCCGATGACCGCGGCCGTTTCGCCGCTGGCCCGGAGCTGCGCGAGCGTCGCGTCCACTTCGGCTGGCGCGACCACGACGATCATCCCGATGCCGCAATTGAACGTGCGGTACATCTCTGCCGCCGCGACCTTCCCGGTGGCGGCCAGCCACTCGAACACGGGATCGCGTGCCCAGCTGCGCCGCTGCAGCGTCACTTCGAGGCCGTCGGGCAGCACGCGGGGAATGTTGTCGGTGAGGCCGCCGCCGGTGATGTGCGCGAAGCCCTTTACGCTCACCGTGGACGCGAGCGCGAGCATCGACTTCACGTAGATGCGCGTCGGCGTGAGCAGCCGGTCGAACAGCGCCTTGCCGTCGAGCTGCGTCTGCTCGTTCGCGCCGGCGACCGACACGAGTTTGCGAATCAGCGAATAGCCGTTCGAATGCGGACCGGAGGAGGCGAGGCCGATGACGGCGTCGCCCGCCGCGGTCTTCGAGCCGTCGATGATGCGGTCGCGCTCGACGACGCCGACGCAGAATCCTGCGAGGTCGTAGTCGCCCTCCGGGTACATGCCGGGCATCTCGGCGGTCTCGCCGCCGACCAGCGCGCAGCCCGCCTTCTCGCAGCCCTCGGCGATGCCCGCGATCACGCGCTCGGCGACGTCCACGGAGAGCTTGCCGGTCGCGTAGTAGTCGAGAAAGAAGAGGGGTTCGGCGCCCTGGACCACGACGTCGTTCGCGCACATCGCGACGAGGTCCTGGCCGACGCCGTCGTGCAGGCCCGTGTCGATCGCGAGCCGGAGCTTGGTGCCGACGC
>JBIOZI010000019.1:0-10352 GCA_044871085.1 Steroidobacteraceae bacterium | reverse complement strand
TTCAACGCGCCGCGCCGCACGGTGGTCGACCTCGTGGCGCTGCACCCGCGCGCGGAGTGGGAGCGCTATGGCCTCGCGCTCGCGCCGCTGCTCGACAAGGTGATGCCGCGCGATCTCACGCCCGAAGACCTCGACTTCCTCGCTGCCGAGACGGATTTCCCGCGCGAGCACCTGCGCTTCATGCACCTGGACGCCAAGTGGCGTTCGCAGTATGCGCAGCACAAGCTGGCCGCGTCGGTGTACTACGGCCTGCTGCGCCAGGGCCTGCCGGACCAGCTGCCGAAGCTGCTGCGCGCGGGTTCCACGCGCTGGCGCGAGGCCCTCAAGCAGGCGATCGCCGACCGGCAGATACAGCAGGCCATCGGCGGGCTGCTCGAAGAGCTGCTGCGAGTGCTGACCGCGATCGCGGTCGATGCCGCCTTCGCCGCGCCCGACGCGAACGCGCCGGCCGATGCGCAGCCGGGCGTGGGCGTGCTGCTGGGCGCGAGCGAGGTCGCGCCGCAGGTGCAGCGGCAGATCGCAACCGCGTTGGTGCACATCGATCCGAACGCCGACGAGGCGGCCTGGACCAGATCCCTGGGCGAGGCGGGCGTGCCGCCGGAGGCCATCGACAGCACGCGCTTCGCCATCCAGTCCATCCATCTGCTCAACGGGCACGTGCCGGCGCTGGCGCAATTGCAGCGCACCGAAGCCAGGGGCTTCACGCATGCGCAGGATCTCGCGCGCCTGTCGCGCGCGCAGTGGCTCGAGGCGGCGCAGGCGCTCGAGGCGCAGGGCGCGCTGCCCGACAAGAACGTGCCGGCGCCGCAGTACGCGGCGCAGCTCGCCGACCGCGTGGAGGCGGCATTCCCCACGCAGGTGTACGCGCACCAGCTCCTGGCGAGCAAACAGCCGCCGCGCCAGGCGGTGGCGCAATTCCTGCTCCAGAACCCGTCGTTCGACCTGCTGAGCACGCCGGTCGGCTCCTTCATGAAGCAGGCGAATCTCGACGGCATCTATCTATCGACCGAAGAGCTCGCGGACCAGCTCGGCAAGGAGGCGCGTGTCGCGCGTCTCGCCGCGCCCGGAGACCGTGCGCAGCAGGCGGCAGAGCTGCTGGCGCAGGGCATGCACTCTGCAATCCACGTCGCGGCGCTCGGGCGCAAGCAGTTCGTGTCGCTCGTGTCCGGCAGGATTCCCGAGGCGCAGGCGCTGCGCGCGTACCAGAACGCGCGGCTGCGCACGGATGAGATCGTGCTGCAGGCAATGCGCGCGCGCGACTACCTCGACTTCCCCGTGCGGACGTTGCCGGGTGCCGAGCCCGTGGCCGGCAGTGAGCTCGCGACCTGGGCCGGCATGTTCGGCAACCAGAACGGCTGCTACTGCCCGCCCTGCGATTCCGCGCACGGGCCGGCCGCGTATCTCATGGACCTGTTCGAGTTCCTGAAGGAGAAGGACGCGGACCTGGTGCCGGGCGGCAAATCGCTGCTCGACATCCTGTTCGAGCGCCGCCAGGACTTGAGCCATCTCGCGCTCAATTGCGCCAACGCGATGACGCCGCTGCCGTACATCGACATCGTGATCGAGCTGCTGGAGAGCCTGCTCGCGGGCGCGTGGAATCCCGAAGACGTGCCGCAGACGCCCGAGGAAGGCGATGCGGCCGACATCGCGGCGCGCCTGCGCGCGTTGCCCGAGGAGCGCAATCTCGAGGCGCTGCGCGCGGAGATCCCGGAGTCGCTCGCCGCCGCCGGCTACCCGTGGAGCTGGCCGTTCGACGCGGCGTTCGCGCGCGCCGCCGTGAATTTCAACCTGATCGGGGTGACGCCGGCGGAAGTGCTCGCGTTCGGCGCGGAAGAGCCCGCCGAGCTCGCCCGCGCGCGCCTCGGGCTGAGCGCCGGGAACTGGGGAATCCTGCACGGCTCATCCAGCGACGCCACGGGCCTGGTGGCGGATGCCTGGGGGGTCGATGCGCGCGCGTTCGCGACGCTCACGGCCATCGGCACCGGCACGGGGCTGCTGGCGCGCTCGGGTCTCGAGGTCGACGAGTTGTTGGGCTTGCTGGTGTCTCCGCTGTTCTCCGGGTGGGCGCTGGTCATAGACCGCGGCGCCGATCCCTGCGACATCGACGCGGCGCGCCTGCGGCAGCAGCCGCCGGGCACCGACATCCGCGATCTCGACCCGGCCACGCAGACGGAGGTGTTCGATCTCCTGCATCGCGTGCTGCGGCTGCGCCTGGCTCTGGGCTGGCCGCTGCCACGCCTCACTACCGCATTGCAGGCACTCGGCGTCGGGCGCGACTCGCGCGCCATCGATCTGCACCTGCTCGCGAGCCTCGCCGACGTCGCCACGCGCGCCGCCGTGTCGGTGCAGCGGCTGGCGGAGCTGCTGAACGTGAGCACACCCGCGCGCGACGCGTGGCTGGCCCTGCTGCGCGTCGCGTCGGCCGACTACGACGACCTGGTCGCGCTCGGCCTGCCGGACCCGCTGTCCGCCATCAGCATCGAAGACCAGCTCGCGCGGGCCGCCGCGGCGCTGGAGACGCTCGAGCTGCTGAAGCGCGCCGGCATCGAGCCCGCCGAGCTGCGCTATCTACTCATGAGCGAGGATCGCGTGCCGGGCCTGTACGCGCCGCGCGCCGGCGAGCACGTCCGGCTGCTGGACGAGCTGCAGGACGACATCGCCGCGGCGGTGCTCGACCTGGTGCCCGAGCCCGGGCGGCCGCCGGAGGAGCTGGCGCAGACGCGCCGGCGGCGCCAGGTGGGCGCGATCGTCGACCGGCTGGCGGCGATCACCGGCGCGAGCTTCGTGGTGGACGTCGTCGCGGCGGACCTGAACGTGGCGGACCCGACCGTGGCGCGGCCCGCCCTGCTCGCGGCCACCGCCGAGGGCGTGGCCGGCGGCGTGGTCGAGGACTTCATCGCGAACGCCGCATCGGCGGCCGCGGAGCCCGGCGCGGAGCCGAGCGACGCGGAGGTCTTCGCGACACTGCGGCGCGAGACGGCGGCGGCCAATTCCCTGTGGCGCGTGACGAAGACCTGCCGCCTGCTCACGCTGCTCGGCATGAACGCCGCGGACGTGCGGTCGCTGTCCCAACTACCGGCGCTGTTCGATTTCAACCTGCTGCCGCCGGCGCGCACCGGCGGCGGCCTGGCGCTCACCATCGACAGCGTGCGGCCGCTCATCGAGGCCGCGCTGGCCCAGCGCGCGCTGCCGGCGAAGGACATGCGGCTGCTCGACGTGCTGGCGCATGCCAGCACCGATACCGGCGCATCGGAGCTGCTCGAGTCGCTCACCGGCTGGGGCCGTGCGCTCACGCCGCGCGCCGAGATGGCGGACGTGGAGGGCGCCGCGGTGCTGCGCAATCTCGCCGCCGAGCTCGGCCTCGCGCCCGATCCGGGCACGCTCGCGCCCTGGCAATCTCCCGCGCTGTACGCGCGGCTGCAGGCGGTCATCGGCTGGATGCAGGCGCGGCGCCTCGCGGCCGGCGCATCGCGCAGCGACCTGGCGACGCTGCGCGCCGCCGCGCTCGACGCCGTGGCCGGTGCCGCGGACCTGGAGCAGCTCGCACGCGGCCGCTTCGCGGGCGATCGCGAGTATTTCGCGGCGATCGCGCCGGCAATGGACCGGCTGCGCATCGCGCGCCGCGACGCGCTGATCGCGCGTCTCGTGCACGGCGGCCCGAACCCCTCCGGCGCCGAATTCGCCTCCGCCGAGGACATCTACGCCTACCTGCTCATCGACGTGCAGATGGGTCCGTGCCAGCTCACCTCGCGCATCGTGCAGGCGCACTCCGCGGTGCAGCTGTTCGTGCAGCGCTGTCTCATGAATCTCGAGACGCATGCCGGCGTGGTGCTCGGCGACGTTTCGGACATCTCGGCCTGGCGCGAATGGGACTGGATGAAGAGCTACCGCGTGTGGGAGGCGGCGCGCAAGGTGTTCCTCTATCCCGAGAACTGGATAGAGCCGGAGCTGCGGGACGTGAAGACGCCGTTCTTCGAGGACCTCGAGAACGAGCTCATGCAGGACGAGATCACCGACGCGGCCGCGGAGCGCGCGGTGCGCGGCTACCTGCAGAAATTGCACGAGGTGGCGCGCCTCGACATCCGCGCCCTGTACGAGGAGAACATCGACGAGCGGCTGGCCAGCGGCGACATCGCGAAGAAGAGCGTGATCCACATGGTGGGCCGCACGCACGCGATGCCGCACGCCTACTATTACCGCAAGCGGCTCACCGACCTCACCTGGACGCCGTGGCGGAAGATAGACCTGAGCATCGATGCCGACCACCTGGTGCTGGTGGTGTACGACCGGCGCCCGATGCTGTTCTGGCCGAAGATCAAGGAAATCCAGGTCGCCTCCGGCACGCCGCCCAACCTGAGTCTCGACATCAGCCTGTCGTGGTCGACGCTCGAGGAGCGCGGCTGGACCGGCACGAAGACCTCGTCCGCGAGCGTGGTCGACTCCACGTTCGTGAACGACCAGGCGACGCCGCGGACGCGGCTGGTGTTCTGGCCACAGCAGCAGGGCGGCGCCCTGCGCATCAACGTGTTCAACCACTTCACGCGCGGCGCCGGCCAGCGCGCCGCGGTGCCGGTGGCGCAGTTCGTGTTCGATTCGTGCACGGGCTCGCTCGACGCCGTGCCCGTGTATGCGCCGGCGTCCGACCGCGTCGGCATGCCCGCCGAGCTGCGCTTCCGCGACAACCGCCTGGTGCCGCTCGATGCCGCGCCGTTGTACCTCAGCGATGACCCCGACGACCTCGGCACCGCCTATCCACGCGCCGGTTCGCGCGCCGTCACACTGCTGGAAGCTCCGCGCAAGCCCTTCGCGCTCACGGTGCCGTTGCAGTACGGACAGACCGGCAGCGACCGTCCCATGGTCTACTCGGACGACGAGCGCCAGTATCTCGTCAGCCGCGAGTGGACGCCCATCGTCCCGGCGGGCCCGGTGGCGCCGCTCGCGGGATACGGCAGCTTTTATTCGTACGCGCTGATCTTCGTGCGGTTCGACATCATCCGCTTCGAGACGCTGTACCACCCGTACGTCTGTGCGCTGCTGCGCGGCGTGAACGAGGAGGGCGTGGGCGCGCTGTACCGCGCCCCCGATCGCGCCGACCTCCCGCCCATCTACCTGGACATGCCGGAACGCTTTCCGCGGCAGCTCGCGTACGAGCCGGCGAATTCTTTCGTCGACCGCTATCGCCCGAGCGCGCGCGTGTGGCTCGACTGGGACCGCAATCCGTTCTTCTATCCAATCGAGGAGTTCGACTTCTCGTTCCGCGGCTCGTACTCGCTGTACAACTGGGAGATCTTCTTCCACCTGCCGGTGCTGCTCGCCGATCGGCTCAGCAAGGCGGGGCGATACGCGGAAGCGCAGAAATGGCTGCACTGCGTCTTCGATCCGACCGACGTTTCGAATCACGGCACGCCGGAGAAGTTCTGGCGCGTCAAGCCGCTGTTCGACGACGCCGGCCAGTGGCGCGAACAAGCCGAGTCTCTCGAGGAGATGATGCGCCGCCTGGCGCTGGGCGCGACCGACGTCAAGGCGCAGGTGGCCGCCTGGCGTGCCGACCCCTTCAACCCGCATCGGCTCGCGCGCATGCGGCTCGTGGCGTACATGAAGTCGGTGGTGCAGAAGTACATCGAGAACCTCATCGCCTGGGCCGATAGCCTGTTCCGCCGCGACACCATCGAGGCGCTCAACGAGGCGACGCAGCTCTACGTGCTCGGCGCCGGAATTCTCGGCGACGCGCCGGTGGTCATGCCGCCGATGACGCGCCAGGCACGCAGCTACCAGCAGCTCACCGATGCGGCGTTCATCGATGAGTTCGCGAACTCGCTCATCGCGCTCGAAACCAGCATCGCGGACACCGCGGCCGACGCCTCGCCGGGCGAGCGCGCCGCGCCGCGGCTGCCGATGCTGTATTTTTGCATTCCGAGCAATGGGCGCCTGCGGGAGTTGCGCGAGTCGATCGCGGATCGCCTGTTCAAGATCCGCAACTGCATGGACATCGACGGACGCTCGCGCCAGCTCGCCTTGTTCGCGCCGCCCATCGACCCCGCGCTGCTCGTGCGGGCGCGTGCCGCGGGGCTCGACCTCGTGGCGGTGTTCGATCTGCCGACGGCATCGCGCCGCAGCTATCGCTTCAACGCGCTGCTGCAGAAGGCGCTGGAATTCACCGCTGAGCTGCGCGGCTTCGGCGGCGCGCTGCTCGCGGCGCTCGAGAAGCGCGACGGCGAGCAGCTGGCCCAGCTGCGCGCGCAGCACGAAGTGAGCCTCCTCAGGCGCGCGGCCGAGATCCGCCGGCAGCAGCTCGACGAAGCCACGGTGAACCTCGAGGCGGCGCGCCGCACGCGCCTGCAGGCGCAGGCCCGGCTCGATTTCTACTCGAGCCGCCAGTTCATGAACCCCGCGGAGCAGAACCAGGTCTCGAACATGCGCGTCGCGCACGCGCTCGAAACGGTCGGCCAGGAGTTCAAGCTGCTGTCGTCCATCCTGCACATCATCCCGGACTTCAAGGCCGGGCTCGATGCGGGCGCGACATTCGGCGGCCGCAATCTCGGCGATGCCATGGGCGCCGTCGGCGACGTGTTTCAATTCATCGCCTCGCAGTCGTCGTTCCAGGCCAGCATGTCGTCCCTCATGGCCGGCCATCAACGGCGCAAGGAAGAGTGGGATTTCCAGGCGGATATCGCACGCAAGGAAGTCGCGCAGGTCGAGCAGCAGATCATCGCCGCGGAAATCCGCGTGGCCATCGCGGAGCGCGAGCAGCTCAATCACGAGCAGCAGATCGCGCAGTCCGAGGAGGCGGAGGCCTTCCTGCGCGAGAAGTTCACGAATACGCAGCTCTACAACTGGATGTCGGCGCAGCTGAGCGCGCTGCACTACCAGTCGTACCGCATGGCGCTGGACCTGGCGCGCCAGGCGCAGGCCGCCGCGATGCACGAGCTGGCGCTCGAGACCGACGCCATCGGATCGGATCACTGGGACGGCGGGCGCAAGGGGCTGCTCGCGGGCGAGCGGCTGGCGCAGGGGCTGCGCCGGCTCGAGCTCGACTACCTGAACGCGAACCAGCGCCGCTTCGAGCTCACCTCGCACCTGTCGCTGCGGCGCATAGACGCCATAGCGTTGATGAACCTGCGCGTGGCGGGGCATTGCGCGTTCACCGTTTCGTCCGATGTGCTGGACCTCGATTTCCCGGGGCAGCGCAAGCGGCGCGTCAAGGCGATCAGCGTGTCCATTCCGGGTGTGGTCGGGCCGTACGTCGGCGTGCACGGCCGGCTGAAGGTGGCGGAAGCGGGCCTGGGCGGCGGCAGCGCGTCCATCATCACGAGCTCGGGGCAGAACGACTCCGGCGTGTTCCAGCTCGATTTCCGCGACGAGCGCTATCTACCGTTCGAGAGCATGAAGCTCGACGCGGGCACGACCTGGGAGCTCACGCTGCCGGCGAATCGCGCGTTCGACTACGCCACCATCAGCGACGTGATCCTGCACGTGCAGTACACCAGCGAGGATGCGCCGCCCGGTGCCGGCGATGCGCAATGGAGCGGAGACGTCCCGGGGCCCTGGGGCGGCGCGGCCGCGGGCGCGACGCACTATCAACTGCTGGATCTGCGCCACGACTTTCCGACGGCGTGGCGACTGTTGCGCGAGACCGGCGCGCCGCAGGTGGTGCAGCTCGCAGATGAGCTGTTTCCATATGTGGCGCGCGGACGCGTGTCGGTCAGTCACGTGATCGCGCCGCCGGGGCGCGCGGCCGTGGAGTTGTCGGGCGCCGGACCCGCGATCACGCTGGTCGCGGCGGATGCCGCCGACGACGCGGCGGCGCGTGCCGCCGGGTTCGGCTACCTGATCGTGCAGTACGTCATCAGTTAGCCGATGAGATCCGCGGGAGTGAGACTGTAGAGGGCGGCATCGTATGGCCGGCCATGCATGACCACTCTATTACGACAGACGGCCTCGAACCTGGCGCCGGCTTTCTCGGCAACGCGCCTGCTGGCGTGATTTCCGGGGATGCAGACGATCTCGACCCTGGTGAGTCCCACCGGCCCGAATGCGTAGGCCGCGGTGAGCTTGATCGCCGCCGATGCGATGCCACGCCCGGTCCGGGATGAGCGGACCCAGTAGCCGACGTTGCCGAGTTGATTGAGCTTGATGATGTGGTTGATGCCGATTCCGCCGAGGAGCGTGCCATCCTGCGCGTCGCAAATGACGAAAGGAAAGTGTTCCTTTTCGGCCCAGGCTTTTTGCGCGCGCGCGATGAAGTCCTTCGTATCCGCGAGCGAATAGCCCGGCCGGCACCAGGGCAGCCATTCGCTCACCTCGGGGACGGATTCCGCGACTGCCGCGTACAGGGGCTCGGCGTCGTCGGGTGTGTGAGGACGAAGCACGAGGGCGCCATCGGAAAGCTGCGGCGGCATGACGGTCAATCTCGGTGAAGCCACTGGGGCATGGTGCTGGGAATCATTTCCAGAACTGCCACCACGACCGTCCGCTGCGCTCGATCACCGTGAACTTGTCGAAGTCGATGCCGGCGCTTTCCTCGTCGTGCTTGAAGGCGACGAAGGATTTCGCCACGTGCAGTGGAATCTCGAAGTAGAAGTCCACCTCCTTTGCATCCGCATCTTCGGCGTCCTGCTGCACCTTCGCCTGCGCGAGTGCGGCGGCATACGCCGCTGGAAGCTCTCCCACGCACTCGATGTCACGAGGAGCTTTCTGGGCATCATGCGCAATTCGCCAGCGCCGTTCGCCGCCGTGCCAGCCCTCGGCGGAGGAGCACATGACATGCTCTTCCACCGAAGCTGCAATCGCTTCGCAATCGGCGGTGAGCGTGGAGAGCGCCGAAGAGGAGATGATCTGGCTATCGCATCCCTCCGCCACCACCAGGTATCAGCCGCCCTGCAAGGGGTGGCCGGAACATCGGGCCTTCCCGACACTGGTGAGCCTCGATGTTGGAGTGAGGCCGAGGCGCGAAAGGCCAACCTCATGACCGATGCCGTTGAATGCGACCCAGGAGATCGAGTAGCCCATGCGTGATGTCTCGCGGTTGAGCGGAGTGCCAACTGGAGCTTGCATTCTAGCTCTTGCGCATTCGCTCCTGCGACTCGTCAGGTCCTCTCGAATGCTGCTGGATGGCTCGAAAAGTTAGCCTGCATTGCTCGAGGCCCGGACCTTGAGCGCACGCTCGAGCGTTGCAGGGTCTCGCTGAGAGACCGGCTCGAGCACATAGTTGCCAAGCGCAGTTTCGATCTCTCTGAAGTACCGAATTCCCGTGACCACGGGATTCTCCGGCCACGTGTCCGCCGCGGTGGCGAACTCAATGAAGTCCAACTTGCCGTCGATTACGTACAGAAGCGTGGTGACGCCATGCTGTATTCCTTCGACTTCGACGTCGAGGTCACCCAGGATGATGTTGGGAGGTTCGGCCACAGAGTGTCGCGACGCGACAGCGAGGTCGACATATTCGCCGACAATGGAGTACTTGCGACCTTTGACAACGAGGTCTGTTGCCTGCTCGCGCAGGCGACTCAAGGTCGGATGGTCACCTGCCAGAAGGGCTTGCAGCACGAGAGTCTCGTGAGGGCGAAGTGCATCCATGTATGGCCGGGCGGTTACGGCAGCGATTTCTGGGCGCCGTGGATGACATCGCGAACGCCCCGCGCGTTGGCGATCCGGTCGAACATGGGGCCCAGTCGCTCGTTCATTCCCGGCCATCCCGAGAAAAAGCGAAACATGGCTGGTAGTGAGCTCTGGCCGAACGAGATGCTGCCCTCGCCATCCGACCGCTCGGTAAGGGACATGTCTGCCAATGTCCGCAGAGAAACGGATCTCACGGTGTTTCTGAACAGGCCTTCGACGATGAGGACGCGCTCGTTCGTCACGGCGTAGTGCGTGCGCGAGCGCTGCCACGCCTCGACGAAGAACCGGCCGAAGATGATGTAGATGCCGATCGCGACGAATGGGATGCCCCAGAGCGCGAAGAATGGCGGCGCATCCGAGTGCAGCACGGACCATTCCCAGAAGAAGGCGAAGCCGCCCCACATCAGGCTGAAAGGAATCATGAGCGCGTCCGATCCGCGCAGTGCGATGCCCTGGCGAGGCTGGCCACTCCACAGGACGCGCTCGCCGGCTGCTAACTCTCGGTCGATGGGCGACACGATGCCTCCATGAATTGGATTATCCCGTAGACGATGACCTGCGCGACACTCGAAAATGAGCTCCCAGATCGTTGGGTGTTCATCGCTGCGCAGGCGAAGTCACGGCGACCGTTCGTTCCGCTCGGAGCTGTCGCGCCAAATATAGCGCGAGTACCAGCAACACTGGAGCCGTGGCCACGCCCGGTGTGTAGCCCTTCTCGTACAGTGAAAAAGTGG
>JBIOZI010000018.1:0-12280 GCA_044871085.1 Steroidobacteraceae bacterium | reverse complement strand
CGCGCGCCCGCTCCAGCCGCGCGCGCTCGTGCCCGGCGCCCGCGCCATGCTCGGCCACCGCTATCTCGGACGCGTCCAGGCGCAGCGCCGCGCCCGTGGCGAAGCCCGCGCTCGCGGACACGCCGCGCCATGAATTCGGACCGGATGTTTGCGTGGCCGGTGGCGGCGGAGCCGGCGCTGGCGGAGCCGGCGGCGAAGGATCCAGCGCGCGGATGACCGCGGCGAGCTCGGCGACAGCGGCAGCGGCCTCGGGTACGAATCCCGCAACCACCAGCTCATCACCGCCGCGGATGCCGAGCGACATCAGCGCCACCGCGCTGCGCGCATCCGCCACGCGGCCGCGCGCGCGGATCTCGAGCTCGAACGGCAGTGTCTTCGCGCACCGCGCGATGAGCGCGGCGGGTCGCGCGTGAATGCCGTGTGCGTGCCGCACGACCACGGATTCGCCGAGGGCGGGCTGCCGCACGGCCGCGGATTCGCCGAGGGCGGGCTGCCGCACGGCCGCGGATTCGGGCGCGCTGACGGCGCCCAGCGTTTCGAGCGTCAGCAGCTGCGCGCCCGCGGCGATCCGGCGGCCGGTGGACGCGGACACGATTCGAAAACGCTCCCCGTTCGTGACGATCACGGGCGTCAGCAGGCTCGTCGCCTTTCGCGCCAGCAGCTCGAGATCGAAGGTCAGCAGCCGGTCGCCGGCGTGCACGCGGTCGCCCTTCTTCACGTGCACCTCGAAGCCCGTGCCGGCCAGGGCGACGGTGTCGAGCCCCACGTGCATCAGCACCTCGGCGCCGGCCGCCGAGCGCATTGCCACCGCGTGACGGGCCGCGGCGACGGAGATGATCTCGCCCTCGCACGGCGCCACGAGCTCGTTGCCCGTCGGGTCGATGGCCACGCCCTCGCCCAGCATGCGCTGCGCGAATACCGCGTCGGGCAGCTCTGCGAGCGCTGCGCACCAGCCCGTGAGCGGGGAGCGCAGCTCGACCATGGACTTTGGGTCGAAGGCCATCAGTTCTCGAGCTCGACCATGTCGATGACCCAGATCGGGTCGACTTTGGCGCGCGTGAAGCGGAAGCACAGATCGTGCGCACCGGTCAGCGGCGACAGTACCAGCGGCGGCAGCACCGTCAGACCGTCGTTGTCGATCGCGGGCTCGAGCGAGGCGGTTTCCACGCTCTGCGTGTCGCAGCCACCGATGCGCACCTCGAGCTCGCCGAACGGTGTGCGCGGCTTCGGCAGCGGGATCTTCTTCGCGTCCGCGCCGATCTGGAAGTTGAATGGGATCTGCCCCACGGAGATGCGCAGCGATTTCACGCCGTCGAGCTGCGCGCCGCGCCAGATCCAGCACGGATCGGAGATGTTCACCAGGAACACGCCGCGCTCGCCCGTCAGCGGCGCGTCGTCCTCCAGCGAAAGTAGATAGCCGTTGGAGCACTGCTCGAAGTCGTGGCTGAGCCGCCGCTTCGCCCCGGGCTCGTTCTTCACCTCGCGCGCCGCGCCGATGCCGAGCGCGAAGTAGCGCTGCAATTGCGGCTCGAGCCGCTTCTGGAAACCCGCCCAGTCGATGCGCTCGGGCGCCGACCATGCCACCTCGGCCAGCGCGGAGATGCGCGGAAACGCCATGTATTCGACGCGCGCCTCGGTGCGCATGAATTCGGTCCAGATGTTCGCCTGCACGCCGAGGACGTGCCCGCGCTGCTGCTCCGTCAGCGATGCCGGCAATGGGTCGAAGCCGTACACCATCTCGAGCGACAGCGTGTTGCTGCGGCCCGGCGCCACGTCGCCCGGGCTCTGCCAATGATCGAGGTACAGATCCGGCGCCGGCGAGAGCACGGTGTCGTGGCCGGCCTTCGCGGCCGCGATGGCGCCGTCGATGCCACGCCACGACATCACCGTCGCGTCCGCGGGCAGGCCGCCGTCGAGAATTTCATCCCAGCCGATGAGCCGCCGGCCGCGCGCCGCGAGGAACTTGCCCATGCGCGCGATGAAATAGCCCTGCAGCGCATGCGCGTTCTCGACGCCCAGCTCCGTCATGCGCGCGCGCACGCGTGGTGACTGCTCCCACTGCGGCTTCACGGCCTCGTCGCCTCCGACGTGGAGATATTCGCCCGGGAACACCTCCATGACCTCGCTCATGACGTTCTCGAGGAAAGCGAAGGTGGATTCCTCGACGTTGTAGAGGTTCTCGTACACGCCCCAGTCGGAGGGCACGGCCGTGAGCCTGGCCGCGAACGGCGCCACGCCGAGCTCGGGATACGCGACGATCGCCGCGCTCGCATGGCCGGGCATTTCGATTTCGGGGACGACGGCGATCTGCCGGGCGGCCGCGTACGCGACGATGTCGCGTGCCTGTTGCTGAGTGTAGAAGCCGCCATGCAGGCGCGGCTTGCCGGTCTTGGCGTCGATGTCCATGAGCGCCGCGTGCCCCTCCGGCACGCGCCACGCGCCCACACTGGTCAGCTTCGGATATTTTTTGATCTCGATGCGCCAGGCCTGATCGTCGGTGAGATGCCAGTGCAGCACGTTGAGCTTGTGCTGGGCCATCCAATCGATGAACTGCTTGATGAACTCCGGCGACTGGTAGTGGCGCGCGGAGTCGAGCATCAGCCCGCGCCAGCGGAACCGCGGCGCATCTTCGATCGTCATCGAGGGAATCGACTGTTGGTTCGCGGCACCGGTGAGCAACTGCCACAACGTCACGCCGCCGTAGAAGAGCCCCTGCGCATCCCGCGCGCGCACCGTGATGGAATCGGGCGCGATGCGCAGGGAGTAGCTCCCCGGCGCCACGCTCTGCGCACCGGCCTTGACGGCTTCGAGCGCGAACGAGACCGTCTTGCTCCCGGGCTGCCCTTCCTTCGCCGCGAGCTTGTACGCGGGCAGCCGCCGCGCGAGCTCCACGAAATAGTTCGCCGCCTGCGCGCCCTCGGCGCCGCTGTAGACGATGCGCGTATCGAGATCGAAGTGGAACGTGCCCGGCGCGGAGCGCGCCATGCGCGGCGCCGGAATGACCGGTACGGAGATCTCCGCGCCCTGCGTCGGCCGTGCGGGTGCCGGTGATTTCGCACACGCGGCGAGCAGGGCCGCCCATGCGACGGCAGTGATGAGCATTCCAATTCCGAGTCCGAGACGTCTCATTTCCCCTCCGCGCGCAGCGGTAACATCGTGCGATGAATGCGCGCATCGCGACGCTCAAGCAGGCCCTGCGGGACGATCCCCGCGCCGACTGGGCATACAACGAGCTTATCCAATTGTTGTTTGAGAGCGGTAAGCGCGCCGATGCCGAGGCGCTCGCGCGCGTGGCGCTGCGCGTCAACCCGCGCAACCCCGACGCCCACCAGCTGTTCGGGACCATTCTGTCGGAGCTCAACGACCTGCCCTCGGGCGAGTGGCACTTCCGCCGCGCGCTCGAGCTCGGCGGCGACCGGGCCGACATCCTGGCCAATCTCGCGCTGAACCTCATGCAGCAGGGGCGCACCGAGGAAGCAGGGCGGCATTTCGCGCGCGCGGACGCGCTGGCGCCGAACACGCTGCGCACCCTGGCCCTGTGGTCGAAGCTCGCCGAGGTCACCGGCGACCTGCCGCGCGCGCTCGAGCTGCTCGACCGCGCCGCCGCCGCGCACTCGCCCGCCGACGTGAATCTGCTGCGCGCGAATCACCTGGCGCGCACCGGCAGGCCCGCGGAGGCGCTGGCGTTGATCGACGCCGCGCCGGCATTGAATGGCGACGCGATGCTCGAGCGCGGCCGCCTGCTCGAGCGGCTCGGCCGTTACGACGAGGCCTGGACGCAGCTGGTCGCGGGCAAGCGCCAGCTCGCCGCCGAAGCGGGCGGGCTCACCTACCCGGCGCAGGCCGTCGAGCAGTTCATGGCGCGCATGAAACGGTTCTTCCTGGCGCCGAACGTGGCGCTGCTGCCCGCCGCCGCGCCACGCGCAGACCTGATCCAGCCACTGTTCATCGTCGGCTTTCCGCGCTCGGGCACCACGCTGCTCGAGCAGGTGCTCACCAGCCACTCCGCGGTCCGCGCCGGCGGCGAGCTGCCGTTCGCCACCGAGCTGCGCGCGCTGTCGCTGCAGCAGTTCGCGAGCCCCGAGGGCTTTCCGGAGAATCTCGCCCAGACGTGGACCGCCGACCGCGGCTACGCGGCCGCCCTGTTTCGCGACTACTACTTCGCACGTGCCGCGCAGTACGGGCTGCTCTGCCAGCCGCGCGCTGCGGGCACGGGCGCCGCGTATTTCACCGACAAGATGCCGTTCAACGAGATCTGGCTGCCGGTGATCCGCATGGCGTTTCCACGGGCGAAGGTCGTGCGCATCCTGCGTCACCCGCTCGATGTGGTGGTGTCGATGCTCGCGAACAACATGACGCACGGGTTCAATTGTGGATACGCGGTCGAGGACATCGCGCATCACCTGGTCGCGGTCGCCGACCTCGATGCGCATTACGCGGCACAGAATCGTGCCGGCGGCCTGTGGCCCGACGAGCTCACGCTGCACTACGAGGATTTCATCGCCGACCAGCGCGGCGTCACCGCGCGGCTGCTCGACTTCCTCGGCCTGCCCTTCGAGGACGCCTGTATCGATTTCCACCGCAATCCCCGCTATGCGCCGACGCCGAGCTACGCGCAGGTGACCCAGAAACTCAACGACCGCTCGATCGGCCGCCATCGCCACTACGCCACCCAGCTCGCCCCCTATCTACCAGCGCTGGCCCCCCTGCTGCGCGAGAGGAAAATGGGGACATTCCTCGTTTCCTAGCAAACGGGGACAGACCTCCTGCAGCCGCGGCTGCGACAAGGGGGAATGTCCGAGGCCTGTCCCCGTTTGCTAGGAAACGAGGAATGTCCCCATTTCGTCAGAACTTCATGCGCACACCGGCGTAGTACACGCGGCCGTTGTCGTAGATGGCGCGCGGACGGAAGGTGTCACCCGCGTACTGCACGGTCTTCTCGTCGGTGATGTTCAGCGCGTCGAAGGTCGCGGTGAGCAGCGGCGTGACGTTCCACGCGAAGGACGCATCGAGCGACTCCAGCGCCTGCTGGTTGAGCGGCGTGGAGCGGTCGAAGGTGACGAAGAAGTCGGACCGGTAGGTGTACGCCAGGCGCGTGCTCACCGTGGTGTTCTCGAAGTACGCCGCCACGTTGAGCGTGTCCCTCGAGTTGCCCGGCAGCGGATCGCCGCTGTCGGTCTCCGCGTCCGAATATGTGTAGTTGCCGGTGACGCCAAAGCCGCCGGCGATGGGCTTCTGAAACGACAGCTCCGCGCCCTGGATCGTGCCGCCGCCGCCGTTGCTGCGCCGGTTGATGAGGAACGGGCAGTTGAACGACGTCGGCGACGATCCGGCGGTGCACTGCAGGTTGGGCGACGTCGCCGACTGCACGAGGAAGGTCTCGGTGCCGGGCCGGTCGGTGATGAACGATTCGATGTCCTTGTAGTACAGCGCCACGGCCAGCAGTGAGTCGTCGTCGGCATACCATTCGAGCGAGACGTCCATCTGGTTGGCGCGGTACGGATCGAGATTCGGGTTACCGCCGGTGCCGGTGAGCGCGCCGGGATTCAGACTCACGCGCGGCGCGACGTCGGTGTAGTCAGGACGCGCCATCACCTTGGCCGCGGCCACGCGTAATACCAGCTTCCCGGTCAGATCGAAGGCGAAGTTCGCCGACGGCAGCAGGTCGTCGTAGGTGCGCTCGACGCTCACCGGGTCGTAGTTGCCATAGGGGTTCTGGATGGCGCCGCCGCCCACGATGTAGCCGCGGGACGTCTGCCTGGTCTCGACGTAGCGCAGGCCGACATTGCCGCGCCACTTCTCGCCGGCGAGATTGGCCATCACGTACGCGGCGCTCGCCTTCTCGGTGACCGAGAAGCTCTGCTGTGGATAGAGCACGCGGCCCGTGCCGCTGTCGAGGTTGTCGAACAGTATGTCGTTCACGGCGCCTTTGTCGATCTGCCAGAACGCGTCCAGCGTGCCCGGCGCCGAGATGCGGTCCAGGAAATCGCCCGGCGTCAGCGGCCCCGCGAACGCCGCGGCCGCGGTGGTGTTGATCGGAACGTGGAATCCACCGTAGGTCGTCGCGTTGAAGCGCAGCTCGCGCTCGTGGTCGGTGAGCTTCGCGCCGAACTTCAGCGACTTGAACGCGCCCGCATCCAGGGTGCGCGTCGCGTCGACGTAGCCGTAGTCTTCGCTGTCGTCGTTGAGGATCTGGTGCAGCGAGCTGAAGATGAACTGCATGTCGTTCGGGTCGGTCGGATCCACGTTTGCATAACTGACCTGCGGCGCCTTGCCGCGCAGGTCGTAGGTGAACGTGGCCGGCGAGCCGAACTCGACGAAGGGCTGGCTGTCGGTGTTGCCCTCGGCGTCGGTGTGGCCGAGGCGCAGGTCGAGGCGCCAATCTTCCGAAAACCTGTAGCCGAGCGTGAGATCGAGCGAACGCGTCTGCGCGGTGGCGAAGCGGTTGATGGCGTCGTACACCACGCCGAAATCGCCGGTGCCATTGTTGAGCGACGAAATGGTCCCGGCGACCGCGGTGTCATCGACGATGGTGGTATTGGTCAGCGTGCCACCGTTGCCGATTGCGCGGCTGCCCCAGGCGAGGAAATTCTGGTTGGAGTTGTCGGCTTCGAACTTCGAATACAGGCCTGCCACGCCGAGCTCGAGCGCCTCGCTGGGCTTGAACTGCGCCTCGAAGTTGAGGCCGGTGCGCACCCGCTCCTGCTCGAACAGCGCCGAGCCGATGAGCGCCGGATACAGCACGTCGTTCACGCCCGCGCCCGGATCGGTGTCGAGCGTGTTGTAGCCCAGCACCTCGACGCCGTCGCGGCGGATGTCGCGCTTCTCGTACTTGCCGGAGATCATGAATCCCGTGGTCTCGGAGGAGTTCTTCCAGCTGTAGAGGCCGGAGACCTGCGGATCGAGGCTGTCCGACATCTCGCTGAAGGCGGCCTGCGCCGCGATCGCGGCCTCGCCGCTGCGCATGTCGAGCGGCCGGCGCGTCTTCACGTTGATGGTGCCGCCGATGCCGCCTTCCTCGAAGTCCGCCTGCGGCGATTTCGCCACCTCGACGGAGCCGATCACGTCGGCCGGCAACATGAGGTAGTTGAAGCTGCGGGTGGTGTTCAGCTGGTCGAGGATGAACCAGTCGGCGGTGGCCAGGCCGTGACCGTTGAGCAGCGTGCGCGTGAGATTCGCATTAGTGCCGCGCAGGTTGACGCGCTCGCCTTCGCCGAAGTCGCGGCTGATGACGATGCCCGGCACGCGCTGCAGCGCTTCGGCGAGATTCTTGTCGGGAAACTTGCCGACGTCCTCGGCCGTGAGCGCGTCGACCACGCCGACCGCCTGGCGCTTGGTTTCGAGCGAGGCACGCAGGCTGCCGCGTATACCGGTGACGACTACTTCGTCGATCGGCTCGCCGTCCGCGGCGGCCGCGTCCGCAAACGCGGGCGCCTGCGGTTCGAACAGGGCCATGGCGACGGCGGTACCGATCAGCGTGGAACGTCTGGTGTTCATAACCTTCCCCGTTACATGTTCTAAGAAGACCAATTAGGGTCCAATATAGAACCAATGAATGACCGTTGCCAAGAGGTAATTTCAGCCAGCAGGCCTTCAAACGGGCAAATCTGCGTCGAGCAAGTGAGAATTTGAGTGACGCATGACGATATTGGTATTGTATTGGTACTCTCATGGTGGCATTGTTGCGCTGGCCAACAGACACGAGGATGGGCCGGGGGAGCCGTGACGCTGTCTAACTACCTGACGAAACTCGACGATTCGAGCGCCTTGCCGCTGTACCAGCAGCTGCAGCGCGCGCTGCGCTCGGCCATCGAAAAACGCGTGGTCGGTCCGGACGATGCCCTGCCGCCCGAGCGCGACCTCGCCGAGGAGATGTCGGTGTCGCGCATCACCGTGCGCAAGGCCATCGACGGCCTGGTCGACGAAGGACTGCTGGTACGGCGCCAGGGCGCGGGCACTTTCGTCGTGGCGCGCGTCGAGAAGAACTTCGCCAAGCTCACGTCGTTCTCCGAGGACATGCGCGCGCGCGGGCGCAAGCCGCGCAGCGTGTGGCTCAACCGTTCCGCGGGCACCGTGACGCCGGAGGAATCCCTGACGCTGCGGCTGTCGCCGGGCACGCCGGTGCATCGATTCCAGCGCATCCGCTTCGCGGACGACGCGCCAATGGCGCTCGAATACGCGACCATCCTCGCTGCCTGCCTGCCCTCGCTCGAGTCGGTGGACTCCTCGCTGTACGAGGCGCTCGAGAAGAACGGCAACCGGCCGGTGCGCGCGCTGCAGCGGCTGCGCGCGGTGCTGCTGTCCGCCGAGCAGGCCAAACTACTGAAGGCGCACGAGCGCGACGCCGGCCTGCTGGTCGAGCGCGTCGGCTTCCACGCCGACGGCCGCGCGGTCGAGTTCTCGCAGTCTTACTATCGCGGCGACATCTACGACTTCGTCGCCGAGCTCAGCGCTTCCGCGTGAACCTGATTCGCAGTGCCATGCTGCAGGAGGCGGCCGAGGCGCACCGCGCCGTCGCGCGCCAGATGGCCGCCAACGGCGCCAAACTGCGCGAGCTCGGCGCGGAGCTGCGGGCGCGCGCACCACGCGCCGTGGTCACGTGCGCGCGCGGCAGCTCCGATCACGCCGCGACTTTCGCCAAGTACCTGGTCGAGACGCACGCGCACGTCCTCACCTCCTCGGCCGCGCCGTCGATGAGCTCGGTGTACGACGCCAGTACGGACCTGCGCGAGGTGGTGTTCGTGGCGCTGTCGCAATCCGGCAAGAGCCCGGACCTCATCGCCAGCGCGCGGCGCGCGCGCGAGTGCGGCGCACTGGTGGTGGCGCTGTGCAACACCCCCGGCTCGCCCCTGGCGGCCGTCGCGCATCATTCCATCGACCTCGAAGCCGGCCCCGAGCACAGCGTCGCGGCCACGAAGTCTTTCATCGCGTCGCTCGCCGCGCTGGTGCACCTGGTGGCGGAATGGACCCAGGACTACGCGCTGCTCGATGCGCTGCGGGCCGCGCCCGCCGCGCTCGAGAAGGCGCGCGCGCTCGACTGGAGCGCGGCCATCGAAATCCTGCGCGACGCGCGCAATCTGTTCGTGATCGGCCGCGGCTATGGGCTCGGCGTCGCGCAGGAGGCGGCGCTCAAGCTCAAGGAGACCTGCGGGCTGCATGCCGAAGCCTTCAGCGCCGCCGAAGTGCAGCACGGCCCGATGGCGCTGGTCGGCCCGGGATTCCCCGTGCTCGCCTTCTCGCAGAACGACGAAACGCGTGCCGGCGTCGAGAGCCTGGCGCGCGACTTCGCCGCGCGCGGCGCGCGCGTGCTGCTCGCGGGCGGCGCCGCTGCGGGCGCGCTGGTGCTGCCGGTCGTGAGCGCGCATCCCGTCATCGAACCGCTGCTGTTCGTTCAATCTTTCTACGGCTTCGCCGCGCGACTCGCGGCGGAGCGCGGCTTCGACCCGGACCTGCCGCCGAACCTGCGCAAGGTCACGGAGACGGTGTGATGGCGGCGCTGGTGAACGGCCGGGTGCTGCGCGACGCCGGCTTCGTCGAGGGCCTCGCGGTGCTGGTCGAGAACGGCCACATCGCGGCGCTGGTGCCGCAATCCGATCCGCGGGTGCGCGCCACGCAGATCCACGATCTCGGCGGTCGCATGCTGCTGCCGGGATTCATCGACACGCAGGTGAACGGCGGCGGCGGCGTGCTGTTCAATGATTCTCCCGGTGTCGACGCCATCCGCGCCATCGGCGCCGCGCACCGGCGCTTCGGCACCACCGGCTTCCTGCCGACGTTGATCAGCGACGACCTCGCGGCGATCGAGCGCGCGCTGACCGCGGTCCGCGATGCCATATCCGCCCGCAACGGCGCGGCGCGCGTGCCCGGCGTGCTCGGCATCCACATCGAAGGCCCGTTCCTGAACCCCGAGCGCAAGGGCGTGCACAATCCGGCCAAGATGCGCGCGCTGGACGCAGCGTCCATCGAGCTGCTCTCGATGCCCACCGGCGGCCGCACGATGGTGACGCTCGCGCCGGAGATGACCACACCCGAGTCGATCCGCGCACTCACGGCGGCCGGCGTCATCGTCTCGGCCGGACACAGCGACGCCACCTGCGCGACGGTGCAGGCGGCGCTCGCCGCGGGACTGCGCGGCTTCACGCACCTGTTCAATGCGATGTCGCAGCTCGGCAGCCGCGAGCCGGGTGTGGTCGGCGCCGCGCTCGACGACGACGCGAGCTGGTGCGGCATCATCGTCGACGGGCAGCACGTCGATCCGCTGGCGCTGCGCCTGGCGCTGCGCTGCAAGCGGCACGACCGGTTCATGCTGGTCTCGGATGCGATGTCCAACATCGGCAACGGCGACGGGGATTTCACCCTGCAGGGCCGGCGCATCCGCGTCCACGACGGCAAGCTGCTCGACGAGGACGGCACGCTGGCGGGTGCGAATCTCACCATGTCCGGCGCCGTGGCGAACGCCGTCAAACTACTCGGCCTGGACGCGGCGACGGCAGCGCGCATGGCCGGCGCGAACCCGGCCGCCTTTCTGCGGCTCGACGGCGAGCTCGGCCGCATCGAGGCCGGTTACCGCGCGAGCCTGGTGGCGGTCGACGAGGCTTTCGCCGTGCACGACACCTGGGTCGACGGCTGTCACGCGCACGGCGACGCCGACGCCTGAAAGGGGGCCTCCACCGGCCGGATTTCTCCGGCCGCGGGAAACGATATATCGTATACGCCCCGTATCCGAGGCACGTACCCCATGGGCATCCTGCAATCGCGCCGCTGGCTTCCGGCACTGCTCGCGCTCGGCGCGGCCCACGCACAAGCACACGCACCGCTGACGCTCGAGCAGATCTTCGGACCCGCCGCGGTCGCCGCCGAGCGTGTGCCCTCGATCGAATGGATCGAAGGCGGCAACGCCTACACCACGCTCGAGCCGTCGAAGTCCCTCGATGGCGCAAAGGACATCGTGCGCTACGACACCGCGAGCGGCGCGCGCTCGGTGCTCGTGCCTGCCGAGACGCTGCTGCCGCCGGGCGCCACGGCGCCGCTCGAGATCGGCGAACACGCCTGGTCGCCGGACGGAAAACGGCTGCTGCTGCGCGTGGCCGCACCGGACGCACGGCGGAACAATCCGGCCGGCGACTGCTGGCTGTTCGACTTGCAATCGCGGACGCTGAGCGCGCTCGGCCGTGACCGCCCCGCCGGGAGTCTGCTGTACGCGGAGTTCTCCCCCGACGGCACGCGGGTCGCGTACGTATCGGCAAACAACCTGTACGTGGAAGGCATCGACGGGAGCGGCGCGCGCGCCCTCACCACCGACGGCACGGAGGAGCTGCTCAACGCCCGCTCCGACCTCGCCTACGAAGAGGAGTTCGGCCTCGGCCAGGCCTACGCGTGGAGCCCCGATTCGCGCCGCATCGCCTACTGGCAGTTCGACACCAGCGGCGTCGGCACCTTCTACCTCATCCGCAACACCGACGGACCGTACTCGCGACCCGTTCCGCAGCGGTATCCCAAGCCAGGCACCACCAACTCGGCGGTGCGCGTCGGCGTCGTGTCGGTAGATAGCCCCGGCACCACCTGGTTCGCGCTCACGGGCGACCCGCGCAACCAGTACGTGCCGCGCGTCGGCTGGGCGGGCAATGGCCGCGAAGTGCTCCTCCAGCACGAGAACCGCCCGCAGAACACGAATCGCGTGCTGCTCGGCGATGCCGCGACGGGCACGGTGCGCGAGCTGTTCGTCGAGCACGACGACGCCTGGCTGCTGCCCAGCGACGAGGTCCACTGGCTCGACGGCGGGCGGGCATTCACGTGGCTCAGCGAGCGCGACGGCTGGATGCACCTGTACGTGGTGTCGCGCGACGGCAGGAAGTTCGACCTGCGCACCGTCGGCGACTACGACATCGCGCAGGTGGAGTCGGTCGATGTCCGCGGCGGACACGTCTATTTCCTCGCCTCGCCCGCGAACGTGACGCAGCGCTATCTCTATCGCGCCACGCTGCGGGGCAAGCGGGAGGTCGTGCGGCTCACGCCCGCGGCTGCGCCAGGCACGCACGGCTATGACATCGCGCCCGGCGCCCGCTGGGCGGTGCACAGCCAGTCCGCCGCCGATACGCCGACCAGCGCCGACATCGTGCGGTTGCCCGCGCACGAGTCGGCGCGCGCGCTCGCGCGCAACGAAAAGCTGCTCGCGCTGCTCGACGGCACGCCGCGGGGCGCCACGGAATTTTTCAAGGTGGACACGGGCGGCGGTACCCTGCTCGACGCCTGGATGATCAAGCCGCCGGATTTCGACCCG
>JBIOZI010000017.1:0-2414 GCA_044871085.1 Steroidobacteraceae bacterium | reverse complement strand
ATCCGATGACGACCTTCAAGTACGTCGCTTCGAGTCCGCGCGGCTTCGGCGACCTGCTGGCGCGCGAGCTGCGCGAGCTCGGCGCCGCCGACGTGCGCGAGCGTGCGCTCGGCGTGGAGTTTTCGGGCGAGCTGGTGGTGGCCTATCGCGCCTGCCTCGAATCGCGCGTGGCCTCGCGCGTGTTCCTGGTGGTCGCGGAATTCGCAGCCGCCAGCGACGCGGCGTTCTACGAGGCGGCGCGCGCCGTCGACTGGCGGGCGCACGTCGACCCGTCGCGCACGCTGGCCTGCGACTTCACTGGCAAACATCCCGAGATCACGCACACGCGCTTCGGTGCGTTGCGCCTGAAGGACGCGATCTGCGACCAGTTGCGCGATGTCACCGGTCGCCGCCCGGACATCGCGCCGGAGCGCCCCGCGGTGCGCGTGCATGCGCATGCCAACGGGCCGAAGGTCACGGTGTCGATCGACCTGTCGGGCGAGGGACTGCATCGCCGCGGCTATCGCACGCAGGCCGGCGAAGCGCCGCTGCGCGAGAACCTGGCCGCGGGCATCCTGTTGCGCGCCGGCTGGCCGGAGAAGGCGCCGCACGCCGCGGAATTCCTCGACCCGATGTGCGGCTCCGGCACGCTGGTCATCGAGGCCGGCATGATCGCCGCGAACATCGCGCCCGGAGCGCGCCGCCACTACTTCGGCTTCTTCGGTTGGCCGGGCCATGACCGCACGGCGTGGGAGGCCCTGAAGCGCGATGCGCTGGCGCGTGAACGCAAGCCGGCGGTGGCATTGCGCGGGGTCGACGCCGACGCCGCCGTGCTGGCGCCGGCGCGCGAGAATGCCGCGCGCGCCGGCCTCGCGGACGTGAGTTTCGAGCAAGGGCGCCTCACGGCGGCGCGGCCCCGGCATCCCGGCCCCGGCTTCCTGGCGACCAACCCGCCGTATGGCGTGCGCCTCGAGGATCGCGACGGCGCGCGTGCCCTGATGAAGGAACTGGGCGGCGTGTTGCGCGAGCATTTCGGCGGCTGGGACGCGGTGATCCTCTCCGGCTCTGCCGATGCCGGTCTCGAGCTCGGCATCCGCGCGGAACGCGTGCACACGGTGTGGAACGGCGCGCTCGAGTGTCGCCTGCTGCGCCTGCACGTGTCCGCGGAGTCCTCGAAGACGCTGCTCAACACCAGCCGCACCGCGCGCATCGACGAGTCGCTGGCGGATTCGCCGGGCTCGAAGATGTTCGGCAACCGCGTGGCGAAGAACCTCACGCAGCTCGAGAAATGGGCCGAGCGCGAGGCGGTGACCTGCTACCGCATCTACGACGCGGACATGCCGGAGTATTCGTTCGCCATCGACAGGTACCGCGAAGCGGACAGCGATCGCACCTGGCTGTACGTGCAGGAGTACGCGGCGCCCAGGACCATCGACCCGGCCGCGGTCCAGCGGCGCCGCAACGAGGCGCTGGCGGCGCTGCCGTCGGTGACCGGCGTCCCGGCCGAGTTCATCCACCTGCGGCAGCGGCGCGTCAACACGCGCGGCCAGCAGTACGAGAAGTTAGGCGAGCGCGCCGAGTTCAGGCTGGTCGAGGAGGGCGGGCTGCGTTTCTGGGTGAACTTCACCGACTACCTCGACACCGGGCTGTTCCTCGACCACCGGATCACGCGCGCGCGGCTGCGCGAGGCCGCGGGCCGCAAGCGTTTCCTCAACCTGTTCGCCTACACGGGCAGCGCCACGGTGTACGCCGCCGCCGGCTGCGCGCGTGAGACGACGACGGTCGACATGTCGGCTACCTACCTCGATTGGGCTCAGCGCAATCTGGCTGTCAACGGCTTCTCGGGCGCGCAACATGAGCTGGTGCAGGCGGACTGCATCGCGTGGCTCAAGGACGCGGTGGCCGCGCGCCGGCAGTACGACCTGGTGTTCCTGGATCCGCCGACGTTCTCGAACAGCAAGCGCATGGACGACATCCTCGATGTGCAGCGCGATCACCGCGCGCTCATCGACCGCTGCATGGCGCTGCTCGCGCCCGGCGGCAAGCTGGTGTTTTCCAACAATGCGCAGAAGTTCAGGATGGACACCGAGGTGGGCCAGTCGTACAAGGTGACCGACGTCTCGCGCGCCACGTTGCCCAGGGATTTCGAGCGCAACCCGCGCATTCATCAGTGTTTCGAACTGGAGGCAGGCAAATGATCAAGAAAGGTTCCGCGGTCTGGAAGGGCAGTCTCAAGGAAGGGGGTGGCACGATCTCCACCGAGACTGGCGTGCTCAAGAATGCGCCGTATGGATTCAAGGCGCGCTTCGAAGACGGGCCGGGCACCAACCCCGAGGAACTCATCGGCGCGGCGCACGCGGCCTGCTTCTCGATGGCGTTGTCGCTGGGACTGGGTAATGCGGGATTCACGGCCGAATCCATCCAGACCGAGGCCG
>JBIOZI010000016.1:0-11038 GCA_044871085.1 Steroidobacteraceae bacterium | reverse complement strand
TTGGTGTGCAGGTAGCGCTCGAGGCCCTCGGCGGCGGAGAGCTGCCAGAGAATGTTCTTCTGCTCCTCGGCGGTGAACTTGCCGGTGAGGCGCCCGACGAGGAACTGATCCTGCAGCCACAGGCGCTCTTCGGTATCGGACACGTGCGCGAACTCGGCGCCGATGGTGGCACAGAAGGTGTGCTCGAGCTGCGCGACGATCTCACGCAGCTTGAGCTTCGGCGCGAGCTCGCTCGGGCGCGAGCCGGTGAGGAATTCCGTGTCGAGATCGGCTTCCGTGAGGCCGAAATAGCTGAGCTCGAGCACGCGCGGCCGCGGCCGCTTCGTGAGCCCCAGCGGGTCGAGATTGGCGACGAGATGGCCACGATTGGCGTAGATCTGCACCAGGCGCGAGACCGCGCCCTGCTTGGCGGCGGCGTCGGCCGTCAGCGAGCCGGCCGCGCGGGCGAGGCGCGGCTTGGTGGCGCGCTGGGCGATGGCCGCCTGCACGGCCGAATGAATCTGCTCACCGGCGCTGCCGTCCCGAAGCTTCTGGAAGTACTCCCTCCAGCGGGCGTCGACACTCTGGGGATCCGCGAGGAACTGTTCGTAGAGCGATTCGACGTAGGGAGCGTTGCCGCCGGACAGCGGCGTGGAAGCCGTGAGCTCGCGAAGGCTTGGAGCCATACGAGAAAAAATCCTGTGGACTCAAGGTCCTGGAGCGAGAAAGGGCCGGTATGTTAGCGGAGGCGGCCGCCTACGGAAAGGCGACCAGTACCTAATCTAGGGGGATGTTACGTAAAAGAAAGAGCTCGTAACCGATCAGGGTGACGTACAGGCCAAGAACGATATAAAGAACGACACCCACCGCCCGGCCCATGACCCGCAACCGTGCAAGCACGGTCAGCACCACCACCCCGGCGGCGGTGAGGCTGAATTTCCAGAAAGCGAAGCCCCGGCCGCTGCCGGACACCAGCGGAGCCATGAATGGGTTCGCTTCCGTCGCTCCGTGGGAAATCAAGGTGAGCGTGAGAATGGCATCCGCCCCGCACAGCACCAGGATGAGGACGCCGACGGCGAGCCACTGCGGATGAAACCAGTCCGTCACGACGATGTGGCGTTCGGTGACCCGGCGGGGCGCGACGCGCCGGCGCGCGAAGTTCCCTCTCCACAGCGCTCTCAGAACAGACCGGCGCCGCTCGATGGGAAGGCGACGCTCGGTCGAAGGTGATGACATGTGACTGCCATTCTATGAGCGTGTCTTCGTCGCGAAACGCCAAAGCGCCCCGGGCGCGTGTGAGCCAAGTCCCATTTCGCTTCAGTAACTGAACCGCAGCTCGGCGAGCACGCTGCGGCGAATCTCCTGGCCCTGCGGAGCGGCGTACTCGCGGTGTGTTTCGTTAAGTAGATTGAAGCCCTTGACGGCGAGCTCGAGCCGGTCGCTGAATCGCCACGCGCAGCGGGCGGACAGCTCGGTGTACGCAGGCGTGCGCGGCGCGGGCAAGGCACCGACCCTGCGCAGCAGCGCGTCGATGCTCGCCCGCCCGAAATCCATTGACGACTTGAGCTGATATTGCGACGACGGATCGTTGCCCGCCTGGGTGACTGCGACCAGACCCGACCCGCCCGCGCTGAACTCGAGCCGCTTGTGCAGCGAACGAAACCCGGGTGACAGCCGCCACCACGGCGTCACCTGCACATTGAGCCACGCCTCCACACCATACGCATTGCCTTCCATGAGATTGCGCCAGCGCAGCGGCAGGAATGTCGCGGGCGTGATCTCGATCGTGCGCAAATCCTCGTACTCGTCGTAGAAAGCGCTTGCGGACACCGACACCCTCGCGTGTGGCTGGCCCCGGTAGCCGATCTCGTACGCGGTCACTTTCTCGGTCTTGAAATCCGGGTCCCCGAGCACGAAGAGCTGGCCGCCGACGAATTCCTGCACGTCGGTGTCGAAGGGCGTGGGCGAGCGGATCGCCTTCGACGCCGCGACCCAGAACAGCGCGCTGTCGCTCGGCGCCCACGAAAAACGCAGGTCGGGCAGCGCGCTCCAGCTCGAGTAGCTGTTGTCCTCGAACTTGACGCCGGCGGCGAGCGCAAACTCGTCGCTCAGCGTGATGTTGTCCTGCACGAACACGTTCGTGAGCTCGAGCGTGCGGTGATTCGGCACGAAGGCGAGCGCGTTGTTCACCGTCTCGTAGTCGTTGTACCGCCGGCCGATGCCCCAGATGAGCCGGTGGCGCGAGCCCAGGGACGCGCTCTGCTGCAACTCGAAATCCAAGGTATCGATGTCGAACGCGAGCCCGCTCGGCGGCCGTTCGCGGTCGATGCGGTCCACGAACATCTGCACCTTCGTCTGGACCCGCGCGCCGTTGCGCTGCCAGCGAGCGAGCAGGTTGGCCCCATCGAAGGGCACGTCGGCGGTGTCGAAGAAACTCTGCTGCGCATGCTGATAGTCGCCCTGCGCGGTGAACGCGTTCTTGTCGTCGCCCCAGTCGAAGCGAAAGCCGGTCTGCAGCTTGTTCCAGCCGTTGTCGGCGCCGCTGCCATCTTCGAGCTCGGTCTCGCCACGTTCGAATGCCATGGCATAGACGCGGAACGCCCCGTCGCCGATCTCCCGCCCATATCGCAGGTCCAGCGCCTGCTCCTCGGGCCCCGCGCTCGCGCGCAGCAGCGCGCCGGTGGATTCACGGGCCGAGCGCGTGATGATGTTGATGACACCGTTCATCGCGTTCGCGCCCCAGAGCGTGGCGCCCGGACCCGAGATGACCTCGATGCGCTCGACGTCGTCCATGAGGACGTCCTGCATGTCGTACGCGATGCCGGAGAACAGCGGTGAATACACGCTGCGGCCATCGATGAGGATCAGGATCTTGTTGGAGAAATTCTGGACGTCGGGTGCGCCGCCGAAACCGCGCGCGCCATTGGAGTATTCGCTCGAGTGGAGCTGCGTCACCTGCATGTTCGGCGCGAGCCGCAGCGCTTCGGCGACACTGAGCACGCCGGAACGCAGGATTTCCTCGCGCGTGATGACGTAGATGGACGCGGGCGCCGTCGACAGGCGCTGCGCGGATTTCGATACCGACGTCACTTCGACGTTCGCGAGCTGCTCGAGGGACATGCGGCGGAGCTGCTCCAGCACTTCGCCGCCCTCGCCCTCCTGCGCCGGCGCGGGTGCGGGTGCGCAGAGCAATGCGGTGATGACACCGGTGACAAGCGCAGGGCGGGACGACAGATTCAGGCGTTGCACGAAGTCTCTCACTGGCTTACGGGACTGCGCTCGACACGCGCTGCCACGGCGAGCAGCGCCGAATCGATGCGCAGGCGGGCGCGATCCGCCCCCGCCAGCGACACCTCGAAGCGCACGTTACGGTTCTGCTCGATGAAATTGATGATGCCGCCGGCGTCGAAACCCTCCGGAGCCTCCGTCACCAGCAGGATGGGCAGCTTGCTGGCCGCCTGGCGCATCGCACGCGTCCGCGACAGGGAATCCGGCCCGATGTAGAGAATGTGCACGCCGTCGAGATCCGAGGGACGCGCGACCCGGCGCACCTTCGCCGGCTTGCCACGCACCGTGATTGCCGGTAACAGTTTCTCGAGTTGATCCGCCACTCCGTCGGCGCCGGAAACGGCGATGACGAACGAGCTGCTGTCATTGGCGACCGGCCATTCGACGTACGAGGCGAAACGATAAAGGAAGGCGGCTTTCACGGCGTCGGCGGAGAATACCGCCCCCGGCGCCGTACCGGCGCACGACAGGACTAACAAAATGAGCAAAAAGATGCGCGCGATAATCCCTTGTGAGCGCGCGCCGGTCAGCCCTGGCAACTTGGCAATCCTCCCTGGTTGCTCTTGTAGGACAAGTCTGATTGCAGTGGACCGTATTTCCTATACTTAGGCAAGATGAGGTTGCTTGGCTCCCACAGAAAATAACGCAGGCGTTTCGCAGCTGGCGCGCCCCTGGCGCGCGCTCACCGCCATCGCGAACGCGCGTCGCTCGCTGAGCGGCAAGCTCATGGTCATCATGATTGCCACCACGGTGATCGCGCTGACCGCGGCCGGTGCCGCGCTGCTGTTCACGGACCTGCGCGACAGCCGCACCGCCTGGGTCGACAATATCGCGACCGAAGCGGCGATCCTGTCGCTTTCTGTGCAGCCCGCGCTGGCGTTCAACAACCTCGAACATGCGCAGCGTAACCTGAATGCGTTACAGGCGCGCACCTCGATTCAGGCGGCATCGCTGTACTTCGCCGACGGCACGCTTTTCGCACAGTACGTCCGGCCCGGGCAGCCGGCCGCTCCGGCCGTAGCCCCGGCGCTCTCCCCCGGCGTGCACGTCGACGGCGGCCGCGGCGAGCTCGTCATGCCCGTGCAACAGGGCGGCGAGACGCTGGGCGCTATCTACCTGCGCGCGCACTTCGACGTCTACGGGCGCGTGCGTGCCTATCTATCCGTGCTCGGCGCCGTCATGGTCATCGGCCTCATCGCCGCGCTGCTGGCGTCGATGTGGCTGCAGCGCGTCGTCAGCCGGCCCATGGAGAGCATGGCGAGGGTGGCGCGCAACATAGTCGAGAAGCGCGACTATTCCTATCGCGCGGCGGCGCGCACCTCCGACGAGATCGGCGTCGTCATCGACGCCTTCAACAACATGCTCGACGAGGTGCAGGCCCACGCCCGCGCGCTCGAGACCAGCGAGAAGCTCTACCGCGCCATCGGCGAGTCCATCAACTACGGCGTCTGGGTGTGCGACGCCAACGGCCGCAACATCTACGCCAGCGATTCGTTCCTGAAGCTGGTCGGCCTCACGCAGGAGCAGGCGTCGGATTTCGGCTGGAAGGAAGTGCTGCATCCGGATGACGTCGAGGAGACCATGGCCGCGTGGAAGGAATGCGCGCGCACCGGAACGATGTGGTATCGCGAGCACCGCATGCGCGGCGTCGACGGCCGCTACCACGCGGTCCTCGCGCAGGGCGTACCGATCCGCGACGAGAGCGGCAAGGTGCTGCGCTGGGCCGGCATCAATCTCGACATCAGCCGGCTGAAGAACACCGAGTTCGCGCTGCTCGAGGCCGACCGTCGCAAGGACGAATTCCTCGCGACGCTGGCGCACGAGCTGCGCAATCCGCTCGCGCCCATCCGCAATGCCGGGCGCATCCTCGATTCGGACGCCGCCGACGAACGGCAGCGTAAATGGGGACGCGAGGTGATCGCGCGGCAGGTGCACCGCATGTCGCTGCTGCTCGACGATTTGCTCGACGTGTCGCGCATCACCCGCAATCAGCTCGAGCTCAAGAAGGACTATGTCGATCTCAAGTCCGTCATCGGCGTCGCCATCGAAACCGCGCGGCCGCTGCTCGACGCCAAACATCATGCGTTGACGGTGACGCTGCCGCCCGAGCCCCTGCGGCTCGAGGCGGATCCGCTGCGCCTGTCGCAGGTGGTCGGCAACCTGCTCACCAACGCCGCGAAGTACACCGACCCGAACGGCAAGATCGCGCTCACCGCCAGGCTCGAGAACACCGAGCTGGTCGTCAGCATCAAGGACAACGGCATCGGCCTGAGTGAGCAGGTGATCCCGGGGCTGTTCACCATGTTCTCGCAGGTGAACTCCGCCATCGACCGGGCCGAGGGCGGCCTGGGCATCGGCCTGGCATTGGTGAAGGGCCTGGTGGCGCTGCACGGCGGACGCGTCGAGGTGAAGAGCGAGGGGCTGGGGCGCGGCAGCGAGTTCATCGTCCATCTACCGCACAAGGTGCTCGCGCCCGCGCAGGCGGCGGGCCCGGACTCGCCCACCGAGGCCGCGAACGCCAGCCGCGTGCGCCGTGCCCGCGTGCTCGTGGCCGACGACAACCGCGACGCCGCGGAGTCGCTGTCCCTGGTGCTGGGGTTCTCAGGATATGAAGTGTTCACCGCCTTCGGCGGCGCCGAGGCGCTCGAGATCGGCGCGCGCGAACGGCCCGATGCCGCGCTCATCGACATCGGCATGCCGGGCATGAGCGGGCACGAAGTGGCGCGCCGCATCCGCCTCGAAGCCTGGGGACGCCACGCCGTGCTCATCGCCCTCACCGGCTGGGGGCAGGACCAGGACAAGCAGGCGGCCAAGGCCGCCGGGTTCGACGAGCACCTGACCAAGCCGGTCGACCCCGCCGCCGTGGAGCAGAAGTTAGGCGAGTTGCTGCACGCCAACGGAACCCCGCGCTCGGCCGGGCCGCAGGAATCCATCGGCAATGCCTGAAGGCACCGTCGACGCACCCGGGGGCATCACCGCCATCCGCGGGCCGGCGCTCACTTTTCAGGGCGATGCGTTCGCGCTCGGCGTCGAAGCGACGCTGCGCTACGAGAGCGATGCGGTCATCGCGTTCGCGGGCGGCCGGATCACGCATTTCGGGCCGGCGAATATTGTCAAACCGGCGCTGCCTCCCGGCACACATATAAAGGAGTACGGTGCGGACAGCCTGATCCTCCCCGGCTTCATCGATTGCCACGTCCACTACCCGCAGACCCAGGTCATCGGGGCGTACGGCGAGCAGCTGCTCGACTGGCTGAACAAGTACACCTTCGTGGCCGAGCAGCAGTTCGCGGACGTTGCGCACGCGCGCGCGGTGGCGGGAATTTTCCTGGATGAGTGCCTGCGCAACGGCACCACGACGGTTGCCAGCTTCTGCACCGTGCATGCGCATTCCGTGGACGCCTTGTTCGAGGCCGCCGCGGCGCGCGGCATGCGCGTGATCGCGGGCAAGTGCCTCATGGATCGCAATGCGCCCGAGCCGCTGCGCGATACGGCGCAACGCGGGTATGACGAATCGAAGGCGCTGATCGGGCGCTGGCATGGTCGCGGCCGGGCGCTGTATGCCATCACGCCGCGCTTCGCGCCCACGTCGACGCCGGAGCAAATGGAGCTGGCCGGGGCGTTGTGGAAGCAGCATCCCGGTACCTATCTACAGTCGCACGTGTCCGAGAATCGGGCCGAAGTGGAGTACGCGAGGGGTGTGTATCCGGAACGCGGTGGGTACCTGGACATATACGATCACTACGGGCAGCTCGGCCCGCGCGCCATCTACGGCCACGGCATCTGGCTGACGGATGCGGAGCTGGCACGCATGCACGAGACCGGCACCGCGATCGCGCACTGCCCCACGTCGAACATGTTCCTGGGCAGTGGGTTGTTCGATGTGCGCAAGGCGAAACAGCACGATCGGCCCGTGAGAGTTGGGTTGGCGACGGACGTGGGCGCGGGCACTACGCTGTCGATGCTCAAGACCATGGGCGCCGCGTACCAGGTGGCGCAGCTGGGCGGCGGTAGTTTGTCCGCGCCGCTGGCGTTTTATCTGGCGACGCGCGGCGCGGCGCAGGCGCTGTATCTGGAGGACGAGATCGGGTCGATCGCCGTGGGCATGGAGGCGGACCTGATCGTGCTGAACATGAAGAGCACGCCGCTCATCGAGTTCCGGATGAAGCACTGCGAATCGCTGGAAGAGGCGCTGTTCGTGCAAATGACGACCGGCGACAGTTCGGCCATTCACACGGCAATCGTTCACGGGCGGGCCGCCCCGCTCATCAGCTCGAGACGTGGCCCGTAATACTAGTTTGATTCGCCACGATTCGGCCTGGTCTTCGATACCGCACCGCCGAGGTGCGTAGGTACGCACGGTGAACGGCCCTCAGCGTTACCACTAGGTAGACCTCGATGGCCCGGCCCTCGATCGGCGTTCTCGATCATGAGTGTCGCCGGTTCAATGGCTTGCAACGAGTGCCACAATCTCCGGCACCGCGGTACCCGCCGGCGCAACGGGGGGTGCAGCGGGCGAATCCGTTCCCGTTTAAGATCGCGGCACAGCGATAAGAACAGCAGAAGAACGCCGGCAATTCCTTATCTTCCGAGGTTGGCACCCAGATGCAGAACATGCAGAGGTATTTCGGTTTTCGCGTGACCGTTTCGGATTTTCTCGAGCCCCAGGATGTGCGAGTCATTCAGGACAAGATCACGAACCTGGCGGCCGGCGGGAAAATTGACCTGACGAAGTACAAGATCTACCTGCACCAGCTTTCGCTGGCGGCCGATTCGTCGCACTTCGGCGTGGCCGGCGGGCTCAAGGGCCGGCTTTCCTCGATATCCCTGCGGTTCTCGGTCAATCAAAAACAACGCCAGAGCGGAGAAATTCAATTCGCCAACCATCTTTTCGACGAAGACATACGCGAGGAGGTCGTGCACCGCTACCTGCAAAGCGAGATTTTCTACAAGATCCCCGTGGAGCGTTTCGAGCGTTCGGGAGTTTTCCAGAACATACTGATTGCACTGGTTCGCGTCGGACTTCGGGAGGACTATCGGAAGATCAAGGTCTCGGTGTCCGTGGTTCCCACGAACGAGATGGTTCGGCGGTTGCACAATCCGGAAAATGCCGCCGCACAAACCATCCTGCCCCTGAATTTCGAGAAGGCGTTGGCCTTCAACCGCCAGACCCGGCTCTTCGATCAGTCTGCTGCCTCGGCTCCTTCGCCCATAGATGGCCCGAAGTGGGTGGAGGAGATGCAATTCAAAGTGGCCCTGTCCTATCCTGGAACACAGTCGCAGTTCGTGAGCTCCATCGCGCGCAGCCTCAAATCGCGTCTGGGCAACGGCTCTGTGTTCTTCGACAAGGATTTCACGGCGCAGCTCGCACGGCCGAATCTCGATTCGCTGCTCCAGAAGATCTACTTGGAAAGATCCGATCTCGTCGTCGTATTCCTGTGCGCGAGCTATCAAGAGAGCAAGTGGTGCGGAATCGAATGGCGCGCGATAAAGGAGATCATAAACAGATGCGCCGACCGCTCGATCATGTTCATGAGATTCGACGATGCGGCCATTCCTGGCATCGTCTCTGGAGACGGTTGGATAGACTTGCGCAAGATAAAGCCGCAGGTCGCCGCGGACTACATATACGAGAGAGTGGTTCTGAACGAGTCGGCAACCAGGAACCGACGGAATGCGGACTGACCGGGACAGTCTCGCGAAAGCTTGGAACCGCCGACGATCAAGACGCTATGTGCGCGAGGCGCAAGAATTCGCGCGGTGATCGGGCGCCACGCTACGCGTCCAGAGAAGCCACTACTTTGTCGTTCACCTTCACCCTCTCGAGCTTGACTTCCTTCGTGTACTTGATGGTGCTCGGCTTCGTCACTCCCCCGAACTCGCAATCCCGCAACGTGATGTCGCTCACCGGCGCCAGCGGCAGCCCCTGCGAGTCGAGCACGCACACCGCGTTCCTCACTCTCAACCTCTCCACCACCACGTTCTTGAGCTCCGGCGTGAACTTCCCGTTCGCGCCCTCTTCATAGTTGAAATCGCAGGTGATCGCCGCGCGGCTCACTTGCCCCACTTCGATGTCCCGGTAGTAAAAGTTCTCGAGCAGCCCGCCGCGCAGCGCATTGTTCTTGAAGCGGATCGCATACCACAGATCGGGGCTGTCCATCTGGCAGCTCTCCGCGAACACCCAGCGCACCCCGCCGGAGATCTGGCTCCCAACCACGACGCCGCCATGCCCGTCCTTCATGCGGCAGTTGCGGATCAGGATGTTCTGCGACGGCACGTTGATCCGGCGTCCGTCCGCGTTGCGGCCGGAATTCACGGCGATGCAGTCATCCCCGGTGTCGAACGAGCAGTTCTCGATCAGCATGTTCTCCACGGACTCGGGGTCCACGCCGTCGTTGTTGGGCCCGTGCCCGAACACGTCGACGCCGCGCATGATGACGTTCTTGCACAGCACGGGATGGATGTTCCAGAACGGCGAGTTGCGCACGCGGATGTCTTCGATGAGCACGTTCTCGCAGCGGTACGGCTGGATGAACGGCGGCCGCAGCAGCGAGCCGTCGCCGAACACGCGCTTCTCCACCGCCACGCCGTCCTCGGCCATCTGGAAGAGTTTGGAGCGCGCGATGCGCTGGTCGGGCATGCCCTGGCTCCAGCCGTGCGGCGTGTTGCCACCCCAGCGGCCCTTCCACTTCCACCAATGCTCGACACTGCCCTGGCCGTCGAGCGTGCCCTTGCCCGTGATGCCGATGTTCTTCTGCTCGAAGGCGTACACCAGCGGCGAGTAGTTCATGCACTCCATGCCCTCCCAGCGCGTGAACACGATGGGGTAGCTCGAAGGGTTGATGTCGAACTTCAGCGTGGCGTCCGCGGCCACGTGCAGCTCGACGTTGCTCTTGAGGTCGATGGCGCCGGTGAGGAACACTCCCGCCGGCACCAGCACGCGTCCGCCGCCGGCCTTGGTGCAGGCCGCGACGGCTTTCGCGATGGCGGCGGTAGCCGGCGTCGTCCCATCCGCCACCGCGCCATACTTGGTGATGTCGAACAGCCGGTCGGCGAACTTGGGCGGCTTCGCGTTGCGCGCGATGTCGGCGGCGCGTTGCCAGGCCTCATCCGAGGGAGAGGTCGCCCTCGCGGCGCGCCAGTGCGTCAGTGCGAATGCCGCGGCGCCGGTGCCGAGGATGAAAGTCCGTCGATTGCCGCTCATGCCCCTCTCCTCATAAGACTGGCTCCCCAGCGCGTGGGCCGATTCTATTCCCCCGCGAGGTGCAACACGATCTCGCGCTGCGATGGACGCGAGCGGTGCTCGAAAAGATAGATTCCCTGCCAGGTGCCTAGCATGAGCCGCCCGTCCATGACCGGAACGCCGAGCTGTACCTGGGTGAGGGCCGTTTTCAGGTGCGCCGGCATGTCATCCGGCCCTTCGTCGTCGTGTTCGTAGAGGCCGGCGCCTTCGGGCGCGAGCCGGTCGAAGAACTTCTCCAGGTCGCGGCGCACGGCCGGCGCGGCGTTTTCCTGGATCAGCAGCGACGCAGAGGTGTGCCGGCAGAACAGGGTCAGCATGCCGGCGCGGATGTCCTGCTGTGTGAGCCAGCGCCGCACCTCGTCGGTGAGCTCGTGCAGGCCACGGCGCGGCGCCTTGGTGGATAGGACGTGCATGGACTGGCGCATCGATGCGCAGCTAACGCAGTTTCGCGCAGCCCGTCAAGCCGGGCGTGTTTACGAGATGCCGCCGCTCTCGCGACGGCCGCAAAGCACGGCGCGAGAGATCCGC
>JBIOZI010000015.1:0-4221 GCA_044871085.1 Steroidobacteraceae bacterium | reverse complement strand
TCGTTCTCGAGCGGATGCGGCTCGAGCCCGTCGGGACCGAGCCGCAGCTGCGTTCCGTAGCGCTGCGGCCGCCCCTCGTAGACGCGGATGCGGTCGTCGATGAGCGCGAACTGCCAGCGCGGCAGATCTCCCGACTGCGTGGCACGGTCGATGTGATCGCGGCATTGGCGCATGAATGCCGGCTCCGCATAGGAATGCAGCGCGATGCGCCACGCGGCTTTCGCGCCCTGTTCACCGACCAGGGCGTGTCCGGGCCAGCCGAACACGGCGATGATCTGCCGCAGACGGCTGGCGTTCGTGCGATGGATTTCTTCCATGCGCGGGTGATATTGGTGGTCCAGTTCGCCGGCGGCGGTCAACTCGGCCCGCACGGCTTGATCGCGCGCTTCCATGTCCAGGAGCGCTTTAGCGAGTGATTCGTCCATTCCTCCCCACATCCTCCGCCGGGCTGCCGGTTCCCTCGGCGGGCCCGAATATACGCGAAAACGCGGGCGCCCCGCGTGGCCGCTGTGCCGCGCGGGGATTGGTCGAATGACGCTGCCTATTGCGGCTGAGGCTCGCCGCTGTCGTTGCGCTTCTGCTTGCCCACCGCACGCTGATATTCGGCCTGGTCGAGATAACCATCGCCGTCCTTGTCGGCGGTCGAAAAGCTCTCTACCAGGCTCGGATCCGCGGACGCTTCCGGCATCGAGATCCGGCCGTCCTTGTTGGCGTCGAGCGCTTCGAAGGACACGCTCTGACCCGCCGGGGTCGCCGGCATCGGCTTGTTGCCCTCGGCTGCGAGCACCGCGAGCGGCAGGGCGGCCGCCGCGATGGCAATGGTGAGCCTCGTTTTCATGGGAAGTCTCCTTCTCGGTGAAGAGCCAGACGGGAACGGCGGCGCACGCGGCCACGAGACCGGGCCATCTAACTACAAACCGACGTCCGCGGCTCGTCAATAGAAGACGGCGCCGTGCGCTGCCGCGCCCGTCCGACACGCGCACCTCGCGCGCGCCGACGCCATTGTCGGAGGCCGCCTGCTTCCGCGGCGGCGGGAACCACCGACTCTTGCGGCAGTGAGTGCGTTCTGGTTCCTGCTCGTCGGGGTGCTGCTGGTGGCGATCGCGCTGCTCGGGCGTCTCCTCGACCGCCTGCCGGTCAGCCCCGCGATGATCTACCTCGTGGTCGGCTTCCTGCTGGGGCCGGCGGCCTTCGACGCGCTCGAGCTGCATCCGATGCGCCACCTGGCGATGCTGGAGTCGATCACCGAAGCGGCGCTGCTGATCGCGCTGTTCACCGTGGGAGTCAAGCTGCGCGTGCCGGTGGGCGACTGGCGCTGGAGCCTGCCGCTGCGCCTCGCCACTATCTCGATGGTGCTCACCATCGCGGCGGTCACGGCGGCCGGCGCGTGGTTGTTAGGCATGGGCGTCGAGCTGGCATTGTTGATCGCGGCGACGCTGGCGCCCACCGACCCGGTGCTCGCATCCGAGGTGCAGCTGCGCGGCCCCGAGGATCGCGATGGCCTGCGCTTCGCGCTCACCGGCGAGGGCGGGCTCAACGACGGCACCGCGTTTCCGTTCGTGCTGCTCGGGCTCGGCCTGCTCGGCCTGCACGAGCTCGGCCCGTGGGGCGCGCGCTGGCTCGCGCAGGACGTGCTGTGGGCCACGGTCGCCGGTCTCGGTGTGGGCTTCGCGGTCGGCGACCTGCTGGCGCGCGGCGTGCGGCGCCTGCGCGTGTGGCGGCGCGACGTGATCATCTTCGACGAGTTCCTGCTGCTCGGTGTCATCGCGATGAGCTACGGCGTCGCGCTCGCGGTGCACGGCCTGGGATTTCTCGCGGTGTTCGCCGCGGGTCTCGCGCTGCGCCGGGCCGACGACCTCCATGCGGATGTCGGCGACGACAAGCCGCCGATCACGCCGAGCCTGCTGAACGTCAACGAGCAGCTCGAGCGCATCGCCGAGGTGGCCATAGTGCTGCTGGTGGGCGCGATGATCTCCACCGGCTACTGGTCGATGAACGGCCTGGCGCTCGCGGGCCTGCTGTTCTTCGTCATCCGGCCGGTGGCCGTGTGGTTAGGCGTGCTCGGCGTGCCGAAGGCGCAGGCGCCGCGCCGGCTGCTCGGCTGGTTCGGCATCCGCGGCATCGGCTCGGTGTATTACGCGGTGTTCATCGCGAGCCACGGCATCGCGTTTCCCGATGCCGTGGAGCTGCTGTCCTGCGTGTTCACCGTCATCGCCGCGTCCATCGTCGTCCATGGCGTGTCCGCGGCGCCGCTCATGGATCTGTACCAGCGGGGCCTGCGGGGCCGCCGCTGGCGTGGCGCGCGCGGCGGCAAAGCCGCAGCCGGCGCGACGTCGGACAAAGGATGACAGGTGGAACGTCGCGCTCCCACGTCAATCTCAGGTCCCGCCGCTGCACGCGGCGGCGCGGCAAACCCACACTGCATCAACGCCCGATTATGTGTGGAGGGGTCATGAGTTGGGATCGCATTTCAGCGAACTGGGCTCATTGGAAGGGCCGGGTTCGAGAACGCTGGGGACGCCTCACCGACGATCAGCTGGCGGTCGTGGCCGGCCGGCGTGACCAGCTCACCGCGCGCATCCAGGAGGCCTATGGCCTGACCCGCGCGGAGGCGGAACGCCAGCTCCATAACTGGGAACGCAATCTCGCCGTCGAGGACCACGAGGACGTGTCCTTCGACGAACCGGAAGCGCACCGGGTCAACGGTAGTTAGAGGTAGCCACATGATCACCCTCAGCGGAATTCGTAACACCTTCTGGTGCGTCATCGCCTTCGGCATCGTCGCGTGCGCATCGGCGCCGATGCCGGTCGAGAAACTCGCGGTGGCCAAGACCTCGATAGAGCGTGCCGAGCAGGCGCAGGCCGCGCAGTTCGCGCAGGTCGAGCTCACTACTGCCCGCAACAAGCTCGCCGCCGCCCAGGCCGCCGCCGAGAAGCGCGACGCGACCGTCGCCGCGCGGCTCGCCGACCAGGCCGACGCGGATGCCCAGCTCGCCGAATCCACCGCGCGCGCCAAGCAGCAGGAGCAGCTCGTCGACGAGATGGACGCCAGCCTGCGCGACCTGCGCAACGAGACCCTGCGCCGTTCCGGCGCCGGCCCACAGGCGCCACAGCAATGAAGGAGACCACCATGAAGCCGTCACTCACGCGTGCCCCGCTCGCCGCCGGCATCGCGGCCATCCTGCTCGGTGTCACCGCCTGCGAGACCGCGCCGGAATCCGGCGCGCTGCTCGACGAGGCACGAGGCGCCGTCGCGCAGGCCGAGGCGGATCCGAACGTTCCGAAGTACGCGCCCACCGAGCTCGACCGGGCGCGCAAGCTGCTGGCCAACGCCGAGAGCTCCGCGAAGGACAAGGGCGCCAAGGACCCGGTGGCCACGCACTACGCGTACCTCACCACGCAGCTCGCGCGCATCGCGGAGCAGCGCGCGCTCGAGCAGGCGGCGATGGTGCGCATCAAGGCCGGCGAGACCGAGCGCCAGAAGATCCTGCTGTCGGCGCGCGAGGCGGAGGCCAGCGATGCGATCGCGCAGGCGCGCAGTGCGCAGGCGGACGCCCAGGCCGCGCAGGCGAGCGCGGCCGCCGCGCAGTCGCAGATGGCGCAGGCGCAGGCCGATTCACAACGCCTGGCGAAGCAGCTCGAAGACCTGCAGGCCGCGCAGACTTCGCGCGGCATCGTGCTCACGCTCGATGACGTGCTGTTCGACACGGGCCGCGCCCAGCTCAAGCCCGGCGCCGAGCGTTCGCTCGACCAGATCGCCGGGTTTCTCAACGAGCACCCGGAGCGGCGCGTGCAGATCGAAGGGTTCACCGACGCCCAGGGCAGCGACGACTACAACCTCGAGCTGTCGCAGAGCCGCGCGGACGCGGTGGCGATGGCCATCATCCAGCGCGGCATCGCCGCGGAGCGCGTGCGCGCCCTCGGGTACGGCGAACAGTTTCCGGTGGCCAGCAACAACAACGCGGGCAGCCGGCAGTTGAACCGCCGGGTGGAGATCATCGTCTCGAACGAGAACGCGCCCATTCCCGGGCGGTCGGCTGCGGGACGCCCGTGAAGGGACCGAGCGGCGAGTTCTTCTCCGCGGACATAGGCGCCGGCCTGGCACCGGGGACGCAGGCCGCCAGCGCGCCCTCGCGCGCCCAGGCCGAACGCATGCAGGAGTGCGCGCTGCGCTTGATCGGCAACTCCGCCGGCATGCAGCGCGTGCGCGAGCTCATCGGG
>JBIOZI010000014.1:0-16122 GCA_044871085.1 Steroidobacteraceae bacterium | reverse complement strand
CCGCGGCACGCAGGAGAGAATCGAGTGCGCGTCGTACAGGACGACGCGGCCCCATTGCGCGCGCAGGCGCTCGAGCTGCGCGCGCAGCGCCGTGTGATAAGGATCGAAGTACGCCAGCCGCCGGCGCTCGATCTGCGCAGCGTCGGGCTCGCCGCCGGGCTGGTACAGCCTCTCGCCGGCGAAGGTCTCGGTGGGACACAGCCCGGTGGTCGTCTGTCCGGGGTACAGCGACGCGCCGGAAGGGTCGCGATTCACGTCGATGACGGTGCGCGACAGGGACGTGCGTACCGTCGTCGCGCCGGCCTCGTGCGCGAAGTCGTACAACACGTCCACCCAGTGATCCGCGTCCTTGCGCGCCACCCAGGGCGATACCAGCGTTGCCTCGATGCGCGGCGGGATGTCCGTGCCCGTATGCGGAAAGCTCACGACGAGCGGCGCGTCGCCGTGATGGACGGCGAGCCACTCGTGATGCGCCGGTGCGCTCACTGCCCCCGCCACACGCGCGCATGCAGGGGATTGAACCCCATGCGATAGACCAGCTCCGCGGGGCGCTCGATGTTCCACAGCGCGAGGTCGCAGAGCTTGCCGGCCTCGAGCGTGCCGCGGTCGGCGAGCCCGAGGGCAGCGGCCGCAGCGCGCGTCATGCCGATGATGCATTCGTCGACGGTCATGCGGAACAGCGTCGCCGCGAAGTTCATGACCAGCAGCGGCGAGGTGAGCGGAGACGTGCCGGGATTGCAGTCCGTCGCGAGCGCCATGGGCACGCCGCGCGCGCGCAGCAGCTCCACGGGCGGCAGGCGCGTCTCGCGCAGGAAATGGAACGCGCCGGGCAGCAGCACGGCGACGGTGCCCGCCGCCGCCATCGCATCGATGCCGGCCTCGTCGGCGTACTCCAGGTGATCGGCCGACAGCGCGCCGAACCGGGCGGCGAGCGCGGCGCCGTGCAGGTTGGACAGCTGCTCGGCATGTAGTTTGACGCGCAGCCCGTGCGCGGCCGCGGCCGTGAAGACGCGGCCGGTCTGCGCCGGCGTGAAGCCGAGGTGCTCGCAGAACGCGTCGACCGCGTCGGCCAGGCCCGCGCGCGCCAGCGCCGGCAGCATCGTTTCGCAGACGTTGGCGATGTATTCGTCGGGGCGGTGCGCGAATTCCGGCGGCAGCGCGTGCGCGCCCAGGAACGTGGTGACGACGGACACGTCGCGCCGCGCCGCCAGCGCGCGCGCGGCGCGCAGCTGCTTGCGCTCGTTCTCGAGATCGAGGCCGTAGCCGGATTTGATCTCGACCGTGGTGACGCCTTCGCCGATGAGCGCATCGAGCCGCGGCAGGCTGGCCGCGACCAGCCCGGCCTCGCTCGCGGCCCGCGTGGCGCGCACCGTCGACAGGATGCCACCGCCCGCGCGCGCGATGGACTCGTAACTGGCGCCATTCAGGCGCTGCTCGAATTCCTGCGCACGATCGCCGGCGTGGACGAGGTGGGTATGGCAGTCGATGAGGCCGGGCGTGATCCAGCGCCGTTCGCAATCGGTCACTTGCAGCGCTTCGAATGCGGGCGCGGCGGCGGCGGCGCCGGCGTAGACGATGAGGCCGTCGCGGCTCGCGACGACGCCGTCGTCGATCACACCGAGACCCGGAGCACCGCCCGCGAGAGTGGCGAGGCGGGCATTGCGCCAGAGGCGATCACAACGCATGCGCGACATTAGACGCTCGGCACGCCGCAGAGCAATGCAATAATGGCGGCGTGAGCACAGGAACCGCCGCCGCGCTTCATTTCGACACGCTGCTGTTGCCGGACGGCTGGGCAAACAACGTGCAGGTGCGCATCGAGGGCGGCCGCATCGCCGCGATCGAGCGCGATGCCGCGCCGCGCGCCGGCATCGAACGTGTGGTCGCCGGGCTGCCCGGGACGTCGAACGTCCACAGCCACGGCTTCCAGCGTGGCATGGCCGGGCTCACCGAATATCGCGGGCCGGCCGCGGACAACTTCTGGAGCTGGCGCGAGCTCATGTACCGCTTCGTGGCGCGCATGACGCCCGACGACCTGGAGGCGATCTGCGCGCAGGCGTACGTCGAGATGCTCGAATCGGGCTTCACGCGTGTCGGGGAATTCCACTACGTCCACCACGATCCGGCGGGCAGGCCGTATGCGAACCTCGCCGAGATGACCGAACGCGTCGTCGCGGCGGCCGAGCAGGCCGGCATCGCGCTCACGCTGCTGCCGGTGTTCTACGCGCACGGCGGGTTCGGCGGCGCACCGCCGAATGACGGCCAGCGCCGTTTTCTCAACGATGTTCCCGCATTCGCGCGTTTGCTGGAGGCCACGCGCCGGCTGGTGGCCGGCAGGCCCGAGGTCGTCGTCGGCGTCGCGCCGCATTCGCTGCGCGCGGTGACGCCCACCCAGCTCGGGCAGATCGCCTCGTTCGCCGACGGCGGACCGGTGCACATCCATGCCGCCGAGCAACTGGGCGAAGTCGAACATTGTTTGGCCTGGTCGGGCGCGCGTCCGGTGCAATGGCTGCTCGATCACGCGGGCGTCGACGAGCACTGGTGCCTGGTGCATGCGACGCACATGAACGACGAGGAGATCGCGCGGCTCGCCGCCAGCGGGGCGGTGGCGGGGCTGTGCCCGATCACCGAGGCGAATCTGGGCGACGGCATCGGACCCGCGAAAGACTTCGCCGCGGCGGGCGGCGTCTTCGGCATCGGAACGGATTCCAACGTGCTCATCGGGGTCAACGCCGAGCTGCGGCAGCTCGAATACAGCCAGCGGCTGCGTGATCGCGCGCGCAACGTGATCGCCGCAGGCGAGGTCGCATCGACGGGCCGCGGGCTGTTCGACGCCGTGGTGCGCGGCGGGGCGCGCGCGCTGGGCGTCGACGGCGCGCGGGCCGGGCTCGTGGTCGGCGCGTCCGCGGACTTCGTCGCGCTCGATGCGCAATCGCCCGTGCTCGCCGGTCGCAGCGGCGATGCGCTCATCGACAGCTTCTTGTTTGCCAGTGCAAACCATTGTGTCAGTGAAGTATGGCGCGCGGGACGCAAGCTGGTCGCGGGCGGCCGCCACGTGGCACGCGAGCACATCGAGCGGCGCTACCGCGCCGCGTTGGGGCGCGTGCTCGTCGGGTAGATGGCCGCGCGGCCGTTCCCCGGCGTCTGCGGATGCCCACGTCTCGGGATCGCGACGCGGAACTTTGTACAGCGGCGGTGATCGGCACCCGCGTGTGGGAATGGACGGACGAGCAACGCCGGGTCGAAGGATGTCCTGTCAGGCGTCGCGCCGGTGTGGTGGGTCGCGGCCGACCGGTAACCTAGCAAACATGTCAACTTTGTTAGTATGCAGTCCCTGGTGAGCGATCCGCGCGGGAAGAACAATTCCGAAGACGGGCGTGGACGCTTGGTGATCGAGTTTCTGCGGCGGGCGCGCGAAGATCTCGTGCGCATGCGGGGCCTCGTGCCCGAGCTCGAGGCCGGCGTCGAGACGGCCTGGGCCGGGGCGTGCACGCTCGCCCACAACATCGCCGCCGGCGCCAACACGCACAAGCTCGGAGTGCTCACGGCCTGTGCGCGCGAGCTCGACGCACTGCTGTGCGAACGGACCCCCGTGGCGAAGCCGGATGCCTTCCTGCTGGGATGCATCGCGAGCGCCATCGAAGCGGTGGCGCTCGAAGTGGAGATGCTGATGCGCGAAGGCTGACCCGAGCGCTCAGACCAGCCGCAGGATGCGCAGCACCGGGTCGTACGACATCGTCGCCTGCACCAGCGCGGTCAGGGCCGCGATGACCGGCAGGTCGATGCCGAAGCGGGCCCGCACTTCATTGATGCGATGGATGTCGCCCAGCATGCGATGCGCGAACGAAGCCGTGAGCGTGGTCGCCAGCGCCGTGCGCGACTGCTCCGCCACGCCGATGGTGTCGAGCAGGCGGTTCACCAAATGCGCCGCGGTCTTGATCTGGCTGCTCGGGTCGCGGTTGCGCAGGTAGTACGCGGAGCGCGAGTCGAGCAGGGCGGGGATGTCGTCGTCGGCCGCGCAGTGCCGGCGCCAGTACGGCACCAGGACGTCGCGCAGCATCGGGGTGATCTGCATGCGCTCGTGGCTGGTGAGGGCGGAGGAATCGAGAGAAGCGACCATCGCGGCCCACACCGCGGCGCAGGTTTCGCGGCAGCGGTCGGCCGCGGGCGCGGACGCTTCTTCGGGCGGCAACGACGCGAGCAAAGTCACGACCTCGTCGGCGAACTCATTGAGACTCACGCCGTAGTCGCGTGCGAGCTGCTCCGCGGACACTCCTCGTCCACTCATCGGCATCTTTCCGGCCCTTGTTGCGATCTCGTTGGCGCGAGCATCGTACGACGCCGCGAGCTGGAAGCGCTCGATTTTCGAACGTGTTGAGAATGCCGATGAGCACGCGCAGCGCCTCCAGGTGTGACTGGCGCCGATGCTATGGCGCGTACCGCGCCCGCGATGACGGCGAACGGTACGGAATCGCGGTAGGAAGTCGCGCCGCCCACGTGCGGTACGGGAGTACACAAGAGGAAATGCATACCTGCAGCTTCCATTTTGTATGCCGCGCACGCCCACGATTCCGCCAGTTGCTGTCAGTGAAATCCCACAGCACGAACACGTCGCCGCATGCATCCACGCGAGCCCGCGCAGCGTTAGCATTCGTCACAGTTGACTGCCAGTGCGAATGCGCTCGGGTACGTCGCAGGGGGCTTGGGCGTATTTGCAGGGGTCCGATGGTCCACGTGATCGCATGCAGTCAGGTTCACAAATGATGTTTTTCCAGCGGCGGATCGCCGCGCAGGAAGTGGCGCGAGACTTCGTCGTGACGGCGCAGGCATTCGCGGACACCTTCGTGCACTACATCGCGGCCGATGACGAGCGCATCGACCGGACGGTGCTCGCGCATCGCAGGCGCGAGGCTTGCGCGGCCGTGTGGGCGGCGATACTCGCGACCTTCGAGGCTTCGGGATTCACGGAGACGGAGCGCGCGACGGTGCTGCCGCTGGTGCGCGAGGGGCTGGTGCCGCTCTGGCACAAGCACTGTGGGCGGGATGAGAGCCTCAGCGAGGTGTTCGACCGGCGCGCGACTCACTACCTGCGCGAGCGCGACCCCGACAGCCAGCTCAAGACCGCCTCGCGCATCATGAACGAGGTGGTTGCGGTGCTCGACGCTGATTGCGCGCGGCTGCTGCCGGTGCGCACGCTGACCGCCCTGCTGGCACACCGCATGCTGACGGACCTGCGCCGCCTCGGCGAGCTCAAGTCGAACTACACCATCGAGTGAGCGGTTTCCCGGGCTCCGGAAACACGAAGGCCGCGCAAGCGCGGCCTCGTTGTGGAACCCCGTGCGGCTTGACGGTCCGCGACGGGAAACCACGGTCATTTCGTGTCGGCTACCGCAAAGGATGCTCTACGAAACGACGGTGACAGCATCGGGCATGCGCCCGGTGCGCGCTAAGCGGCGTCGGCCCCGGCAGCGCGTCATAACGGTCTGACAAGCCGTCGGGCGGACTACGTTCCCCAGGCGGGCTTTCAGCTCAGGCGGATGAGCCCGCGCTTGGCGGCCACCGCCACGGCCTCGGTGCGCGAAATCGCGTCGAGCTTGCCGAGAATGGCCTTGACGTGCGTCTTCGCGGTGCCCTCGGTGATGTCGAGCCGCCGCGCGATGTCCTTGTTGCTGCGTCCCTCGGCGACCAGTTGCAGGACCGTGAGCTCGCGGGTGGTGAGGCTGGGCTTGGCCATGCGCTGCAGCGCCTTCGCGGCGACGCCGGAGGAGGTGTACGCGCGGTCCTCGGCCACCGCGCGGATGGCCGCGAGGATCTCCTGGCGCGGCGCGTCCTTCAGTAGATAGCCCTTGGCGCCCTGGCTCAGGGAGCGGAAGATGTCCTCGTCGCCGTCGTACGTGGTCATGATCAGCAGGCAGGCCTTCGGGTACTGCTCGAGCACGCGCTGCACGACTGCCGCACCGTCGAGCTTCGGCATGCGCAGGTCCAGCACCATGACGTCCGGCTGGTGGCGTTCGTACAGCGACAGCGCCTCTTCGCCGTCGCCGGCCTCGGCGACCACCTGCATGTCGGCCTGCTGGTTGACGATGGCCGCGAGGCCGTCGCGCACCACCGGGTGATCGTCGGCGAGGATGACGCTGATCTTGCGGGCCGGAGCCTTGGCGGTGGCGCTCATTTCGCCTTCCCGTTCGGCCGCGCGAGGCTGACGACGATACGGGTGCCGACGCCGGGCTTGCTGTCGATCTCGAAGGTGCCGCCGATGGCACCGGCGCGCTCGCGCATGTTGGTGAGGCCGAAACCCTGCTGCGCATACAGCTCGGGCAGCAGCGTCATGCCGCGGCCGTCGTCGACGACCATGAGCAGCCAGCGCTCCGGCTCCTCGTGCAGCAGGATCTGGACGTTGTTGGGATGCGCGTGCCGGACGGCGTTGCTCACGGCCTCCTGCGCGATGCGCAGCAGCTCGTGCTGCCGCTCGGGCGCGAGGCCGTCGCCGCTCATGCCGCCCTCGAAACTGAAATTCACGCGGCCGGGCAGGTGCGAGCGCTCGGCGAGCTGGCGCAGCGCGAGCTCCAGGCCGACGCGGCGCGTCTGCTCCGGCTTCAGTGCGAGCACCGAGCGGCGCGCCTCGGCGAGCCCGTCGCGCGCCAGGTCGCGGATGCGCGTGAGGATCTGCGGCAGCGGCGAGCTGCGTGCGCAACCGGCGGTGGCTTCCTCGGCCGCGCCGAGCTGCATGAGGATGCCCGTGAAGCCCTGTGCCAGGCCATCGTGGATCTCCTGGCCGATGCGGTTGCGCTCGGCGAGCACCGCGGCTTCCTTGGCGGCGATGCCGAGCTTCTTCATGCCGATGGCGAGCGTCGCCTGGTGGGCGAGGGCGAGCAGCACCTGGATGCGGTCGGGCGACAGCGGCTCGCGCTGGCGGAACACCAGCGTGAGGAAGCCGACGTTGCGCTCGCCGAACACCAGCGGAAGTAGATAGGCCGTGCGGTGGCCGTTGCGCTGGTGCCAGTGCGTGGCCTCGGGCCACAGCGGTTCATCGAGCTTCTCGAGCTCGTAGAACACGGGTTCGTGGTTGTGCTCGAGCAGCGCCGCGAGCTTCGGGTTGTTGCCGCTCGGGACGGTGGCGGGGAACGGCGGCTCGCCGAGCTTGCCGTCTTCGACGTACAGGAAGATGCGCCATTCGCCGTTGGACGGGTCGATGCCGGCCGCGTAGCAGGCGGCGGCGTCGAGCTGCCGCGACGCGTCCATGAGCATGTTGGCGATGAAATCGCGCACGTCGGGGTTGCCCGCGAGCCGGTTGAGGTTGGCGCGCAGCGTGGCGTTGGCGCGGTTGAGCTGGTCGAGACGTTCTTCCGCGGCGGCCTCGCGCTCGCGGCGCATGATCTCGAGCAGCCGCTCGCGATGCAGCGCCGCGCCCACGAGTCCGGCGGCGATCTCCAGCGCCGACACGATGGAGGAGTCGAACTGCCGCGCGCGCCGCCAGTCGTCGAAGCCGATGACGCCGACGTATTCGCCGTCGACGAGGATCGGCACCAGCGCGGAGCTGCGCGCCTTGTCGCTGGTGATGCTCACCGCCTCGCGCGTCGGGCTGGTGTCGCGGCAATAGAGCACGCTCTTGCCCGACTGCAGCATCGGGCAGTAGATGTCGGAGTACTGGTCGGGATCCTGATCCGGGCAGGCGACCTCGCCGCCGCAGGCCTCCTCCGCGCAAGACTCCTGCAGCTCGTCGGATATCCACTCGTGCTTGATGACCAGCCAGCGCTCGCCGCCCGAGTCGATCTCGGCCAGCGCCAGCGCGGTGCGGTGTACCTCGGCGGCCTCGCCCAGCATCCGCAGGACGTCGGGCATCACCTTCATCGCGTCCGTGGACTCGAGCAGCAACCGGCTGGCGCGTGCCGCGGCCGCCAGCAGCTTTTCGCGGGTCTCGGTATTCGGTGCGAGAAACGCGGGTCCGCCGTCGAGGATCAGGGGGCTGGAAAGGGGGTCGGTACTCATTGCGGCTACTGTAACTCCGCCCCTGTCATGGCGTCAGTGCGGCCGTTTCCCAACCCCCTCCGAGGGACTTGTAGACGGCGATCAGGCTGGTGGCGGCCTCGGTGCGGCTGCGGGCCAGGCGGTCCTCGGATTCGAGCAGCGTGCGCTCGGCGTCCAGCACCTGGAGGAAGTCGCTGGCGCCGTTTTCGTAACGCACGCGCGCCAGGTCCGCCGCGGTGGTGCTGGCGCGCAGGGCGTCCTCGTCGTGCACCAGCCGGTCGCGGGCGCGCGCGTGGGTGACCAGCGAATTCTCGGTCTCCTCGAGTGCCTGGAGCACGGTCTGTTCGTAGCGCAGCAGGGCGCCGTCCTTGCGGGCCCGGGCGGCGCCGATGCGCGCCTGCACGTGGCCGAGGTCGAAGATGCCCCAGGAGATGCCGGGGGCGAGCGTGTAGGTATCCGAACCGCCGTCTCCGAGGCCGCCCGAGGAGCCCGCGACGTAGCCGGCGCTGCCCGTGAAGGTGACACGGGGGAAGAGGTCCGCCACCGCGACTCCGACGCGCGCCGTGGCACCCGCGAGCTCGCGTTCGGCGATGCGGATGTCGGGGCGGCGCCGCAGCAGCCCGGCCGGATCGCCGACCGGGACGATGCCCGGCAGCGGCGGCAGGTTCTGCGACGGCAGGAGCTCGGCGCGCAACGCGCCCGGCTCGCGGCCGATCAGCACCGACAGCCGGTGAATCGAACGCGCCACCGCGGCCTCGAGCGGCGCGATGCTGCCCAGCGTGGCCGACAACTGCGCCTGCGCGCGCGAGGTGTCGAGCTCCGTGCCCGAGCCGGCGTCGAGGCGCGCCTGCGCCAGCTCGCGCGTCGAGCGTTGGTTCGCGACGTTGCGCGTGGCGACGTCGAGCTGCTGCTGCAGGCCGCGCAGCTCGAAGTAGGTGCGGGTCACTTCCGCGGTCACGGACACCAGCGTGTCGCGCCGTGCGGCCTCGACGGCGCCGAGCTGTGCATTCGAGGCCTCGACCCCGCGACGCACGCCGCCGAAGAAGTCCAGCTCCCAGAACGCGTCGAAGCCCGCGTCATAGAGCTCGGATTCCCGCGGCGCGCCGGGAGCCGTCGTCACGTTCGCGGTACGCGTCTTCGTGTAGCCGCCGCTCGCACCGAGGGAAGGCGCAAGGTCGAAAGCCGCGTCCCGCCGCAGCGCGCGGGCCTCCTTCACGCGCGCCTGGGCGATGCGCAGGTCGTAGTTGGCGGCCAGCGCGTCGGCGACGAGCTTTTCGAGCGTCGCGTCGTGGAAATTCTGCCAGAACGCGGCGACGTTGCCCTCGTTGGAGTAGGTGGGAGCGAGATTGTCGAACTGCCCGGCGGTCTTGGTCTGCGGCGCGTGGTAGTTGGGGCCCACGGCGCAGGCTCCGAGAATGACCGGGAGAAGGGCCGCGGCGCAGGCCACCGCGGCAAGTTTCGCCAGACGAGAACCAACGAGATTAGACATGACCATGAGCCTCGACTTGGGGAGCGACGAGCGCCGCGGCTTTCTTTTCCCGGCGCAGGAGCACGTAGAACACGGGAGTGAGCAGCAGGCCGAACGCGGTCACGCCGATCATCCCGGAGAACACCGCCGCGCCCATGGCACGGCGCACTTCGGCGCCCGCGCCGGAGGCGATGACCAGCGGCATCACGCCCATGATGAACGCGATGGACGTCATCACGATGGGACGCAGCCGCAGGCGCGCGGCCTCGAGCACGGCCTGCCACTTGTCGCGGCCCTGTTCCTCGAGATGCTTGGCGAACTCGACGATCAGGATGGCGTTCTTGCAGGCGAGCGCCACGAGCACCAGGAAGCCGATCTGCGTGAAGATGTTGTTGTCACCACCCTGTAGATAGATGCCGGTGATGCCGGCCAGCACCGACAGCGGCACGATGAGAATGATGGCGAGCGGCAGCGAGAAGCTCTCGTACTGCGCGGCCAGTACCAGGAACACGAAGATCACGCACAACGGGAACACCCACAGCGCCGCGTTGCCGGCATCGATCTGCTGGAACGCGAGGTCGGTCCACTCGAAGGTCATGCCATTCGGCAGGTTCTTCTCGAGGATTTCGCGGATGGCCTGCTGGGCCTCGCCGGAGCTGTGGCCGGGCGCGGGCCCGCCGTTGATGTCCGCCGATGGATAGCCGTTGAAACGTTCGACGATGTCGGGGCCGAACGATTCCTGCACCGAGATCATCGAGCCGAGCGGGACCATCTCTCCGGCGGCGTTGCGCGTCTTGAGCGGGAGGATGTCATCCACCTGCGAACGGAACGGCGCATCCGCCTGTGCGACCACGCGGTAGGTTCGACCAAACCGGTTGAAGTCATTGACATACAGGGATCCCAGGTTCACTTGCAGCGTCTGGAAGACATCGGACACCTTCACGCCCTGCTGCTTGGCCTTGAGGCGGTCGACGTTCACGTCGAGCTGCGGCACGTTGATCTGGTAGCTGGAGAACACGCCCGCGAGACGCGGATCCTGGTACGCCTTGCCGAGCGCGTCCTGCACGGCCGCGTACAAAGCTTCGGCGCCGCGGTTCTGGCGGTCCTCGACGTTGAGCTTGAAGCCGCCCAGCATTCCCAGGCCGATGACCGGCGGCGGCGGGAACACCGCGATGTACGCGTCCTGTATCTGCGAGAACTTCGCGTTCAGCGCCCCGGCAATGGCGCCGGCCGACAGATCCTTGCCGGTGCGCTCGTGGAAGTCCTTGAGCGGCAGGAACACGATGGCCGCGCTCGAGCTGGCCGCGAAGCCGTTGGCGGATACGCCCGCGAATTGCACCGAGGAGAGCACGCCGGGCTGTGCCTTGGCGATCTCACCGATGCGCCGGACGACGGCGTCGGTACGGTCGATCGAGGCCGCGGGCGGCAGCTGCACGATGCCCACGAGATAATTCTTGTCCTGCTGCGGAATGAATCCGCCGGGGAGAGAGAACAAGCCGTATGCCGTGAGCGCGATCAGCCCTGCATACACCGCGACCGCGATGGGCGCGCGACGCACGGTGCGGGTGACCGCTTTCGAGTAGCCATCACCCGCGGCCGCGAAACCACGGTTGAAGCGCTGGAAGAACCTGCCCAACAGACGATCCATGAGGCGCGTCAGCGCGTCGGGCTTCGCGCCGTGCGGCTTGAGCAGCACCGCCGCGAGGGCCGGCGACAGCGTCAGCGAGTTGAACGCGGAGATCACCGTCGAGATGGCGATGGTCAGCGCGAACTGGCGGTAGAACTGTCCCGTGAGGCCTTCGACGAAGGCGACGGGGATGAACACCGCGCACAGCACCAGCGTGATCGCGATGATGGGACGGCTGACCTCGCTCATGGCGAGCTTGGTGGCATCGCGCGGGTGGCGGCCTTCGGCGATGTGACGTTCAACGTTCTCGACCACCACGATGGAGTCGTCGACCACGATGCCGATGGCGAGCACCAGCCCGAACAGCGACAGGGTGTTGATGGAGAAACCGAATGCGTACAGCACCGCGAAAGTGCCGATGATGGAGACGGGCACGGCCACCAGCGGGATGACGGAGGCGCGCCAGGTCTGCAGGAACAGGATGACGACCAGCACGACCAGCGCGATGGCCTCGAGCAGGGTCTCGACCACTGCGTCGATGGACTGGCGCACGAACTGCGTCGGGTCGTAGATGATGTCGTAGTCCATGCCGGCCGGAAAAGTCTTCTTGAGCTCGTCCATCTTCGCGCGCACCTGCGTCGACAGCTCGAGCGCGTTGGAGCCCGGCGCCTGGTAGGCGGGGATCGCGACGGCGTTCTCGTTGGCCAGCAGCGACTGCATCGCATATGTCGCGGCGCCGAGCTCGAGGCGCGCGACGTCCTTCAGGCGCACGGTTTCACCCTCGGCGCCGGTCTTGATGACCACGTCGCCGAATTCCTCCTCGTTCTCGAGGCGCCCCTTGGCATTCAACGCGACCTGGAATTCCGCGCCCACCGCCGGCGGCGCGCCGATCTGCCCGGCCGCCACCTGCACGTTCTGCTCACGGATCGCGGCGATGACGTCGCCCGAAGTGAGATTGCGCGCGGCGAGCTTCTGCGGGTCGAGCCACACGCGCATGGAGTAGTCGCCGGCGCCGAACACGCGCACGTCGCCCATGCCGGGCAGGCGCGCCAGCGTGTCGCGGATGTTGAGCGTGGCGTAGTTGCGCAGATAGAGGCTGTCGTAGCGGCCGTCGGGCGAGGTCAGGTGCACCACCATGAGGAACGCGGGCGTGCTCTTGATGGTCGAGACGCCGAGCGCGCGCACCTCCTCGGGCAGACGCGGCAGCGCCTGCGCCACGCGGTTCTGCACCTGCACCTGCGCGCGGTCGATGTCCGTGCCGATGCGGAAGGTGACGGTGAGGGCCAGCGAGCCGTCCATCGTCGCCTGCGAGGACATGTAGAGCATGTTCTCGACGCCGACGATTTCCTGCTCGAGCGGGGCGGCCACCGTCTCCGAGATCACCTTCGGGTTCGCGCCCGGGTAGGAGGCGTGCACCACGACCGAGGGCGGCACCACTTCGGGGTACTCACTCACCGGTAGTTTGAAGAGCGCGATGGCGCCCCCGATCGTGATGAACGCGGAGAGCACGGCTGCGAACACCGGCCGGTCGATGAAGAAGCTGGAGAATTTCATAGATGTCTACCCAATCTGTCCCTAGTGCGCCTGCGCGACCAGCGTGCTGCGGCCGTGCGCCTGTTCGCCCATGGCCACCAGTTGCGGAGTGACCGGCATGCCGGGGCGCACCTGCTGCAGGCCTTTCACGAGGATCACGTCGTCGGCGCTGAGGCCCTCGCGCACCACGCGCAGTCCGTCGACCAGCGGGCCGAGTTTCACCGGCGTGTACTCGACCTTGTTCCCGGCTCCGACCTTGAGTACGTACTTGACGCTCTGGTCGGTGCCGACGGCGCTGTCGTTGATGAGCAGCGCGTCGTAGGGAGCACTGCCCACGAGCTTCACGCGCGCGAACATGCCCGGCGTGAAACGGCGCTCGGGGTTCTTCAACAGGCCGCGCGCGTGGATGGTGCCGGTCGCCGCGTCCAGCTCGTTGTCGAGGAACACCAGCGAACCTTCGTGCGGATGCCCCTGCTCGTCGGCGAGGCCGACCCACACCGGGTTGTGCGCCTCGCCCGCGCCCTTGCCGTCACCGCGCACGCCGAGACCGACGTACTTGAGGTACACCTGCTCGTCGCCGTCGAAGGACACGTAGATGGGATCGAGCGACACCACCGTCGTCAGCAGCGTGGCGCCTGCCGCCACCAGGTTGCCGGCCGTGATCTCGGCGCGTCCGACGCGGCCCGCGATGGGCGAGCGCACCTGGGTGAACGACAGGTCCAGCGCGGCGGACTCCACCGCGGCTTCGGCCGCGGCGAGATTCGCGGAAGCCTGCTCGCTGCCGGAGGTGCGGGAATCGAACTCCTCGCGCGAGATCGCGCGCTTCTCGATGAGCTTCTGGGCGCGCTCACGCTCCGACTGCGCCAGCGCGAGCTGCGTGCGGGCGCGCGCGACTTCCGCCTGCGCGCGCTTCAGCGTGGCCTGGTAGGGGCGCGGGTCGATGACGTAGAGCACGTCGCCCTTCTTCACCTCGTGGCCCTGTTGGAAATTCGCGGTCGTGACATAGCCCGAGACGCGCGGACGCACCTCGACGCGCTCGACGGCTTCGAAGCGGCCCGTGAACTCGTCGAACTCGGTGATCGGCTTCGCGATCACTTTCGCCACCGCGACGGCGGGCGGCGCGGGCGGTGCCTCGGCGGCTTCGTTGCGGGCGCAGGCGGCGAGGATGACAGCGGCGAGCGGAGCGAGAGCGGCGAGCTTGAGATTACGGTTCACGGTATGCCCTTCCTTCGAAATAGAAGTGCCGGTTCTGATTGCCGGCGATGGGGCACATCATCAATGTGAAAGCGCCGTGCGGATATTGGTCAGGCGGGTGGCGGCGAGGGCGTCAGGGGGAGGGGCGGCGTCTACCCCTTTGGAGGGAGTGGTACCGTCTCACATCAAACTTCTGCCGCCGGCAGCACCGCCGTCATGAACCGGTAGCTGTTGTTGGTCTTGAAGCGTGCGTCCGCCTTGCACAGCGCCATGAACGCGCGATGGCCGGTCTTCGTGCGGCCCACGAGGCAACCCGCGCTGGCATTGCGGATGTCCGTCTTCGGCAGATCGAACCCCCAGTGCTGGTTGATGTGGAACATGCCGGTGAACGCCGTATCTCCCGGACGCTCGAAGTCACGGTTGCGATCGCGAAAGATGTCGATGTCCGCGGTCTGCACCAGGGCCTCGTGTCCGCTCGGCTTGCTGGCGTTGTGTGTGCCCACGGACCACGACTTGTATTGGCCGAACGCGATGCGTGCCGCGCCGAGCGGATGTGCCTGCGGCCCGATCGTGAAGAACCTTCCGGGCTCGGTGGTGGCTTCCCACTGGTCGACGATCTGCGGCGTACCCATGCGGGTCACGCGCAGCACCAGGCGCAGGTCGTTGAACTCGTTCGGCGCGTCCGCGTTGCGCGTGCCATCGTCGTTCAGACCTTCGACATAGACGATGTTCACGCAGTCGGGGTGGCGACTGATCCAATGCCGCTTCGCCTGCATCGCCTTCACCAACCGTCCGGCGAGGGTGTTGGGCGTGGTCAGTGGAAACAGGCTCGCCGCGCCGGGGTCGAGCAGGGCACGCGCGGCCGCCGCGTCGAATGTCGCATCGGGCAACTTTCCGCGCTTCAGGAATTCGCCGAGCGCCCAGCGGGAGACGGGGCCGAAGCTGCCGTCGACCGGTGGATCGAGCAGCCCCAGGTCTGCGAGACGGGCCTGGATCTGGCGTGCCAGTGCGACGTCACCGCCGATGCGCAGGACATCCAGTGCGGGCGCACCCGCGGCAATTTCTTCCAGTGTCATGCTGAGTCCTCCTCGATGGCGAGATGCTAGATGCGGCGTCGGACGCCGTCAGCGCCCGCCGACCGCGCAGTTGCGCGGATGGGAGAAATTCCCAGAAGTGGCGCCCACGAACGGTTGCGGCTAGTGTGTCGTCCGATGTCCACCCACATGGAAATCGTGTTGCGCGCGGCCGCATTCGCCGCCGAGAAGCACCGCAACCAGCGCCGCAAGGACGAGGAGGCCTCTCCTTACATCAATCATCCGATCCAGCTCGCGTACATCCTCGTGCAGGTGGACATCGAGGACCCGGTGGTGCTCGCGGCCGCGCTGTTGCACGACACCATCGAGGACACGAACACCACGCGCGACGAGATCGAGATCGTGTTCGGCTATGAGATCGCCGACATCGTCGGCGAATGCTCCGACGACAAGCGGCTGTCGAAGCTCGAGCGCAAGCAGGCGCAGGTCGACCACGCCGGGAAGATCAGCCGCAAGGCGAAGCTCGTGAAGCTCGCGGACAAGATCGCCAACGTCAACGATCTCGACGGCGCGCCGCCGGCCGGCTGGTCGCTCGAGCGCAAGCGCGAGTACTACGACTGGGCCAAGCGCGTCGTCGACCAGATGCGCGGCACGCATGCGGGTCTCGAAGCGCTGTTCGACGCGCAATACGCGAAGCGGCCCTGAAGAAAAGGTAGTTTGACGTTCCCCGGTGCGGTGGGGATTTCCGGGACAATCCCCTATCCGGCGGCGCTTCGGTCAATACGTATATGATCGGGGCGCCGAATCGCGAGCCGTTCAACGTTTTTTTCCGGAGGACACCGGATGTTGGCGAAGTGAAGGGGACACCCACTCTCATCGTCTTTGGCCGGGTCCCATGGCCGCTCTGAGAGCAATCGCGGTCGCGTTGCTCGCAGCGCTGCTCGCAGCGCCGGCGCGTGCCGCTGCGCCGACGGAATACCAGGTGAAGGCGGTGTTCCTGTACAACTTCTCACGGTTCGTCGAGTGGCCGGACGGCGCATTCGCGGACGCCAAGTCGCCGTTCGTGGTCGGCGTGTTCGGATTCGACCCGTTCGGCGCGGATCTCGACGAGGCCGTGCGCGGCGAATCGGTGCGGGGCCATCCGCTGGTCGTGCGCCGCGTCCGCAACGCGGCGGAGGCGGCGCAGTGCCAGATTCTGTTCATCCATCACTCGGAGGGCGAGCGGCTCGATGAAGTGCTGGGCGTGCTCGAGAAGCGCAGCACGCTCACCGTGAGCGACATCGACGGCGCCGCGCAGC
>JBIOZI010000013.1:0-4222 GCA_044871085.1 Steroidobacteraceae bacterium | reverse complement strand
CCCGAGAACCCCGACCAGGCACCACCTCCGTCAAAGCTGCGAACGCAGCAGCAACGCCAGCCGCTCGTTCACCCGCCGCCCGAACTTCCGCATGCGCCACTTCTTGAGCACCATGCGGCGCGCATGCTGGATGTCCTCGTCGATGAGCTGCACCTGCTGCCGCGCGAGCTCCTCGCTGAACACGTTGAGATTGGCCTCGTCGTTCAGCCGGAACGAGCGGTCGTCGAAATTCGCCGAGCCCACCGAGCTCCACACGCCGTCGATCACCAGCACCTTACAGTGCATCATCGTCGGCTGATATTCGTAGATCTGGATCCCCGCCTCTAACAAGGAGCCGTACAGCCCCTGCGCGGCCCAGCGCCCGATGCGCGCATCGGTATAGCGCCCCGGCACCACGATGCGCACGCGTACGCCGCGGCGCGCCGCCGAGCACAGCGCCTCCACGGTGAGCTTGTCGGGCACGAAGTAGGCGTTCTCGATGTCGATCGAGGTCTTCGCCGCCGTCAGCGCGAGCAGCACCATGAGATGCATGCTCTCCGACCCGCCCACCGGCGAGCTGCCGAACATCTGCGCGTCCATGTCGCCGGCGACGTTGAGCCGCGGGAAATACTCCGCGCCGTGCAGCACGCGGCCGGTCGCCTTGATCCAGTTGTCGACGAACACCGCCTGCATCTGCGCGACCACCGGCCCCTCGGCCTTGAAGTGACTGTCGCGCCAGGGCGGCAGGCCCATGAGGCCATCTTTCCACTCGATGCCCATGCCGACGCCGCCCGTGAATCCGACCTTTCCATCGACCACCAGCAGCTTGCGATGGGTGCGGTTGTTGAGCCTTCCGAGGTGATACCACGATGGCGGGTGATAGACGTGGAGGTCGCAGCCGGCCGCGCGCGGCGGCCAGCAGGTTCTGGTTCATCGTCCGCGAACCCAGCCAGTCGAGCAGCATGTGTACCTGGACACCGCGCCGCGCCGCGTTCGAGAGCTCCTCCACGAAAGTCGCACCGACGCCGTCGCGGAACACGAAGGTCTCGAACGTGATGTTGGTCTGCGCCGCGCGGATGGCGTTGAGCATCGCCGCGTAAATCTGGCTGCCGTTCACCAGCGTCGTGATCTTGTTCCCCGGAACGAGCGGCGGGCCGAGCAGGATGCCGAGCGCGCGGCGGAAATCCGCGTCACCGCTGGTGTAGAGCCGCCGCGGACGATAAAGCAGGCGCTTCTCGGTGGTGGCCACGTTCGCGGCGATGGCGAGCAGCAGCGCGGTACAGATCAGGGTTGTGAGAACGATGGCGAGGACGGACACGAGTTCAGTTCAGATGAGAAGGAATCGCAAGAACCGTGGGATGGACCTTACAGGAGTTGCCATGATCCATTGCTTTCGAGGCCGGTCGCAAGCGCCTATGGTTCCGCGCACCGAACAAGGAGTACACGACATGGCAAAGGCTAAGGCGAAGGGGCGTGGGAAGCGCGCGAGCGAACGGAAACCGCGGCAGGATGCGATCGCGCTGCTGAAGGCGGATCACCGGCAGGTGGAGCAATGGTTCGAGCAGTTCGAGAAGGCGCGCGACGAGGAGCGCAAGCTCACTCTGGCCACGAAGATCTGCAATGCGCTCAGGGTGCATACCACCATCGAGGAGGAGCTCTTCTATCCGGCGTTCCTCGCGGCGACCGAGGACAAGGACCTGCACCACGAGGCGGAGATCGAGCACGACGGCGCGAAGAAGCTCATCGCCGCCATCGAGGCTTCGGGCCCGGACGATGACTACTACGACTCCAAGGTCAAAGTGTTGTCGGAGATGATCAAGCATCACGTGAAAGAGGAAGAGCAGCCGGGCGGAATGTTCGCCGAGGCGCGCAAATCCGACATGGATCTCGTGGCGCTGGGCGAGCAGATGGCGGCGCGCAAGTCCGAGCTCGAGGATGACCTCGACGAGCCGGGCGACATGTCGCCGGGCGCACGCAAGGGCAGGAACGGCCAGGGTCGCACGGTCGAAGCGGGACGCTGAATCAACGCGCGAGGCGCTTGACCACTGCCTCGGAACCCGCGGCGCCGGCCGGTGCCGCGGGTTCTTTCTTTGCAACGGGGACACGCACGCGCTTGAGCTGTCGCGGGTGCCAGTACTCCATGGGCGCGAGGAAGTCACCGACCACGCGCCACTCGGGCTTGTACTGCGCCGCCACCTTCATGGCGACCAGCACCGGCGTGGCTAACAAGATGCCCGGGATTCCCCAGAACGCGTAGCCGAACCACACGGCTAACAAGACCACCAGCGCATTCACCTCGAAGCGCCGGCCGACCGTCAGCGGCTGCACCAGCTGCCCTTCGATGAGGTGCAGCACGAGGAAGGAGCCGGGCACCGCGAGCGCGTGGCCGAGATTCGGAAAGGTGATCAGCGCGGCGAATGCCAGGATGAAAAACGCCGTGATGGGGCCGAGGTAGGGAATGAAGTTCAGCACGCCGGCCATCACGCCCCAGAGCAGCGCGTTCGGCATGCCGAGCAGCGTCATGCACAGCGCGGTGGCGATGCCGAGGCCGAGATTGATGATGGCGATGGTGCCGAAGTAGCGTCCAACTTCGAAGCGGATGGCCTCCGTGAGACGCAGCGTGCGAGCGCTGGCTTCCGAGCCCGACAGAGAGGCGCCCATGCGCGCCAGCAGCGGCGGTCCCCCGAGCAGGAAGAACAGAGTCAGCGGGATGACTGTGAGCCACTGGATGAACGATTTGGTCATGGCGATCGCCGTACTCTCGCCGGCGACCGGTGTGACGATGGCGGGCTTGCCCTGCACGACGGCGCCACCCTGGGTGAGCTGTCCCGCGCGTTCGGCGATGGCGTCGAAGCGCTCGAGCATCTCGCGCAGCGGTGCGAGCCGCGGGTCGATCTTGCGCATCGTCTGCGGCGCGCGCGCCAGCCAGTCGGTGGCCGGGCCCCAGATGGCATTGATGGCGGCGACGGCGGACGCCAGCACCACGAGCATGACGATGGTCACCGCGAAGCCGCGGCGCAGTTTCCAGCGCTGCAGCCGGTCGACCGCGGGGGTCAGCAGCAGGGCGAGGAAGACCGCGACGGCGATCGGGATGAAGACGTCCTTGGCGAGGTACAGGATGGCGCCGACTCCCATGATCGCCACCAGCCACACCGCCTTGACCAGTTTCGGATCGGGAGTCGTGTTTTCCATGCCGGCCAATGTGTGCGAATGACGCACACATATATATGTAGACGCGCCGTTGCCGGCGTACGGAAACGGCGCACGCGGAGGTAGGCTGGCTCCGACAGGCCGGGGCCGGAGAAGCGCTCCGGCATCAGGAGATGCTCCGGAATCAGGAAATGAGCAGCAAACTACCCGCGATGGCGGAGGCGAGTCCGAACACGATGGCGAGATAGTTGGCGATGATCTGTGACTTCAGCGGCGTCATGAACGCTCCTGGATGACAAACAAGCGAAGGCACTGTAAGGGCGGATGAAATGCCTGACTGCCGAGTACCGGCGGGGGTTTGCATAGGCCGTCTCCCACGCCGGCTGGAACCCCGGCACCCGGATTGCTGTCAGACTCGTCCAATGATGGGGCGTCGTTCAGCGGCATTGCTCTGCGTGCTGCTGGGGCACGCGCTCATCGTCTTTCTGTTGCTGAGCATGCGTCCGCCGCCGGATCGCGGACCTGCGGCGGAGATTTTTGCCACCGAGCCGATACACCTCTACCTCGATCTGCAGCCGATTCCCACGCCGCCCACCGAAAGCGCCATTTTGGCGCAACCCGCCGAGCCGCGGGTCCGGACGCCCATCGCGGCGGTGCCATTGCCGGCCCCGGCACTGCCGGCGGAGTCGGGCGCCATCACGTATCCGGAAAACGTCGATTGGCCGCTCGAGGCGAAGATGGCCGCCAAGCGGGTGCTGGACGCCGAGGCGGAGGCGGAGCGCATCGCCAAGATGTTCTCCGGACCGAAGGGCACGTGGGCATCCCTGACGCCGCGCGAGCGCTCGGAAGTGAAGAAATTCCGCTGGAAGAAGGGCGTGGTGCCGGAGCGGGACGAAAACGGCAATACCATCGTTCACTTCAGCGAGGGCTGCGTGCTCGTGAACTTCAGCTTCATCGGCTGCTCACTCGGGAAGAAGCCGGTGTACGGCGATCTGTTCAACGACATGCGGAAGTACTTCGACGAGCAGCGGCTGCCCGAAACGGGCAATGGCAACGGCCGGTAGGAAGGGGGAGGTGCCTGGTCGGGATTCTC
>JBIOZI010000012.1:0-12318 GCA_044871085.1 Steroidobacteraceae bacterium | reverse complement strand
CGGTGGTGTTCGAGGAGCGATCGATGATCGTCAGCCGCTTCCGCTCGGGACTGCGCGCCGCGGGCTGCGTCGAGTTCGCGCACGAGCGCAGCCCGCCCGATGCGCGCAAGTGGCGCCGCCTGCACGCGCACGCGGCGGAGTTGCGGCTGCCGTTCGACGCGCCGCCGCGCGAATGGATGGGCGCGCGGCCGACGCTCCCGGACTATCTACCCGCCATTGGCCGCAGCCCGTGCGTCGGCAACCTGGCCTACGCATTCGGGCACCAGCACCTCGGGCTCACGCTGGCCGCGGTCACGGCCGAGCTGGTCGCGGCGCTGGCCTCGGGCGAGGCGCCCGGCATCGACCTCGCGCCGTTCGCGCTCGAGCGATTCTGAAGCGCGGCGGTTTGCCGCACGCTCAGCGGCGTGCGGCGCGCTCCGCTGCGCGCCTGGCCGGGCGGCGCGCGGCCGTCTTCGGCACGCGCGGCGACGCCGGGCCGCGCAACGCACCGCGCAGGTCCTCGAGCGTGTGCTCGAGATGCCCGGCGATGAGCTTGCGCACACGCGCCTCCTTGCGACTCGCCCATGCCTCGAGCATACCGTGGTGCTCGGCCTCGGCGCGCAGCACGCGGCCCTGGGGCTCGAGATGCTTGCGCACGTAGCGGTCCGCGAGCACGTGCAGCCGCGCGACTATGTCGGTGGTGAGGCGCTGCCCGCAGGGCTGAACCAGCGCCAGGTGGAAGGCGCGATTCGCCGCGCCCACCGTGGGCTGGTGCGCGGCCGCCTCGACGTCGAACTGCGCCAGCGCCTGGCGCGCGCGCTCATGGTCGGCAGCGCCGGCCTTGAGGCTGGCCTGCGCCGCGGCGTCGGGTTCGAGCTTCAGGCGCAGCGCGTAGATCTCTTCGGCCTCTTCGGGTGACATCGGGCGCACGAAGAACCCGCGATTGGGCTGGGAGACCACCAGGCCATCCTGCTCGAGCCGCGCCAGCGCCTCGCGCAGCGGGATCTTGCTGACGCGCAGCTCGGAGGCGAGCGCATCCTGGCGGATGGGAAGCTCAGACTCGATGGTGCCGGAGAGGATGAAATCGCGCAGCACTTCGACGAGGCGCTCGGAAAGCGTACGGATTTCGAGGTGATCTGGTGTCATTCGATGCGCAGGCTACCTGAAATCCGCGCCGAAATCGGCGGGCGACGTCAGTGTCCGCCCCGCGGTGACTTCGGCTTCGCCGATAGACCCGCTCCGCCCCGGCCGCTGTACTGCGCGGGTGGTCTCGCCGATTCTCAATGACGAGGATCTCGCGCGCGCAGGAGGCACCGCGGCGCTGCTGATCCGGAACAAGGAACGCATCCTCGCGCGGTTCGTGGAGCGCGTGCAGGGTTCGCTGCGCGACGCCGGCGCGCAATCGCGTCCGATGATCGTCGACACGCTGCCGGCCTTCCTCTCGCAGGTGGCCCGCGTCCTCTCCTCACCGAACCCCGACGACTATGCGGCCGAGTGCTCCACGCTGGCGCGGCAGCACGGCGACGAGCGCGCCAAGCTCACCGGTTACTCGCTGTCGGAGGTCATCCGGGAATACCAGATCCTGCGCGAGATCGTCATGGAGTTGTTAGGGCACGAGACGCAGGTGCGGCGGGTCGACTGGCTGGCCATCCATCGCTCGATCGACGAGGCCATCGCGCACTCCGCGGCGTCGTTCACGCAGGTTCACGACCGCTTTCGCGAGCTGTTCGTCGCGGCGCTGACGCACGACTTTCGCGGCCCGCTCGGCAACGCGCACAACTACCTCGAGATCCTGCGCCGCGCTCCGGACCATCCGCAGCGCGAGCACCTGACGATCCGCGCGATGCTCAACCTGCGCAGCATCGACCGCATGATCGTCGAGCTGCTCGACGTCACCCGCCGCCGCGCCGGTCAGCGGCTGCCGCTCGAGCTGCGGCACTGCGAGGCCAACGGGCTGGTGCGCGACGTAGTCGAGGAGCTGCGGACGCGCGCCGGGGACCGCTTCGCGCTCGAAACCGGCGCGCCGTTCGAGGCGTACTGGGGCTGCGAGCGCATCAAGCAGGCGTTGCACAACCTGCTCGAGAACGCGCTCAAGTACGGCGCCGCGGACACGCCCATCACGGTGCGCGTCGAGGAGACGCTCGGCCGCGTCATCGTCCAGGTCCACAATTTCGGCGAGCACATTCCGCCCGAGGAGCAGGCACGCCTGTTCCGTCCCTTCAGCCGCGCCGAGGCGGCGGAGCGCAGCGGCAAGAGCGGCTGGGGCCTGGGACTCATGCTCGTGCAGGCGATTGCGGAGGCGCACGGCGGCTCGGTGAGCGTCGACAGCTCGGAGAGCCGCGGCACCACGTTCACGTTCGACATCCTGCGCGACGTCCGCGATTTCAAGCCGCCGCCGGCGGACACGGGCAACGCGCTGACCTGAGAAAGCGCGCTGCCCGGCCGGCCCGGGCAGCGCGCAACATCACGGCTACGGCGCGATGGCCACCCGGGCCGCGTCGAGCTGGTCGATGGCGGCCTGCACCAGCGCGCGGTTCGCCGGCTTGTTGTTGGTCAGCTTCGCCTGCGCAATGCTCTGCTGCGCCGATGTGAGCATGGGAATGACGGCCGGGTAGATCAATCCCTGGTTGAGCACCTCGATTGCATCCGCGGTTTCGAACGCGGCGCTATCGAGGCGCGGATCGATCTCCTGCTTGGAATTGCCGTTCATGTCCATGATCTCCTGCAGCGGGCGGCGGGCGATCTGGATGTTCTGCAGTGTGTTCAACGCGCGCAGGAACTTGGCGACCCGCGCGGCCTGCACCGTGTCGAAGCTGATCTGAAACTCCGGCGGAACCCCGGCATTGAACACCGGCCCGCTGTAGAAGGCGATGACACCCTCGATCGTAGTCACCACATTGTTGTGGAAGAAAGGTGCGGTGTCGGCGGCTTCGACCACCGGCGGCGTGTTGAAGGTTTGATTGCCGAACGTACCGGCCGGGTTCAAATCCTGGCCGAATCCGCCATCGAACGGGAACGGCTGCGCAGGCACCAACGCCCGCCCGGGATGAACGACGTTCTCGACCTTGGTGTTGAAATTGCGATTCTGCCCGCCGACCGTCGCCCCGGCATTGAAGTGACAGGCCGCGCAACTCCCGCCCGCAGTCGAACTGCCGGTACCATCGCGGAAGATCACCTTGCCGGCATTCACCTCTGCGTCGGTGAAGACCAGCGAAATCAGATCGAAGTCCGCCGTCCGGCCGAGCGACAGCTGGAAGGCCTCCATCGCGTCGAGCTGGTTTTCGGTCGGCAGCTTGAAGTCCGTGCCTTCGATGCGGACCAGGCGCTTGGTGAAGTGCTGCGTGACCGCGCCCACCGCGAAGTCGCGCAGGCTGCCCGCGCCGGGCGCGCCGTCACCGCCCCATCCCGTCATCTGCGCGGGCGGGCTCGGCAGCGCTGCGTCGTGCGCGAGCGAGGTCTGCAACCCGAGCGTGTGCGGCACGCTGCGCATGACGAACTTGGTCGTGGGAGAGGCAAACCCGTCGAGGTTCTCGAGGATCAGGCCGAAATTTCGCATGAGCGTCGGATTCTCGAGGCCCGCCAGCGCCGGGACGTTCTCGGCAACGAACAGCGGATCGCTCTGGGGCAGCGTTGCGATGAACGGCACGTCGATGGTGAGGTTGTTGCTCCGCGGATGGCAGGTACCGCAGGTGCGGCCGTTGCCGTTGAAGGTTCCGTCGAAGAACAGCGCCGAGCCCTGCGAGATCAGGGTCGCGAGCGCCACCTCGGGCGTCCCCTCTTCAGGCACCGCAAATTCCGCTTCGCCCGCGAGCGCGGCGGCGGCGAGCGTCTCCCGCGCGAGGTCCGGGATGAGATGCGCAAGCGCGGGACGCGGCTCCTGGGACTGCCGGAGCGCGGGCACGCCCTCGCCCTTGGTCGCGTCGAGGCGCCGGTAGAACAGCTTCTGGAACACGTTGAGCGCGCCGCTGGCGACGGTCTCGCCGCGCGCATCCGAGCCGCGCAGTAGTTGGATGCGATCCAGCGAGAAGTCCACCGGCATCTGCATGCCGAGCAGGCCACTCACGACCGCGCGCGCGCCGGAAACATCGGCGAGCTTCACGAAGCGCGCGTCGTTGAACAGCCGGTCGCCGCCGTCCTGCGGCTCGTAGCGGTCCATGAGCCACAGGCTGTACGCCTGCCCCGGCTCGAGGCCGCTCAGCGCCGCGACGAACTTGCCGGAGGCGAGATCGATGGAAACCCCGCCGGCGGCACCGACGAAGGATCGCGAGAGGCCTTTCACGTAACCGAGCTTGACCTCGAGAACGTCGGCTTTGCCGCGGCGGATGAGATCCGCCTTGAAAGTCTGGTACTTGGCGAGCAGCACGTCCACGCTGCCAGAGGCCTGTAGGTCGGCTGGCGCCTGCGCCCACGCGGCGCAGCTGGCGGACAGGAATAGAAGAGACGCAAGGATTACGCGAATGCGGAACATATCAACCTCCAATGTCGATGTGTTGCCCCCGCGGCGCGGATCATAGGCTAGTTAGAACCAGTTTGAAATGGATTTACCAACATTTAGTAGTTAGATAACGCGCCCCGGCGCGGTGCACGCGCGGCGCGCGCCCGCGTCTCTAGGGCACGGACCTAGGCGCGCATCGCGCACTGCACTAACTACCTTGGCGGTGGTTGTAGGGCGGCGACCTAGGCGCGCGTCGCGCCGCTTGCACTAACTACCAAAAGCTGGCGCCGCGGCACCGGGCTGCGCGCGCGCTTCGCCGCCGGCGGTTGCGTCGCAACCGCGCGCGTTCCCGCGGCGCGTTCCGCGCTCATTCATGCGAGCGCTAACAGGAATACGGCGGCAATGCCGGCTCGCGGTCTTCGTTGCTGTCCGCATGTCTCGCCCGCTGGTCCCAATGTCCTCGATTTTTCCCGCGAGACACGCGGCGACGTCGCCGCCGCGCGACTCGCGAATTGCGCCGACGGATTTCCTGCGGTCGCAGTCTTGCTTTGACCACATCATGCGTGCATAAATCCGCGACGTTCGGCGGGCGGAAGAGTGGGGGCTCAACCACGCAGCCGGATTCGATCGATGGATTGATCACGACAGGGGGAATCAATGTCACTTCGCAGACCTTCCGCTGCGAAATGGACGCGGGTGGCCGCTTTCTGCGCGCTACTGCTTGCGTCCATTTCCTTTACCGCTCCTACCCAGGCTCAGACGCTGCCCACCGCGCAGCAGATAGCCAACAACATGACCGTCGGCTGGAACCTCGGCAACACGCTCGAGGCCATCTGCGGCGAAACCATCTGGGGTAATCCGGCCACGAACCAGGCGCTCATCAACGCCGTGAAGGCGGCCGGGTTCAACACCATCCGCATTCCGGTCTCCTGGGACTGCCACACCGCGCCCACGGGCACCACGACCATCCCGGCCGACTGGATGGCACGTGTCAAACAAGTGGTCGACATGGCCATCGCGCAGGACATGTACGTCCTCATCAACATCCACTGGGATGGCGGCTGGCTGCAGGATCACCCGACGTTCGCGTTCCAGACGGCGGTGAACGCCAAGCAGAGCGCGTACTGGACGCAGATCGCCAACACGTTCCGCAACTACAACGAGCGCCTGCTGTTCGCCGGCACGAACGAGGTCCACGCGGACTTCGGCACGCCGACGGCCGAGCACAACACCGTGCAGCAGTCGTACAACCAGACCTTCGTGAACGCGGTGCGCGCCACCGGCGGCAACAACGCCTCGCGTACGCTCGTCGTGCAGACGTACAACACGAACGTCCAGCACGGCCTGAACTTCTTCAACCTGCCGACCGACACGATCGCCGGCCGGCTCATGGTCGAAGTTCATTACTACGACCCGTACGACTTCACGCTGAATCCGAACGGCGCCTGCAATGTCTGGGGCGCGCCGTTCCCGGACTCCGGCAGCAACTGCAACTGGGCGTACGAGCCCTGGATCGACGCCGAGTTCGCCAAGGTCAAGACCAAGTGGATCGACCAGGGCGTCCCGGTGCTGCTCGGCGAGTACGGCGTGGGCACGCGGCCCGGCAAAGACGCCACCGCGCGCGCGTACTGGAACGAGTACGTGAACCGCGGCGCCGCGACCAACGGCATCAAGACTTTCTACTGGGACAACGGCGTCCAGCCCGGCAACAACGACTCGTTCGCGATCTTCAATCGCAACACGGGCGCCATCGTCGATCAGCTGGTGCTCGATGCCATCCTGCGCGGCTCCGGCGTCGGCGATTCGTCGCAGATCTACACGCTGACCACGGTCGCGAACGGCATGGGCACGGTCACGCGTAATCCCACCGGCACCAGCTTCCCCGGCGGCACGAACGTGTCGCTCACGGCCGTGCCCACGGCCGGCAACGACTTCGTCGGCTGGACGGGCGGCGCGAGCGGTCGGGTGAACCCGGTCACCGTGCGCATGCTCTCGAACACCACCGTGACGGCGAACTTCGTGCCCGCGGGCACGGGCGGCTCCGGCACGATCCTGCGCGAGTCGTGGCTGAACGTCGCGGGCACCACCATACAGAGCCTGACCAGCAGCGCCAACTACCCGAACAACCCGACGGGCAGCGAGCAGCTCACCTCGTTCGAAGGGCCCACCAACATCGCCGACAACTACGGCGCGCGCGTACGGGGATACATCCATCCCCCGATCACGGGCGCGTACACGTTCTGGATCGCGAGCGACGACGCCGGCGACCTGTTGCTGAGCACCAGCGACAGCCCGGCCAACGCCACGCGCATCGCGTTCGTCGACAGCTGGACCGATCCGCGCCAGTGGACCAAGCTGCCCTCGCAGCGTTCGGCGCCCATCAATCTGGTCGGCGGCCAGAAGTACTACATCGAGCTGCTGCACAAGGAAGCCACCGGCGGCGATCACTTCGCCGTCTCCTGGGCGGGCCCGGGCTTCGCGCAGGCGATCATCCCCGGCAATTTCCTGTCGCCGTTCGTCGCCGCCCCGCCGGGTACCTTCGCGCTGTCGGTCGCGAGGGCGGGCACGGGCACGGGTACCGTCTCCTCGGCGCCCGCGGGCATCAGCTGCGGCACCACGTGCAGCGCGAGCTTCACGAGCGGTGCATCGGTGACGCTGACCGCCGCCGCGGCCGCGAACTCGGCCTTCGCGGGCTGGAGCGGCGCGTGCACCGGCACGGGCGCGTGCGTCGTATCGATGACGCAGGCGCGCTCGGTCACGGCCACCTTCAACAGCACCGTCGCCACGTTCGCGTTGACCGTGACGCGCGCGGGTACGGGCACGGGCACCGTGACCTCGAACCCCGCGGGCATCGACTGCGGCGCGACCTGCTCGGCCAGCTACAGCAGCGGTACGTCGGTCACGCTGACGCCCGCGGCCGGGGCCGGCTCGGCCTTCGTTGGCTGGAGTGGGGCGTGCACGGGCACGGGCGCCTGCATCGTCTCGATGACGGCGGCACGCGCGGTGACGGCCTCGTTCGCCATCGCGCCGACTTTCCCGCTGAGTGTCACGCGCTCCGGCACCGGCACGGGCACCGTGACGTCGAACATCGCCGGCATCAACTGCGGCACGACGTGCACGGCTAACTACGACACCGGGGTCACCGTGACCTTGACCGCCACGGCGGGCACCGGCGCCACGTTCGCGGGTTGGAGCGGCGCGTGCACCGGCACGGCCGCCTGCACGGTGGCGATGACGGCGGCGCGGTCGGTGACGGCCACGTTCAACGTGGTGAACAACACCTTCGTCGCCAGCGTGACGCTCGGTGGCAATGGCACCGGCACGGTCACGTCGTCGCCCGCGGGCATCAACTGCGGTGCCACGTGCAGCTTCGCCTTCGCGAGCGGCGCGTCGGTGACGCTGACGGCGGCGCCGGCTACCGGCTCGACGTTCACGGGCTGGAGCGGCGCGTGCACCGGCACCGGCACCTGCGTGCTGTCGATGACGGCGGCGCGCGCGGTCACCGCCACGTTCACCGGCAGCGGCGGACCGGCGGTGTGCGCGAACCCGGTCACGTTCTCCGGCAACTCGGGCAACTTCAACACCACGGGCGCCGTGTGCTATCGCACCAACGCCAACGTGGCCGGCTGGGGTTGCTACAACTTCGACGGCCGCACCGTGAGTGTGGGCGGCGTCGCGCGCACCTGCGGCCAGACGCCGCTGACCCGCGCGGCCGACGGGTATATCTACTTCTCGGTGACCGCCGGCCAGTTCCCGTGGGCGGGTCTGTTCACCTGGTAGTCAGCGAAGAAGCACGGCATTAGTTCAATCAGGGAAGTTTGAAGCTAATTCGGCGTCCGATCCGATCCAGGATGGGTCGGATCGGGCGCCGCGAGACTGCAAGGCCACTCATGGACGGGTGGCCTTTTTCTTGGTGTCGAGGCTTCAGAATCCGCAGCATTCGAACTGCACGTCGTTCAACGACGTGTCGTCCTTGCCTCCACGCACCAGCCTTCCTTTGTATGGCTGCACCCTGGATTGAAAGGCGCAGATTGCCGAACGCGCCGGACAATGAGCCTCCTGTCCGAAAGCACCCCAGTAGCCTTCGTTCGAGACCCTCAGGGCCGCGGGAGTCGCAGCCTCTTCGCTTTGAATCGATCGACAGCCGAATCGAATGCCGTTCGCAGCAGTGTCATCGTGCTCGGCAGGCGGTTCGCTGCGCAGCGAGTATGACGCCAGTGCGTAGCCGGGAGGGCAGCGAGCCCATTCCGTCCAGCCACCAAAGCGCTCTTCAGCGGCCACGATGGTCGTCTCGACTCCGCCGAGCGGATCTCGGCAGATCAGTTGCAGCCCGTTCATTGCCGTGTCGTCGGACTGACCGTCGCCCTGCCGGCCCTCGATCTTTGCGCGGAAGGCAACGGCATACGTGCCGTCCGGACACCACGACGTCGAACTCCACGAACCCCATGTGCGCGCGCCCGCTGCATGGATGTTCGCCACACGCTTCCATGTCGCAGATTTCCCGGGAAGCGGCGCCGGATTGGTGGGCAGCAACGGCAACACCTCGACGTCGCGATTTCCCAGGTTTGTGTTCACCACGATACTGATGGGAACGTTCGCGACGCGCTGACAGTTGAGGATGAGCCCGCGGCCAAGATAGGGATTGAGTGGATCGCACTGCGCGGCCCCGTCGGGGCGCATGCTGAATCCGGGCTCCACGAGCCTGAGGTCTTCGCGGATTGCGCCATTGAGGGTCATACGCACCACGAAGGTCTCGTTGCTGCGCAGCCCGTACGACAACTGAAATCCATCCCGCGCCATGCACTGTTTCCAGGCGTCGATCAAGTTTTCGTTTGCCTGCCGCACGGTCTCGAAAGCGTGTTGCGACATGAAGAACGCGCTCCAGTCAAATGAGCACATTTTCTCTCGGTAGCTCGAGAAGCTTTCCGATTCCGCCGAGAACCCAATCGGCAGACTCTCGATGATCGCGTCGAGTCCCACGGCATGCGCCTGCTCTCGTGAGCTCGCCTTGCTACTGCAGAAATGGTGTTTCGCGGTCTGACTCGTGAACGCGTTGGCCATGTTCAGCGATTCGTCGTAGACGCCGTGCGCGAGGATGTCCTTGCACGCGTCCTGACCACTGGCGATCGGCATCGTAGCCAGACATGCGAGAAGAAGAGCTGCGCCAAGGCGCAGCCGGAATGGTGCCAGTCGCATGGATTCTCCGCTTTCTGGTGGGGCTACTTGCCTGCTGCCAGGTCTCCCCGATCATCTGCGGCGAATCTCGGAAATATTTCACTCGCCGCACACACGCGTCGAGCACATCGGGCTTCGGCGCCAGAAGCGGATGAGCGCTCCCGCCCCGCAATTACCGGTCGGGATCGTCCTCGAGCTCTTCGTCGGTGATGCCGAGCTGCGCTTCCTCGGCCTGGTCGAGGCCGCCGCCGAGCCCCGCTTCGGACGCGCGCACGATGCGGTTCAGCTCGATGTCCACGTCGCTCGCGTCGTCTTCGACATCGATGCGTTCACCGGTGCCGTTGCGGTCGCTGGTGTCGTCGGCGTGCGGCACGCCGATGAGATCCGAGCCGGAGTCCGAGCTGTCGCTCGGGCCGAGTGATCGGGCTTCACGACGCTGCGCGTAGCGTGGATCTGCCGGGCTGTCGTCGAGATCGGGAGTGCGATGGGCCATTGGATTCTCCTTCCGTGAACCCACGACGTTGCAAGACGCGTTCCACGCGCAAATCGCGATGCCGGCGGCTGTGGCCGCCGGCATCGCGGGTTGCGCGCCTGGTCTTGAAAAAAGTGCAAGGCCCGGGCTACCTCGAGGTCACCGAATACAGGGTCACGGTGCCGCTGATCTCGTTCGCCGCGACCAGCATCGGCCGGCCGTTCGGGCTGTCCTGCGCGGAGACGAACATCAGCCCCTCGGGGCCAGAGTCGCCGGTGCCGGCCACGAAATCGCGGTTGTTGAGATAGTCGACGAACACGGGCGCGGCCGGCTCGCTGACGTCGTACATCGCGATGCCGCCGACCCGCTCGAGCCCGATGAAGGCATACACGCGGCCGTCGATCTCGCCCACCGCGACGGCCTCGGGCTCCGGCCCCTTGTTGTCGGAACGGTCGTCGAAGGTGCTCGCCGTGTTGTTGCTGTTGAAGTAGGCAGGCGCCTCCGCGGCGGTGAACCGCTCGAAGTCGCTGCCGCTGTCGAACACCTGCGTGCCGTCGGTGGACCAGATGGAGAACGAGCGGCCGCCGAGCGTGAACAGGCGGTCGTAGTCGCCGTCGCCGTCGTCGTCGCCCAGCGCGGTCGTGACGGTGTGCCGTCCGAGATTGGCATTCTGCCGCAGCGTGGCCGCGTTCGGGAAGGCGCCGGGGTCGAGGGCGAGCGTGCTGACGCGCGCCTCCTCCACCAGGCCCGGCCATTCGCGCGCATCACCCTCGTTGGCCGTCACCAGGTACGTGCGGCCGCGTACCCGATACGACGCGATCGCGTCGGGTAGATAGAGACCGCGCAGCGGCCAGGCGGCGATGTTGATCTTCGAATCGCGGTCGGAGGCGTCGAGGCCGGGCACGGCGATCAGGCCCAGCGTCACGGGCTCCGGATCGTAGTCGGGCGCGCGCGTGAAGGTACCGGTGGCGGCATCGATGAGGATGCGCGCCACGCCGAAGTCGTTGTCGTTGAGCACCGCGAGACGGCCGTCGTCGAGCAGCGCGAGGCCCTCGACTTTCTGCACGCCCGCGTACCCGGCCGCGGCCAGGTCCACGTGCAGGGTCTTGGAGACCGGCGTCACGCCCGCCGCCACGAGCTCGGCGGCCGTCATCTGGTCGAGCGACAGGTTCACCGCGGTGCCGCTGCGCACCACCGGGTACAGCCCGTCCATGCCCGTCACGTCGGTCGCGGTGCCGAGCGTGAACTTGTAGATCTTCTTGGTGATGAGCGACACGTCGGATGCGGGCACGGCATCGTCGTCGCGCTCCACCGCGTAGAACTCGCCGTTCGCGCTCACGGTCGCATCGCCGATCTTGTCGGCCGGCGTGTCCGTGACGCCGAGCAGCGCGGGGTTGTCCATCTCGTAGAGGAACTGTCGCGTGGCGCGCGTCGCCGGATCGAATTCCACGATGCGGATGTTGCGCAGGACGTTCAGCGCGGCGTTGCCCAGCGTGGACGGGTTGCGGATCGGGCTCTGCACGAAGGCGTACAGCTTGCCGCCGAATTCCGCGAGCGCCTCCATGCCGCGGTTCTGGCGCCGCTGCGCGATCACCGCGGGCAGCGCCTCGATGCCGAGCTCGCCCGCCGCGCCGGCGGCCGGCACGGCTTTGCCCGCGGCGGCGTGCGTGCCCGCGGGAATGAACCGCTCCAGCAGCCGGCCGTTGGCGGCGAAGTGGTAGATAGCCGGCCGGTACTCGTCGGGCAACCAGAAGCTGCCGTCTCCGGCGACGACGATGCCCTCGAGGTCCGCGCCCAGCGGGTCGAGCGGCAGCACGTTGCCGAACAGGTCGACGGGAACTTCGTCGTTGTACGGCTGACTGGCGTCGGCCGACAGCGCCGTGTTCGGCAGGCCCGTGAGCGGCGCGCCGTCCGGCCGCCGCAGCAGTATCTGCTCCGTGAGCTCGAAGCGCCCGCAGCCCGGATCGAGCGTGAAGCGCACGATGCGCGGCGTGAAGTCCGGCAGCACGAAGGGACGCAGGATGCCCGTCGGCTCGCCATTCGGGCCGCGGTCGGTGTGCGTGATGAATTTCAGTTTGCCGTCGCGCGTGATGCCTTCGAATGCCAGCCCGGAGAAGCCGCCCAACGACATGCGCTGGCCGGCCGCGGTCCTGCCGATGGATGGCAGCCCGGTCCACTCGTAGGTCGCGGACACCTGCGCACCGGCGCGGTAGTCCTTGGAGCCGAGTGGCAGCAGCCTGGTGACGCGCGCGCCCGC
>JBIOZI010000011.1:0-7037 GCA_044871085.1 Steroidobacteraceae bacterium | reverse complement strand
CGGAAAGAGGGGACCGGTCTATTTTCTGAAATAGGGACATTCCTCGATTCCTAGCAAACGGGGACAGACCTCTTCGGCGGTCCGTTATTGGAGTACCAACCGGGTTCGGGAAGTCTGTCCCCGTTTGCTAGGAATCGAGGAATGTCCCCATTTCCTCACTCCGTCAGGAACTCCACCACGCGGCGGATCGTCTCCGGGTCGCGCAGGCCGCCGCTGTGGCCGAGGCCGCGGGTGCGTACCAACGTGGCGCCCGGGATGGCGGCCGCGAGCGCCGCGCCTTGCGCGATCGGCGCCACGTTGTCCTCCTCGTCGTGCACGATGAGCACGGGGATGCGCACGGATGGGGCCGCGGCCACCGTGGCGATCGCCGCCGCGGGCCGGCCGAAGCGCGCCTCGAAGCGGGCGCGCAGGTTCGCCAGCGCCGGCCCCGCCAGCCCGAGCATCATGGCGAAGGATTCGAGGATGTAGTCCATGTCGGATGGCACCCCGAACAGGCAGATCTTCTTCGGATGATGATCCGCGGTTTCGGCCAGCACGGTCAGCACGGCGCCGCCGCCCAGCGAGTGGCCGATCACCGCGTGAATGGGCTCGTGCCGTCGCAGCACTTCGGCCAGGCTGTCGCGGAAGCGCGGCAGATCGGAAAACCTGCCCGGCGATTCGCCGTGCGCCGGTGCGTCGATGCCGAGCACGCTGAACCCGGCTGCCTTGAGCGGCGCGATGAAGTTGCCGAAGCGCGCGGCGTGCGAACCCCAGCCATGGATGACCACGACCAAGGGCCCGCCGTGATCCCATTTCCACAGCGTGAAGCGGTCGCCGCCGCAGGCCAGTGTGCTGCGCTCGGCCTGCGCGACGACGGGCGCATCCTCGGGATCGAGCTTGCGGCGCGGCGGCATGAGAAACATCCGCAAAGCGAGCCAGCCGGCGAGTGCCGGGCTGACACCCTGCGCGAACGCGAAGAACCGGCGCAGACGGCGCTGCAGGTCGGGCGACACGCCGGGTACGACGCGTCCGAGCACGGGCTTGCGGCGTTCTTCGATCATGCGTTCTCCGCGGGCGCGGTCACCCCGTAGGCGGCCGAGAATTCGGGAGGCATCCGGGTTGCCTTTCCGCTGTCCAGGTTCAGACACACATACTGCGTCGTGGCGCGGGCGAGAGTACCCCCGTCGGTGGCGTGCCGCAGCTGGAAGCGGCGGGTGACGCGCAGCCTGCGGTCCGATTCCACGATCCACGTGGCCACCTCGACGCGCTCGCGCGGCAGCACCGCGCGCAGGAAATCGACTTCGATGCGCAGCGCCGCCATGCCGCGCCGCATGCGCGTGCAGGTCTCGAGCGGCACACCGAGGTGCGCCGAGTGCGACCACGCCGCGAGGTCGAGCCAGCGCAGGTAGACGGCGTTGTTCACGTGCCCATAGGCGTCGATGTCGCCGTCGGCGACGTCCACCACGACGATATGGGGGTGTGGGTGGTCCCAGGAGCTGTTCATGCAGCCAAGTCTATGAAAGTGCTGAATGATTTACACGGCATGCGGTGCTGGTAGAGTCCGCCGTATCAACTTGATGAGGAATTCCATGAAACGCATAGTCGTCATTGCCGCAGGGTGCGTCGCCGCGGTCGCCAACGCGGGCGTGTACGTCGAGCTGGTCGATCACGACATCGCCGCGAACACCACCGGGGCCGGCCAGAAGATGTACGTGCAGGGTGGCTCGGGCCGCTTCGTCGACGCGGATGGGCGCATCTCCATCATCAAGGCCGACACGCTGTTCATCGTCGACAACGACGACAAGAGCTACGTCGAGTTCGACAAGCAGACCATGGAGCAGGTCGCGCAGCAGATGAACTCCGCGATGACGAAGATGAAAGATCAGCTCGCGAAACTGCCGCCGGAGCAGCGCGCGCAGGTGGAGGCACAGATGGGCCCGCTGATGGGCGGCGAGGGCAAGAAGTGGACGGTGGAGGTCATCGACACGGGCAAGTCGGACAAGGTGGACGGCCGTGCGTGCCGCGTCTGGGACGTGAAGCGCAACGGCGAGCTCGACGATCAGCTCTGCGTGGTGTCGTACTCCGCGCTGCCGGGCAAGGAGAATTTCCAGCAGGTGTTCGGCAACTTCTCGAAGGTGTTCGAGGAGATGGCGAAGTCGGTGCCGATGCTCGCCGGCATGATGAGCAACGAGTTCGACGCGCAGGCCAAGGTGAACGGCTTTCCCGTGCGCTCGCGCGCCTATGACGGCGGCAAGCTCGGCGACACCGAGCAGCTCGTGAAAGTGTGGCGCGAGGAGGCCATCCCCGCCTCGATGTTCGAGATCCCCGCCGGCTACAAGAAGAAATCCATTCCCATGGGTCCCGGCGCGAACTGATGCGCGCGTGACGGTGGCTATCACCTGAATTCGATGCAGCGACGATGAAGTACACGGACTACTACGCCGCGCTCGGTGTCGAGCGCGGTGCGACTGCCGATCAGATCAAGAAGGCCTATCGGCGCCTCGCGCAGAAATTTCACCCGGACGTTTCCAAGGAGCCCGGCGCCGAGGCGCGGTTCAAGGAAATCGCGGAGGCATACGGGACGCTGAAAGACCCCGAGAAGCGCGCCGCCTACGACGCGCTCGGCCAGCGTCCCGCGGGCGAGGAGTTCCGCCCGCCGCCGGACTGGTCGCGGCAACACGGCGGCGAAGAATCTTTCTCGTTCGACGACGTGGACTTCGCCGACCTGTTCACGCGGTTCGGTGGCGCCGGCCCCGGTGGAGCGGGCTTCGGACGACGGGAGCAGGCGTCGCAGGGACAGGATTTCGAAGTGCCGGTCGAGATCAGCATCGAAGACGCGTTCCGCGGTACCACCCTGGAGCTGCAGCTGCAGATGCCGGAGCTCGACACATCCGGGCGCATGCGGCGCGTGCCGCGCACGGTGAAGGCGCGGGTCGCGCCCGGCGCCGTCGACGGCCAGCGGCTGCGCCTGCGGGGCAAGGGAGCGCCGGGCATGAACGGCGGACGCCACGGCGACCTGTATCTCGACATTTCGCTCAAGCCGCATCCGCTGTATCGCGCCACGGGGCACGACCTGTATCTAGACCTGCCGCTCACGCCCTCCGAGGCGGCGCTGGGTAGTTCGGTGCAGGTGCCGACGCCCGCCGGCGCCGTGAACCTGAAGATTCCGGCCGGCACGTCTTCCGGGCAGAAGTTGCGGCTGTCCGGCCGTGGCCTGCCGAAGCCGGGCGGTGGCGCCGGCGACCTGTTCGCCGTGGCCGAGATCGCCGTGCCCGCGACGCTCTCGGAGCGCGAGCGCGAGCTGTATCGCGAGCTGGCGGCCGGAGGATTCGACCCGCGCCGAAAATTCGCGGAGGGCGCATGAGCATCGAAACCGAGGTGTTGTGGCTCGACGAGCACCGCGTGGTGACGTTCACCGAGTTGCTGGAGCTCTCCGGCCTCACGGCGGCCGAGCTCGAGGAGCTGGTGCACGGCGGCGCCATTCCGGCGCGCGCGGGTCGCGGCGTGACCAGCGAGTTCAGCGCGCGCATGGTGACCGTCGCACGCACCGCATGCCGGCTGCGCGACGAGCTCGAGCTCGACCTGTCGGGGCTCGGTGTGGCGCTCAAACTACTCGAGCGCGTGCGCGACCTGGAGCAGGAGATCGCGCAGCTGCGCGCGCGGCTGCCGCGCGGCTGAAAGCGCGGCGCTACTCGACGTTCAGCCTGGGAAGCGCGAGCAGCACGTTGCCGGCCGGCAGGCCGATCTGGATGCCGCGGCACTTGTCGTAGCGCTCGAACGTCGTCAGCAGATTGTTGGTGGACTGGCAGGACAGCCACGCGTCGTAGCCGCCGTTGCCGCGCGGCCCGTGATAGGTGAGGTTCTCGTCGCGCGACACGGTGTACAGGGTCGTGCCTTCGGCGTTGACCGCCATGCAGTTCGACGCGTCGCATTCCATGTGATGAACACCGCGCGGCCCGCGGAAACGCAGCGGCGGCATGACGTCGAGCCGCGTGGCGTCGGTGGGCGGCGGTTCGGAGGTCGATGTGGATGCCGGAGCCTGCGGCTCGCCCTGCGCGACCGCGTCCCGCAGGATCTGCCGGGCCTGCGGGCTCGTGATGGCGAATGACGTCTGCGGCGCACGCCGTGCGGCGGGTGGAGGCGTGGCGCTTGCAGCGGGCCCGGCGGATGGCGTCTGTGCATGCGCAACCGCGCAGGTCGCGAATACGACGGCCATAGCTTTCCAGGCGCGCGCTTTCATGGGCCCGAGGCTATGCCGGTGCGCGCGCGAGGACAAGTGCGGGTTCGGCATCTGCCGGTTTCATGACCGATTTTGGGGCCGGCCTTGCGGCGTTCAGGCGCCATTCAGTTAGGCGCTGCGGCCGGCGACGTGGGCGCCATTCGCGCGCGGCATGAGCTCTCCGAAAGCGTACCACTTTGGCGCGCGCATCGCGGGAATAGAATGTGCGCATGCTCCACGACTCCCATGCGCTGCTGCTCGCGCGCCTGCAATTCGGGTTCACGGTCAGTTTCCATTTCATCTTCCCGGCATTCTCGATCGGCCTCGCTAGCTACCTCGCGGTGCTCGAGGCGTTGTGGCTGAGGACCGGCAAGGCGCTGTACCTCGACCTGTACAAGTACTGGCTCAAGATCTTCGCCGTCGTGTTCGCGATGGGAGTCGTGTCCGGCATCGTGATGTCGTACCAGTTCGGCACGAACTGGTCGGTGTATTCCGACCGGGCCGGGCCGATCATCGGGCCGCTGATGGCCTATGAGGTACTCACCGCGTTCTTCCTCGAAGCGGGCTTCCTGGGCGTGATGCTGTTCGGCATGCGCAAGGTCGGGAAGCGGCTGCACTTCGCGGCCACGCTCATGGTCGCGGTCGGCACGTTCATCTCGGCGTTCTGGATACTGTCGGTGAACAGCTGGATGCAGACCCCGACGGGCTATGCCATCAACGCGGACGGACAGTTCGTGCCGGCGCACGGCTGGCTCGACATCATCTTCAATCCGAGTTTTCCGTATCGGCTGGTGCACACCGTCATCGCCGCCTACCTGACCACCGCGCTGGCGGTCGGCGCGGTGGGCGCCTGGCACCTGCTCGCGAACCCGCGCGCCGAGCACGCGCGCAAGATGTTCTCGATGGCGATGTGGATGGCGGCGCTGGTGGCGCCGGTGCAGATCTTCGTCGGCGACCTGCACGGCCTCAACACGCTCGAGCACCAGCCCGCGAAGGTGATGGCCATGGAAGGGCACTACCAGAGCCATTCAGCGGGCGCGCCGCTCGTCCTGTTCGGCATCCCCGACGACGAGGCGCAGCGCATGGAGCATGCGCTCGAGATACCCAGGCTCTCGTCGTTGATCCTCAAGCACGATCTCGATGCGCCGCTCGCGGGCCTCGACACCATCGCGCCCGACGCGCGGCCGCCCGTCGAGGTGGTGTTCTGGTCATTCCGCGTCATGGTCGGGCTCGGCTTCCTCATGCTCTCGCTCGGCCTCGCGAGCCTGCTGGCGCGCGTCGCGCGCAAGCTGTACGACTGGCGCTGGCTGCATCGCTTCGCGCTGTGCATGGGCCCGTCCGGCTTCGTCGCCGTGCTCGCCGGCTGGATCACGACCGAGGTCGGCCGGCAGCCGTACACCATCTATGGCCTGTTGCGCACCGCGGATTCCATGTCGCCGCTGGCGGCGCCGGCCGTGGCCACCTCGCTCGTCGCCTTCGTGGTGGTGTACTTCGCGGTGTTCGGCATGGGCACGTGGTATCTGCTCAAGCTCATGTCGCGGGCGCCGCAGCCGCACGAGCCCGATCCGCCCAACGCGCCCGCGCACGCGGCCGGCATCACGTCCGCGCCGGCGTTGCAGGGCGGAAAACTCCCGGAGACGAGCCATGGATGAGAGTACGGCGCTCACCAATGTCTGGGCCGCGATTCTCGCGTTCGCGGTGTTCATGTACGTCGTCATGGACGGTTTCGATCTCGGCATCGGCATCCTCTTCCCCGTGTTCGGCGTCGGCCGCGAGCGCGACACCGCGATGAACTCCATCGCGCCGGTGTGGGACGGCAACGAAACCTGGCTGGTGCTCGGCGGCGGCGGGCTGCTGGCGGCGTTTCCGCTGGCGTATTCAATCGTGCTGTCGGCGCTCTATCCACCGCTCATCGCCATGCTGCTCGCGCTGGTGTTCCGCGGCGTCGCCTTCGAGTTCCGCTGGCGCGATCCGGCGCATCGGCCGATCTGGGATTTCGCATTCACCGCGGGCTCGTTCACCGCGGCGTTCGCCCAGGGCATAACTCTCGGCGCGCTGCTGCAGGGGATCGCGGTGCGCGGGCGCGCGTACGCCGGCGGCTGGTGGGACTGGCTCACGCCGTTCAGCCTGCTCACGGGCGTGAGCGTGGTGGCCGGCTATTCCTTGTTAGGCGCCTGCTGGCTGAACTGGAAGACCGACGGCGACACGCAGAAACACGCGCGGCGGCTCATGCGCGTCTGGGCGCCGGTGACGCTGGTTTGCATCCTCGCCGTGAGCCTCGCGACCCCGTATCTCGGGCCGCAGTACTTCGACCGCTGGTTTTCGATGCCACGCGTGCTGATCACCGCGCAGGTGCCGCTGATCATCGTCATCCTCACCTGGCGCTTCGTGCGCAGCCTGCGGCGCAACTACGACCTCGCGCCGTTCGTGCTCACCCTCGCGGTGTTCGCGCTGTCGTTCGCCGGGCTCGGCATCAGCATGTATCCATACCTGATCCCGAACAGCATCACGCTGCAGATGGCGGCCGCGCCCGAATCGAGCCAGGTGTTCATGCTCGTGGGCGCGTCGGTGCTGGTGCCGGTGATCCTGGCGTACACGGCGTGGTCGTACTGGGTGTTCAGGGGCAAGGTGGCGCACGAGGGGTACCATTGAATGGCGCGCGACTCGAACGCGCCCGAGCCGCCGCTGGCGCGCCGCCTGGGCTGGATGGCCCTGATCTGGGTCGCCAGCGTGTCCCTACTTGGAGTAGTTAGCTTGATCCTGCGCTGGTGGTTAAAGTAGCCGAATGGGGACATTCCTCGTTTCCTAGTAAATGGGGACAGACCTGACTGATCCGACT
>JBIOZI010000010.1:0-7380 GCA_044871085.1 Steroidobacteraceae bacterium | reverse complement strand
GGAGACCGCCCGCAGATCGCGCCGCTGGAAAAAAAACAGCACGCCCAGCAGCGTCGCCACCAATGCGAGCAGCACGCAGATCAGCCCTAGTATCGACATCCTCTAGCGGAATCCTGTTGTTATTAGTCGCCGTTTTGTGCGGAGCATCCATGCCCGGGGGCAGAATAGCCGAGCCCCACAAGTGCCCATGCGACATTAACCATAAAGATAAGCGATGTGACGACTGGTTCCGCGCCGAAAGGAAGCCCGTATGCATCGTGCTTTCAGGCAGAATAAGTAGCATCCCAGCTCATGGAGTCGTTCATGCAGACCGAGTTCGCGCGCGGCCAGATGATCTCGCAGCAAGTGCGCGCGTGGGACGTGCTCGACGACCGCGTGCTCGACGCGATGCGTCGCACCCCGCGTGAATTTTTCGTGCCGGAGCGCTACGCGGGAATCGCGTTCGCCGACGCCGACATTCCGCTCGGCCACGGCCAGCACATGTTGCCGCCGAAAATTGTCGGACGGCTCCTGCAAGCGCTGGATGCGCGGCCCGGCATGCGCGCGCTGGTGGTCGGATGCGGGACAGGTTTCGTGCCCGCATGCCTGTCCACGATGGGTGCGAGCGTGCGCGCAATCGAGATTCACGCGGATTTCGCGACCGCGGCGCGCGGCAATCTCAAGCGCGCCGGTTTCGGGCAGGTCGAAGTCGTCGTGGGTGACACTTTTCACTTGGATTTCGGCAGTGGCTACGCGCTAATCGCGGTGTGCGGCACGCTTCCCTTGTACGACGATCGCTTCGCTCGCGCGTTGGGAATTGGTGGAAAACTGTTCGTCATCGTCGGCGACACTCTGCCGCAGGAAGCCCTGTTGGTAACGCGTACTTCGGAAAATGCCTGGGACAGCACCGCCCTGTTCGAAACCAACGTCGATGCGCTCGAGAGTGCGCCGCGGCCGGAACCATTCCGTTTCTGATCACGACGCATGATTCGCGAGATCTCCGTGGAAGAGCTCAAACAGCGTCGCGATCGCGGCGAGAATCCCCTCGTGCTCGACGTGCGCGAGGAGTGGGAGTTGCAACTTGCGCGCATTCCCGACGTCGTACATGTGCCCATGAACGACATACCGGCGCGGCTCGCGGAGCTGTCACGCGACGTGGAGACCATCGTGATGTGCCACGCCGGTGCGCGTTCCATGCGTGTCGCGCAATATCTGTCGAACCAAGGATTTACCAACGTCGCGAACCTTTCCGGAGGCATCGCCGCCTGGAGTCAGTCGGTGGATGCAACCGTTCCGCACTACTGAAACGTCTAAGCTTTTCCTGAGACCATTGCCTTCGCCCCGGTGGCAGGTGATATAGTGATCTACAACACTAACGAGGATTCTTATTAATGCGCCGTTTAATAGCCCTGGGCATGGGACTGCTCATTTCCGCTACCGCCGCAAGCGAAGACCTGCTCACGATTTTCGACCAAGCCGTCGTAAACGATCCGCTGGTGCGTGAAGCCGAGTTCACGCGCAAGGCCACCCGCGAGGCACGCCCGCAGGCCTGGGCCGCCTACCTGCCGCAGATCACCGGCAACTGGAGCAAGAACGAGGACGAAGGGTCTGGCACCAGTACCTCGTCGCGCCTCATCGACGATCCGAACTTCGTCGGCCCGCCACCCGTGCCGCAGACCATTCTCGTGCAGAGCGGCTCGGGCGAGTCCACCGGTGATTCGACCAACTGGTCGGTGAACCTGCGCCAGAGCGTCTTCAACTGGGGCCAGCTCGTCGGCCTCAAGCAGGCGGGGCGCGTCGTGGCGCAGGCCGACGCGGACTACGGCGTCGCCCAGCAGGATCTCGCCCTGCGGGTCTCCCAGCGCTACTTCGACGTGCTCGCCGCCCAGGACAACGTGCAGGCACAGCAGGCGTCGCTCGACGCCATCTCGCGGCAGCTCGAGCAGGCCGACAAGCGTTTCGAAGTCGGCCTCATCGCCATCACGGACGTGCAGGAAGCACGCGCGGCGCGCGATACCGCCGCGGCCGACCTCATCGCGGCAAAGCGCGCGCTGGCGTCGGCGCAGGAGTTCCTGCGCGAGATCACCGACATGCAGTACGCAGTGCTGGCGACGCCGCGCACCACGATGCCCCTCAACATCCCCGAACCCGCCGACCCGCAGAAGTGGGTCGAGGCCGCCATGGAGCAGAACCTGGCACTCACCTCGAGCCGGCTCGGGGCCGACATCGCGCGCGACACCGTGCGCCAGCAGTTCGGCGGACATCTCCCCCAGGTCGACCTCGTCGTCAGCAAGGGCCACTCCGAGACCAGCGAAGACCGCAACTTCCCGGCAGTCCCGGGCTTTCCCGACGGCGGCACGCTGCCGTCGTCGAGCGAGGGCGACACCGACAGGTCCGTGACGCTCCAGGTCACGGTGCCCATCTGGTCGAGCGGCGGCACCACTTCGCGCGTGCGGCAGTCCTCGTACCGCTGGCAGGCCGCCAAGCAGCGTCTCGAGCGCGTATCGCGCGAGACCGAGCGCACCTCGCGCGATGCCTATCTCGGCGTCGTGTCCGAGATCTCGCGCGTGCAGGCGCTCAAGCAGGCGCTCGAATCCTCGGCCACCGCGCTGCGCGCCACCGAGGCCGGCTATGACGTCGGCACCCGCACCGCGGTCGACGTGCTCGCCGCCCGCCAGACGCTCGTGCGGGCGCAGACCGACTACTCCCGCAGCCGCTACGACTACATGCTCAACGTGCTGCGGCTCAAGCAGTCCGCGGGCATCCTCGATCGCAAGGCGCTCGAGGACATGAATACGTGGCTCGAGAATCCGCCGCCGCCGGCGAATCCGCCGTCGGTCACGCCACCGGCGCAGTAGCTCGGAACGCCAGTAGTCAGGGCGGCAGGCTGCCGCCCTGACGATCCTCGGCGCGGCGCCCCGTCAGGGCAGCAGAGGCTCGAGGAAGACCATCAGGCGCCCGACCGCACCTCGATTGTCATCCACTGCCTTGCGGCCAATCGTGCCCATGCGCTCGCGCAGCGTGGGATCCGCCAGCAAGTCGCCAATCGTGCCCGCCGCCGCCGCCGCGTCCGGCACGATCGTCACCGCGCCGCGCTCCACGAGCATGCGTGCGATGTCGGCGGAGTTGAAGTTGTGCGGTCCGGCCACCACCGGCAACCCGAGCGCCGCCGGCTCGAGCAGGTTGTGGCCGCCGATGGGCACGAGACTGCCGCCGACGAACGCGACGTCGCCCGCCGCGTAGAACGGTGGCAGCTCGCCGAGCGTGTTCAACAGGAATACCTGCGTCTGCGCCGTCGTCGCCGCGCCGCTCTGCCGCGTGACGAACGGAATGCCGCGCTTTTCGAGCAGCTCCGCGACCTCACCGAAACGCGGCGGGTGGCGCGGCACCAGTACGAGCAGCGCATCGGGAAAACGCGTGCGGATCGCCGCGTGCGCATCGAGCAGCAGCTCTTCTTCGTGCTCGTGCGTGCTGCCCGCCACCCACACCGGACGCGACGCGAACAGCGCGGCACGCAGCTCGCGGCCGTGCGCCTGCATGCTCGGTGGATAGCCGAAGTCGAACTTGATGTTGCCGATGACGTGCGTGCGCGCCGCGTTGGCGCCGATCGAACGGAAACGCTCCGCGTCCTCGACACTCTGCGCCGCGATGAAGATTCCGTGAGAGAGCGTTTCGCGAAACAGTCCGACCAGCTGCCGATAGCGGTTCACCGACTTCGGCGAGATGCGCGCGCTGGCCAGCACCAGCGGCACGCCGAGCCGGCCACAGCGGTGATACAGGTTCGGCCATATTTCCGTTTCGAGGATGACGGCGAGATGCGGCTGCACGCGGTTGAAGAACCGCCGCACCGCTCCGGGCAGATCGATGGGCACGTAGCGCACGTCGACACGGCTCTTGAAGAGCGCCCGAGCGCGCGAACGCCCCGTGGGTGTCACCGTGGTCAGCACCACCGGAATGTCGGGAAACCGGGCGAGCAATGCTTCCACCAGCGGCGCCGACGCCTGCACCTCGCCCACCGACACCGCGTGCACCCAGATGCTGCGCCTGCCCTTGACGAAGGCGCCAAAGCCGAAACGCTCGGAGAAGCCTTCCCAATGCGTCGCGTCGCGAAAGCCGCGCAGGGCCAGCGCAACGGCCACGACCGGCGCGATCAGATAGGCGATGAAGATATAGACGAACCGCATCGGCCGCTAGACGAGCGACGCCTGCGGCAGCCCCGCGGACTCGCGGTAGCCCGCGAGCAGGCCGTGCCAGTCCTGGTCCGTGAAGCTGTCGGGCGCGGCGAGCAGCGTCACCTTCTCGAGCGAACGATACAGGCGCACGAGCGTCGAGTCCGCCCACCAGCCGCGCTTGCGCAGCTCGCCGCGATCGAAGTCGATGAGGTACACCTGCTTCGGCGTGAGCAGGATGTTGTGCGCGTTGAGGTCGGCGTGATGGACGCCGGCATCGTGGAAGCGGCGGATGCATCGACCCACCGCGATCCACTGCGTGAGCGGCAGCGGCCCCCTGAGCAGGGCCTGCGCCAGCGGCTCGGAATCCTCGATGCGCTGTGTGATGAGATCCGCGCGATAAAACAGGCCCTGGCGCACGTACCGCGCCGCTATGGGCGTCGGAACCGGCAGGCCCGCGCGGTGCAGGTGATAGGTTAGATACCACTCCGCGAAGGAGCGCGTCTCGCCCTCGGAGCGCCACCAGTAGCGGTCTTTTGAAAACTTTGCCACGAGTCCGCCGCGCCGGTAGTGGCGCAGCACGAAACCCGAATCGCCCGCGCGGATGAACCAGGTGGTGCCGCGCCCGCGCGCCGCGCCGTCGATCGCGTCGTGGCGCCGCCAGTATTCGGGCTCGAAGAATTCCGGCGAGAAATTGCTCGTGCGGAGGGTGTCGTATAGCATCCGGCCGCCCTCGAAGGCGGCTTCGTTGACCTCCGCGCCCACGGGCCAGTGACGCTTCAATCGCTCATTCTCACGGACACGCGCGTGCAGGCACTTGCCCATCTACTGGCCAATCCGCCGCAAAAGGTCTGCCTGCTGCGGCTGTCCGCCATCGGTGACACCTGCCACGTAGTGCCGCTGCTGCGCACTCTGCAGACGGCATGGCCGCGCACGCGTTTTTCGTGGGTCATCGGCAAAGTCGAAGCGAAGTTGATGGGCCTCATTCCGGATGTGGAGCTTATCACCGTGGACAAGGCCGCCGGCCTGTCCGCGTTCGGCCGGCTGCGTACCGACATGAAACGGCGCGGCGCGTTCGACCTGCTGCTGCACCTGCAGCTGTCGCTGCGAGCGAGCGCCAATGCCGCGCTGATCCCCGCGGCTATCAAGCTGGGTTTCGACAAACCCCGCGCGCGCGAGCTGCAGTGGCTGTTCACCAACGCGCGCATCGCGGAACGGTCGCGCGAGCACGTGCTCGACAGTTTCCTGGGATTCGCCGACGCGCTGGGAATAAGGCAGCGGCGCATCGCCTGGGACATTCCTCTGCCGCCGGACGCGCAGGACCACGCCGCACGGCTCATCCCGGATGCTCAGCCGACCCTCGTGATCAGCGCCTGCTCGAGCCATCGCGCGCGCAACTGGCTGCCCGAGCGGTATGCCGCCGTGGCAGAGCACGCCGTGCGCGTACATGGGATGCGCGTGATCCTCTGCGGCGGGCCGAATGCCTTCGAGCGCGAGATGGGGCTGGAGATTGCGCACCATGCGAAGGTGCCCGTGGTCGACGTCATCGGGCGCGACACCCTGCCCCAGCTGCTGGCGCTGCTCGCGCGCGCGACCGTGCTGCTGACGCCGGACTCCGGACCCGCGCACATGGCGACGATGGTGAATACCCCCGTCATCGGGCTGTACGCGGCAACCAATCCCGAGCGCAGCGGACCGTATCTTTCGCGGCGCTGGTGCGTGAATGAGTACGAAGCTGCGGCGCTCGAGTTCATGCAGAAGCCGGCCGCGGAGCTGCCGTGGACCACGAAGATCGAGCTGCCCGGCGTCATGGAGCTGATCACCGTCGGGGCCGTCACCGCGAAGCTCGACGAGCTGTTAGCCTTGCCGTCCGAGGTGCGATTGAAATGAAAGACATCCTCGTTCCCATTTCGCCGGGCGAGCTGCTCGACAAGATCACCATCCTGCGCATCAAGGCCGCGCGCATGAGCGACCCCGGCAAGGTCGCGAACGTGAAGCACGAGCTCACGCTGCTCGAGAAGACCTGGCAGGACTCGGGCGCCGCCGCCGCTGCGGGCATCGGCGTGGAGGAAGCGAATCTGCTGCGCGTCAACGAGAAACTGTGGGTGATCGAAGACGACATCCGCGACGAGGAGCGCGCCGGGCGGTTCACGCAGAAGTTCATCGAGCTCGCGCGCGCCGTGTACGTGACGAACGACGAACGGGCCGCGGTCAAGAAGCGCATCAATACCTTGTTAGGCTCGACCATCGTCGAGGAAAAGTCCTACCGACCCTACTAGGGAGCGGTACCGGGAAGGGGTTTGCCGGGGTTCGGTGGCTGCGATGGAGCCCAGTCGGGCGGAGAAGCGCGAATGCGAACGACACGTCGCGAAGTGTTGACCATGGGTGCCGCGGCCCTTGCCCCGCTCGGGCTGGGCATCGGCGCGCTGAGTCCGGCGCGGGCCTGCGCGCAGCAGCCCGCGCAACGGCTGACGGCGATGACGGGCGACGTCGTGCCGATCGGCCGCGCGGAGTATCTCGCTCGCATCGAACAGGCCCGCAAGCTCATGGCGCAGCATGGCATCGGCGCGCTGCTCATCGAGCCCGGTGCGTCGCTGGTGTATTTCACCGGCGTGCATTGGTGGCGCAGCGAGCGCCTCACCGCGGCCGTGCTGCCCCGCGAGGGGGACATCGCCATCGTCACGCCACACTTCGAGGAGCCGTCCGTGCGCGAGAGCCTCGAGGTGCCCGCGGACGTGCGCGTCTGGCACGAAGACGAGGATCCGCTGACGACCGTCGCGGGCATCCTGCGCGATCGGAAAGTGAGCGCACCCGTTGGAATCGAAGAAACCGTGCGCTATTTCGCGGTCGATGCGTTGCGCCGCGCGATGGCGCGAGTGGAGATTCGCAACGGTGCGCCCGTCGTGCGTGGCTGTCGCATGGTGAAATCGCCCGCCGAGCTCGCGCTCATGAAGAAGGCGGCGGACATCACCATCGCGGCCTATCGGCACGTCGGGCCGCGCATTGCGCTCGGCATGACGCCCAAGGACATCCGCTTGATGATGGACGCCGCGCACGAGGCGCTGGGTGCGACGCCCGAGTTCGCGCTGATCCTGCTGGGCGAGGCCAGCGCCTATCCACATGGGTCCGGCAAGCCCCAGGCGGTACGCGACCGGGAAGTGGTGTTGATGGACTGCGGCTGCTCCGTGCGCGGGTACCAGTCCGATATTTCGCGCACGTTCGTGTTCGGCGA
>JBIOZI010000009.1:0-14473 GCA_044871085.1 Steroidobacteraceae bacterium | reverse complement strand
CCCGAAGCCAGCGCGTAGCGGATGCGCAGTGTCTTCGAGCCGCCGCCACGGCCATCGACATTGACGTTCTGAGAGAAACCGCCGCTCGACGACGCGTTCACGTAGCCCGTGCCGAGGAAGCCGGCGTTCTTGGTCTCGAACACGGTGCCGCCGCCGACGGTGCCGTTCTCGGTCTGATAGACGACGCTGGTGGCCGTCTGCCCCGCTTGCGTGACGGCTACGGTTCGCGTGATGCCGCCGCCGGTCACGGTGACGACGCCGCTGCGGGCGGCGCCGGTGTTGGCCGCAGCGCTCACGGTGAAGCTGCCGTTGTTGGTGCCCGACACCGGGGACTCGGTGAGCCAGGTCTGGTTGTCGGTGACGGTCCAGCCTACGTTCGCGGTGACGGCCACCGGGGACGAGCCGGCTGCCGCGGCGAACGACAGCGTCGTCGGCGACACGACCAGGTTGTTGGTGTTCCCACCGCTGCACATGCTCAGCACGGCCGGCGCTTCGCGCAGACCCTTGCCCACGCCTGCCGCATTGATCGCGATGCAGCGCGAGACGTCGGCCGGGTAGGTGGTGTAGGTGTACGGCAGCGTGATCGGGAAGGTCGCGGTGGTCTGCCAGTTTTCCGCGTTGCGGAACGGGTTGGAGCCGGCATTCCAGGTGAGGTTGAACCGGGCGTTGTCCGCGGCGCTCTGGGCGTTGTTGTTGCGCAGGTCCCATTCGCCGAGCTCATCGGAGCTGCGCGAGGTCACGGGGTTCACCGCGTTCTCGAACCAGTTGTTCTCGATGAGCGCATGGCCGGTCATGCGCACGTTGATGCCGCTCTCGGTGATGCCGTTGTAGTAGTTGTTGTAGACGTGGATGAAGCCGAAGCGCTGCAGCGGCAGGCGCGAGCCCACGTTCTCGTAGCGGTTGTGCGCGTAGGTGATGCGCCGCTCGAAATCGTCGCTGTCGCCCGAGCCGTCGAGGCCGACCTTGGCGTGGTCGTGGATGTAGTTGTAGGAGACGGTGATGTTGGTCGCCGAGGCCTTGATGTCGAGTGCGCCGTCGAACGTGGTGTCGTTGCCGGGTGTGCCGGGGCAGCTCACGTTGCGGCTGTACAGCTCGTTGTGGTCGAACCAGACGTGGTGCGACTCGGCCTCGATGCCGACGATGTCGCCGTTGTCGCCGCCGCCCGGTACCAGGCCCATCTTCATGTTGCGGATGATGATGTTGTTCGACGAGCCGCGGATGCGGATGGCGAAATTCGCCGAAGAGCCGTCCATGCCGAGGATGGTGACGCCGCTCTTGTTGTTGACGTTGATTTCCGTGCGCGGCTTGCTCCACTGGCCGCAGATGTTGGCGAGGATGGGTGCCTCGTCGAAGGTGCCCGTGTAGTGCAGCACCAGGCCGCCGGTGCCGCTGTAGGCGTTCATGGCGGACTGCATCGAGGCGAAGCTGTTCACGACGATCGGAGTCGCGTTGCCGCCGCCGGTGATGTCGCCGGCGAAGCCCGGCACGGCAGCGCCTGCGGGCACAGCACCCGCCAGCGCGGCGAGCGCAGCGAGTCTCACGAATGGAATCTTCATGTCATCCCCCTAGTGTCCTTACGAGTGTTTTCGGATGTTGCGCGGCGCCGTCCAAGGTTGGGCGCGCGTGGGGCGGACGATATCCCCGGATGACACCGGTGGCAATGCGGCCGGAAGTCACGCTGCGTGTCTCGCGCGGCGCACAGGACAGCCGGCCGGTCACAGGTTCCGGGTAGCGCTAACACGGGCCCGCAAGGGGCCAAACTACTTTCAGTGCGCCAGCGGCAGCGTCACGTTGAAGGTGGTGCCGACGCCCGGCACCGAGCCGCAGCGGATCTGGCCCCCGTGGGCTTCGACGATACCCTTGGCGATGTACAGCCCGAGCCCGGTGCCCGTCTTCTGGTGCTTCGTGCTGGCGGAATAATAAGGGTCGAAGATGTGCGGCAGGTCGACTTCGGCGATTCCGGGGCCGCTGTCGGCGATCTCGATCTGCGCGCTGTTGCCGCGCGTGCGGCTGGTCACCGTGATGCTGTCGCCGGCCTTGCAGAACTTCACCGCGTTGCCGAGCAGGTTCTGGAACAGCTGCATGAGGCGTGCACGGTCCGCCTCGGCGCGCATGACGTCGGTGCCCGCGTCGTAGGTGAGCACCAGCCCCTTGTCGCGCGCCGGGCCTTCCTGCGTCGTGACCGCCTCGCGCAGCACGTCGTTGACCACCGTGGGCTTCGGATTGATGGAGAGCTTCCCCGAACGCAGGTTCACCATGTCCATGAGGTCGCCGATCATGCGGTTCATGAGGTCGACGTTGCGGCGGATGCGCTCGTGCTGCTCGCGTACCTGATCCGGCGTGAGCTTGTACTTCGGATTGAGCAGCATGGAGGTGGTGGTGTGCACGACCGCGAGCGGCGTGCGCATGTCGTGCGACACGATGGCCAGCACGTCCTCGCGCGCCTGCACCGCCTGCCGCAGCTGCTCGCGCTGCCGATGCAACTCGAAGAACACGTCGGCCTTCTGGCGCAGGATCTCCATGTTGATGGGCTTGAACAGCACGTCGACCGCGCCGGACTCGTAGCCGCGGAACATCGGCAGCGGCTCGGTGGGGCTCGCGGCGGTGATGAAGATGATCGGCACGTGCTTCGAGCGCTCGGTGCCGCGCATGAGCTCGGCGAGCTCGAAACCGCTCATCGTCGGCATGTGGATGTCGAGCAGCGCGAGCGCGAAATCGTGGACTAACAACAACTCCAGCGCCTGCGGCCCGGAGGTGGCCTTGTGTATCTCGCGATCGTCGCCGCGCAACACGGCCTCGAGAGCCAGCAGGTTCTCCTCGACGTCGTCCACCAGCAGGCACTTCACCTTATCGGCCATGGTCCATCCTCTGCAATTCTCCGTGCGCGCGCAAAAGGTCTGCGAGCGCCGACACGTTGAGCTCCATGCATTCCGGCACCGCGTCCAGCGCGGCCGCGGGCATGGCGACCATCTCCGCGGATTCGAGGGACTGCACCACCGCTATGCCGCCCGCGGCCGCGACGGCGCGCAGCCCCGCGGCCCCATCGGCATTCGCCCCGGACAGGATGACGCCCATGAGTCGGGCACCATAGGCCTCCGCGGCCGATTCGAACAGCACGTCGATCGCCGGGCGCGAGAAATGCACGCGCTCGTCGAGGGACAGCGCGAACGTGCGTCCGGACTCGACCAGCAGGTGGTAATCGGGCGTCGCGAAGTAGATCGTTCCCCCGGTGATCGGTTCCTTGTCCTCGGCGGGCTTCATCGGCGGGCCGTCCGGCCGCGCCAGCACCTCGTGCAGCACGCCGGGCCCGCCGGCGGGCAGATGGACCACGATGGCCACCGCGGGCGACAGCTTCGCGGGCAGCGCGGTCAGCACGTCGCGCAGCACGTCTATGGCGCCCGCGGAGCCGCCGATGACGATGAGATCGACGGCCCGCGTCATGCGCGCTCCCCCGTGTGGCCCGAATTCCTGCCCATCGTCTCGTCCAGCATCTTCCGGTAGATGCGCTCGGGCATCGAGAAATCGCTGAAGAATTCCGCCGCGGGCGTGAAGCGCAGGCTCTCTTTCGAGCCGAGCCCGAGAAATCCACGACTCACCAGCGCCTCGGCAAACAGACGCAGCGCGCGCGCCTGCAGCGTGTGGTCGAAATAGATGAGCACGTTGCGGCAGGTGATGAGATGCACCTCCGAGAACACGTGATCCGTCGCGAGGCTGTGATCCGAGAACGTGATGCGTTTGCGCAGGGCCTGGTCGAAGATCGCGGCTTCGCCCGGACCATCGGCCGTCGCACCGGCAGTGGCATGGTAATAGTCGGACAACGAGGTCCTGGCCCCCGAGCGCCGGTGGTTCTCGGTGAATCCGCGCAGCCGCGCCAGTGGATAGACGCCGGCGGCGGCGTCGCGCAGCGCCTGCGCGTTGATGTCGGTGGCGTAGATGATGGAGCGGTCGAGCAGCCCTTCCTCGTGCAGCAGGATCGCGAGCGAATAAGCCTCCTCACCGGTGCTGCAGCCCGCGCACCACACCTTGATCGACGGGTAGGTGGCCAGGATGGGCAGCACCTGCGTGCGCAGCGCCAGGAAGAACTCCGGGTCGCGGAACATGTCGCTCACCTGCACGGTGAGATACTGCAGCAGCACCGAGAACGACTCGGGCTCGTGCAGCAGGCGCTCCTGCAGGCCCGACAGCGTGGCCACGCCCAGCCGGTCGCAGGCCTGCAGCAGGCGCCGCTTCAGCGATGCCATCGCGTACGCGCGGAAATCGTAGTGGTAGCGATCGAAGACCGCCTCCAGCAGGAGGCGCACTTCGAGATCGGCCATGTGCGCGGGCGCGGACATCTGCTACTTCGGCATCCAGATGCGGATCAGCGAAACGAGCTTGTCGACGTCGATGGGCTTGGTGATGTAATCGTTCGCGCCCGCGGCCAGGCAGCGCTGTTGATCGTCGGGCATGGCCTTCGCCGTCAACGCGATGATGGGCAGCTCGCGCAGCTCGGGCTTCTTGCGGATCTCCTGCATGGCTTCGAAGCCGTCCATCTCGGGCATCATGATGTCCATGAGCACGAGGTCCGGCGCCGGGCGTGCGACCACCCGCTGCAGGGCTTCGCGCCCGTTGCGCGCAATGACGACGGAGCCGCCCAGTGGCTCGAGCACGGAGGAGAGCGCGAAGATGTTGCGCACGTCGTCCTCGACCACGAGGATGCGCCGCCCTTCGAATGCGGCATCGCGCCTGCGGGCGTCCGCCAGCATGCGCTGGCGGTCGGGGGGCAGTCGCCCTTCGACCTGGTGCAGGAACAGGCTGACCTCGTCGAGCAGCCGCTCCGGCGATTTCGCGCCCTTGATGATGATCGAGCGCGAGTACTTGCGCAGCTGCTGCTCCTCCTCGGCGGAGATCGCCTGCCCCGTGTACACGATGACGGGCGGAAAGGCGTACGCATCGTCCGCGGCCATGCGCTCGAGCAGCTCGTAGCCGGTGGCGTCGGGCAACGTGAGGTCGAGCACCATGCAGTCGAAGGTGGTGCCGCGCAGCTGTTCGACCGCCGCGGCGGCGTTGTCGACGGTGACCACGCGCATGGTGTCGCTCGCGAGCAGCTGGCGGATGCTCTCGCGCTGCAGCGCGTTGTCCTCGACCACGAGCACGGTGCGCAGCTCGCTCGCGAACTTGTCCTTGAGATTGGCGAGCGTCGACTGCAGCGCTTCCCGGTCCACGGGCTTGAGCAGCGCCCCGGCGGCGCCCATCTGGCGCGCGAGGCGCGCGTTGTCCTCGGCGGAGATCACCTGCACCGGCACGTGGCGCGTGGCCGGATTGTGCTTGAGGCGGTCGAGCACCGTGAAGCCGGAGTGGTCGGGTAGTTTGATGTCGAGGACCACCGCGGCGAGCCTGAACTGCGTGGAGAGCTCGATGCCCTCGTCGGCGGAGGAGGCGATGAGGCAGTCGAAGCCGAGCTCGTGCGCGAGATCGTAGAGCACCTTCGCGAAGGTCGGGTCGTCCTCGACGACGAGCAGCACCCGGCCGTCCTTCGAGATCGACGCGCGATCGTCGGGCACGGCCGCGGCACGAACGGCGCCGGCGGCACGCGCTGCGCCGGCGCGCGGCGGAGTCGCGCCATTGGCGCGCAGTGGAGATTCGCCATCGGTGCGCGACGGAGTTTCGCCGTTCGCCGCATGCGCGCCGTGCGCCGCGGGCGCGTGCAGCGCCGGCGCCGGAGGCACGCTGGGCGCGACACGCGGCATCAGCAGCCGGAACACGCTGCCTTCCCCGGGCTTGCTTTCGAGCGTGATGCGCCCGCCCAGCATGCGCGCGAGCTCGCGGGAAATGGACAGACCGAGGCCGGTGCCGCCGAACTTGCGGTTGGTCGTGCCGTCGGCCTGGCGGAACGGCTCGAAGATGATCTGCTGGTGCTCGGCCGCGATGCCGATGCCGGTATCGCGCACCGCGAATTCCACCTCCTCGCCGCGCGCGGAGATCTCGAGCGCCACTTCGCCGCGCTCGGTGAACTTCAGGGAATTCGACAGCAGGTTCTTGAGGATCTGCGACAGCCGCTGGCCGTCGGTGTCGATGGTGGCGGGCAGGTCGGGCCCCTTGATGATGCGGAAGAAGATCTGCTTCTGCTCGGCCATGGGCTCGAAGGTCTGCGCGAGTTTCTGCGCCAGGTCGGCGATGTCGACGTTGGAGCGCGCGATGTCGATCTTGCGCGCCTCGATCTTCGAAAGGTCGAGGATGTCGTTGATCAGAGCCAGCAGGTCGTTGCCGGCCGTCGCGATGCCGCGCGCGAACTTCACCTGTTCCGGAGTGAGGTTGCCGTCGCGGTTGTCGGACAGCAGCTTGGCGAGGATCAGCGAGCTGTTGAGCGGGGTGCGCAGCTCGTGCGACATGTTGGCCAGGAACTCGGATTTGTAGCGGTTGGCGCGCGCCAGCTCTATGACCTTGCGCTCCACGTCGCGCTTCGCCTCGGCCAGCGCGGCGTTGTGCTCGCGCATGCGCGCGGCATGCTCCTCGAGCTGGACGTTGGTCTGCTCGAGCTCCGCCTGCTGCGTCTCGAGGCGCGCCTGCGACTCGCGCAGCTGGGAGCCCTGCGACATCAGCTCCTCGTTGGCGACGCGCAGCTCTTCCTGCTGCGTCTGCAGCTCCTCGGCCTGCCGCTGTGTCTCGCGCAGCAGGTTCTCGCGCTCACGGCGCAACATGCCGGTGCGGAAGGCGATGGCCACGGGCTCGCTGACATTGTCGAGCAGGTCGAGATCCGCGTCGTCCGCCGGGTGCAGATAGCCGAGCTCGAGGATGCCGTGCGTCTCGGTGTCGGTGCTCAGCGGCACGATGAGCAGGGAGTGCGGCTTGCTGCCACCGAGGCCGGAGGAGATGCGCAGATAGTCGCCGGGCAGATCCCGGATGACGATGGCCTTTTTCTCCACCACCGCCCGGCCCAGCAGGCCTTCGCCTGGACGGACCACGCCGGGCGCCGCCGCGTCCGGGGCGACACCCACAGTGCCTGCCCGCACGTAACCGCCGCCCGGCTCGGCGATGTACATCGCGCCGGCCTGTGCGCCGACATAGTTGACGAGCACTTGGAGCGCGCGCTCGGTGAGCCGCCCGATCGACTGCTCGCCGACGAGCACCTCCGCGACTTTGGCGCGGCCGGCCCGCACCCAGTCGTCGCGCCGGATCTTGAGACGCAGTTGCAGCGTGTCGCGCGCGAGCAGCGCCGTCACCAGGATGACGACAATCCCCAGGCCGCGGTTGGCCTGCGCGATCTGCGCCGCGATGCCGGGCGCGGAGAAGAACCAATCCACCACGATGAGCGTGGAGGCGGTCGCGCCCACCACCATCGGCAGCCAGGGCTGCGAGACGCGGAAACACATGATGAGGGGGATGAGATAGAGGATCCACGTCGCCACGCCGATGCGCGTGTTGACGTCGATGGCGAACACCGCGACCACCGATAGCGCGATGGCCCAGTACATGCCCGGATGCGTCGCGGATCGAAACCGATTCATCGGCAGTTCACCGTCGCTCGAGTAAAAGAGTTGGAAGTTTAGGGGGAAACCCCCGGAAGGCCCGCGACAGCGGATGCGCCGGTGTGTGGTAAGGAAATTCCTACAATGAAGAACCTGGGGTTGTTAGCCATGCTGGGCGCGCTAGTTCTGCTCGGCGCCTGCGGAAGCGACGCCGAGCGCGACGACCCCGTCGCGGAAGCGCGACGCAATAGAGTCGACGCGCGTGTCCGCCCGGTGGTCGCCGTGCCGCAGCCGACGCCGGCGCCGGCGGCCCGCGAGCCGATACCGCAGGCGCCATCCGTGCTGCCCACGACGCCGGAGGCCGCGGATGCCGCTCCGGCCGCGGATGCCGAAGGCCTGCGGACCCACACGGAAGAAGAGGATTTCGACGGGGACGGCATCGCCGATACGCGCACCATCCGCCACTTCCAATACGACGCCGCGGGGCGCCCGTGCCGCCTCGTCACGGAGCGCGATTTCGACGCCGACGGCAAGATCGACGCGCGCACGACCAGTCTGTCCAGCTATGGCGCGGGGACTTGCGGCTCCTGATCGAGGGTCGCGATGAACGTCGCGATGCGGCGCGCCGAGTCGCGCGGATTCGCCTGCAGCAGCAGATGTGGTCCTTCGATGTCGACCAGGGTCCCGTGGCGCGCGTGGGCCAGGACTTCGTCACCAAAGCGCGCGCCGACCACGCGGTCTTCGGTGCCGCGTAGATAGAGCGCGGGCCGGCGCACGGATTTCATGGCGTCGCGCACGTCGACGTCGGCCATGGCGCGCAGGCGCGCGGTCAGCGTCGCCGATGAAACGTGGCCGAGAGCGCGCCGGTGCGCGGCCCGCAGCGCGGGCGTCGCGAAACGGCCCAACAATGTGCGGTGGGCGATGACATCCGGCACGAGCTTCGGCGAGACGAACGGCGTGAGCGCGCGCAGCGGCCGCAAGAGGGGATGCGGGCTGGTGAGGAACGAGGCGCTGAGAATGACGCCGCGCAGGTTGGGCGGCGCGGCGGCGGCGATCGACACGGCCACCGGCCCGGAGAATGACTCGCCGAGCAGTACGAACGGTGCATCCTTGGGCAGTTCGGCGCGCGCCACCGCCTCGTGCCCGGCGTAATTCGCCGGGCAGTCGGGGTACCTCACCACGATCACCGACGGGTTGGCTGGCATCGAGTCGAGCAGTGGGCCGAAGAGCTCACCGGTGCCGTCCATTCCCGGCAGCAGGATTATTTTCATGCCGTCAGCCTGTCACGCGATGGGCCCACGTTGCACATTAATAGGTGCGAAAAGCCGGGTCCGCGCCGGCGATGTATGCGCCGGTCACAATGAGTTCAATGTCGTCGAAACCGCGCGATCTGGCATTACCATTCCGCCTGGATTGATCAGAATAGTTGGACCACGGCGGTACCAGGAGACGAGTGCATGTTGGGACGGATTGCGGCGTGCGCGTGCGCCCTGGCCATCGTGGGATGCGGCGGCGGCGGAAAAGAACCCCCACCCACAACCGGCGTGTTCCAGGCGGGTGGCGTCATCGGCGTCGTGTATTCGACCGCGACTCAGCAGGGTGTCACCGATTCGGCCGGCACTTTCCAATGCGTCGAGGGCGAGACGGTCTCGTTCTCCGTCGGCATGCTCACGCTCGGCTCCGCTCCCTGTGCGGGGAAGATTTCGCCGTTCACGCTCGCGGGGCTCACGCCACCGGGCGGGGAGCGCGCGCTGCGGCGCGAGCTGGATCGCGCGCGGCGCACGGCTACGCCGTTCACGCGCGCGGTGAATATCGATCGGCTGCTGCTCATGCTCGATGCGGATGGGGATCCGCGCAACGGCATCGACGTGCGTGGCCGCGCGACGACGCTGACGACGCTGCCCGATTTCGGGCTCCGGGTGAGCGCGTTCAACGTCGAGGCCGAGCGTATGGCGCTCGATCTCACGCGCGGCATTCCGCCGTGGTTTCCGGTGGCGCATTTGTACTCCTCCATCGGCCTCGCGGTGCCGGTCCACGCGCCGGTGCGCACACAGAACCTGGAGGACCTCGGCGGTTTCCCGGGCAGCGAGGGCGCGATGACGTATGCCCCGAACGGCCTGCTCGAATCCGAGAGCTGGGACAACTACGGCGACGGCGCCGTGGATTTCGTCTATTCCTACCGGTACGACCCGCTGGGCCGCCTGGTGGAATACCGTGGCGAGAGCGACCCGGATGGAGACGGTGTGCGCGCTGTCACCTACCTGCAGCGCTCGACCAACGACGCGCGCGGCAATCCGCTGACCCAGGTCACCACGATGGACAATGATGGCGACGGTCAAGCGAACCTGCACTTCACCTTCGACAGCACGTTCAACCGCGCGGGCGTGTTGGTGGCCTGGGTCTATCGAATCGATTCGAATCTCGATGGCATCTTCGACAGCGAAGACCGCCTTTCCGCCACCTACGACGCGCGGAACAACCCTGTCGGCGCCGTGCGCACATCCGATGTCGATGGGGATGGCCAGGTGGATCGCCGCACCACGACCACCACCACCTACGATTCCAGCGGCCGAATCCTGTCTTCGATCGCCGATGAAGACGTCGACCTCGACGGCGACGCGGATGCGCGCAACTCGGAAATCTATGAGTACGGTGCCGGCAGAGAGGCCACGCGCCTGACACTCGACAGCGACTACAACGCGGACGGCACGGTCGACCGGCGCGAAACGTACACCTGGACGTATGACGGCAGCGGCAATCAGCTCACACGCCGCATCGAGCGTGACGACTCGGGCGATGGCATCCTGGATGCGTGGACACACTCCACGCTCACCTACGACGCGCAGGGGCGCGAGCTCACGGAATCCCGCGTCGAGAGCTATCTCGGCGGAGCCATTCCCGATGCCCGCAGCACGTTCACCCGGACTTTCGATGACGTCGGCAACCCGCAAATGGTCGTCGGCGAGATCGATGACGGCAATGATTCGGTGGTCGACGCGCGCTCACGCAATGGCTTCGAATACGGCACCGGCGGTGAGCTGCTCACCTCGGTGTTCTCATTCGACAGCGACGGTGACGGGTTCACCGACTTCCGCAACGAGACGCGCGAGACGCACGTCGTAATCGCCGACGGTGCGCTGTTCCTCGCGCAGTGGTACTTCTCGCGGGTCAACTGATCGCGCGTCGTGCACGCGCGTCCGTTCGACCGAAAGGCGGAATGCCGCGTCCGCGTGCGCGACATTCCGCGTGCGTGCTACTTCGGATAGTTGATGATGACGTTGACCCTGCGGTTGTCCTGCTGGCCGGCCGTCGTGGTGTTGTAGGCGGAACGCCGGGTCTGACCGAATCCCTGCGCAGCGAGCCGCGAGCGCTCGATGCCGAAGTTCTCGACCAGGTAGTTCACCACGTTCTGCGCGCGTTGCCGCGAGATCTCCAGCGCCAGTTCGGGCGTTGCCTGCAGGTTGCCCGTGTGTCCCTCGACCGTGGCCGTGACGCGCGGGTTCGCGTTGAGGAACTCGGCGAGACCGCGCAATTCGTCGCGATATTCCGGCCGGACGCTCGCGTCCTTCGCGTCGAACTCGATCGCGAGCGCCATGGTCGTGCGCGCCGGCCGCACCGCCAGTCCCTCGATGTCGTTCGCGCAATCCACGATGGCATTGATGCGGCGGTTGGCGCGTTTGCCCGCTTCGGTGGCGTTGTCCGCGATGGGACGCGTCTCGCCGTACCCGACCGCTGAAAGTCGCGCCGGGTCGATGCTGAAGGTGCGCACCAGGTAGGCCACCACCGCATCGGCGCGCCGCTGGGAGAGCAGCTGATTCGCGGCGTCCGTACCGACACTGTCCGTGTGACCCTCGATCTCCGCCTTGGTGTTCGGATACTTGGTGAGGAACGTGCCGATGACCGCGAGCTTTTCCTTCTCCTCGGGGCGCACATCGTGCCGGTTGATCTCGAACTCGAACTCGAGAAGGCTGCAGTAGCGTTCGACCATCACCGGAGCGGGCGGGGGCGTGGGGGCGGGGGGCGCCACGGGCGGCGCAATCACCGGCGGCGGCGGGGGAGGCGGCGGCGCCTGGACCACGGGCGGCGCGTCAACGCCGAACCTCAGCAGCATGCCCAACGAGAAGAGGTCGACATCGCCCTTGTTGCCGACGGAGTCGTCGATGCGATAGCGCTCGGCCTCCAGCCGCATGCCGAAGTTGCGCGTGAAGTCATACTGCAGCCCCGCTCCGAACTTGTAGTTGGCGGCGCGCTTTTCACTGTTGGGCTCGAGCACGTTGACCAGGCCGGTGGATTCGAAGGCGCCTTCCACCTCCGAGAACGCCACGCCGGCACGGCCGAACGCCGAGAATTTCTCGGTGATGGGCGCCGAGAGCACGACGTCGAAATTCAGGCCGCGCACTCCGAGCACGCCGTGCAGCGTGCCCGGCGGAGCCGTCGACGAGGTGAAGCCGAAGTCGCCGAGATCGTAGTAGCCGCTTTCCAGCGCGACGTACTTGTTGAACTGGTAGCCGGCGAAGAGCTTGAATCCCTTGTCGCGCTCATTGTCATCTATGGACGTGGTGGCGAACCCCTGGCCGAGAAGATCCGCGGCGATGCGATCCTCGTCCACGTCCGTTTCGGATTGGCCGGCGCCGATGCCGAGGTAGAAGCCGGTTTCCGCGGCGATGGTGACGGGCGCGGTGAATATCGCGAGGGCCGCGAGGCCCAGCGTGGTGAAGTCCGTAGTTGGTTTCATGACTGTGTCCGTGTGATTCTGGTGAGTGCGCGGCTCAAGGAGCCGGCACGTTGATGACGGTATTGACCAGCGTCACCGAGGCGCCGAGCGACAGCGCCCGCCCGTTCAGGGTGACGGGGACGACGTTGCCCACGGTCGAGAACGACGCGCCTGCCTGCGAGATGATCGTGCCGACCATGGTCCCGCCGCCCGCGGCGTTGATGGTTGCGAAGCTGCCCACCTGCCAGAACACGTTCTTCGCCTGCGCGCCGCCCGCCAGGATGATGCTCTGCGGTGCGGCCACGCCCGGGCCACCCACCGTCAGCGTCTGCGCCATCTGGAATACGAAGACCGCGTTTGCATCGCCCTGTGCATCGAGCGTGAGATCGCCGCCCTGGAGCAGGAACGAGCCGCTGGGCGAGGTGTACACACCCGGCGCCAGTGTGAGCGAGCCGAGATTCGCGCCCGGATTCGCGCCCGGCGCCATGCCCGCCAGCTGCAGGTACGCAGTCTGCGCATCGAGGCGTGACTGCGTGGCCACCGCGCACTTGACCGCGTTCGGCGCGGCCGACGTGGGCCCGGTGCTGGAGTTGGTGCAGGTGTAGATAGTTCCGTTGACCGCGCCGACGTTCGCGCCGATCGACTCGGTGTAGATGTCACCGCCGACGTCGTGGAACCCGGTGATCGACGAAGTGCTCGTCGCGGTCGTGCCGATGTCGCCGTTGACCACCGACAGGATGCCCGAGTTGGTCATGCCGGCGGTGCCGCCGAACGTGCCGTACTGCGCCGCGGTGCGCAGCGGAATCACGGGGGGCAGGGCACAGGCCGCGGCGGCGGTGGTGAAGGTCCAGGTGGTATCCGCCGCCAATCCATTGGCGGGAATCGCGAGATCCCTGACCCCGCTGGCGCCGCTCACCAGCCTGGCCGTGTACGTGGTGTTGAGCAGCAGCGCCGCCGCCGGAGTGAAGGTCGCGATGCGGCCGGTGGCCGCGTCGAGGCCGATCGTGGCCGCGGTCACCGGCGTGAGGCCGGGCGCGGGCCCCGTCACCGTGAAGGTGGTCGCGCCGACGGTCAGCGGGTTCAGGCGCAGGCCGGAGGGCACGGCGAAGGTCGCATTGACGGTCGCGTTGGGGCAGGTGCCCGTGGCGGCCGCGAGCGGGTTGGTAGATAGGACGGTCAGCGCCGCGGGAGCGCCGGCCGCCGCGGTGGTGAAGGTCCAGACGTAGGCACTCGCGGCGGGCAGCGCCGCCTGGTTGCCGGCGAGCGCATTGCCCGCGAGGTCGGTCGCGGCGATGGTGATTCTCGCCGTGTACGTGGTGGCCGCCACCAACGCTGCGGCGGGCGTGAAGACCGCGGTCCTGCTGTTCGCGGAGTAGCCGACGGTGCCCGTGGGCGCAACACAGGGGCTGGCGCAGGTGAGCGTGAAGGTGGCGGGTGCCACGATCGAAGCCTGGTTCATGTCCTTGGTGAAGACCGCGGCCACCGAGGCGTTGGTGGCAACACCGGTGGTCGGGCCGGGACTGGTCGTCGCCGGCGCACTGCTCGTGACGCGCGGCCGGTTGGTGTCGGCGGCGACACCCGCTGTTATGAAATGCGAGGTGAACGGTGTCGCCAGCGCGAGGCCGGCGGCGCTCATCGGCGCGCTGGCGGTGACCGTATAGAGCGTCAGCGGCGCGAACGTGGTTGCCGGGGTGAGCGTGAAGGTCGCGATCGTGCCGGCGGAGTTGAGGGCGACGGTGCCCGTGGGATTCACGCAGGGCGCGACGCAGGAGACCGCAAACGTCGATCCCGCGGCCATCTGCTTGTCGAAGGTCACCGCGACGGTGCTGTTCGTCGGCACGGTGGTCACGTTGTTGGCGGGCGACACGGTGGTGACGCTCGGGGGGGTGGGCGCGACGCCGACTCGATCGGCGGCGCCGAGGACGGTGTCCTTGGAGCATCCCGCCGCGAGGGTGGCGAGCAGGATTGCCACGCACCACGTGAATCCGTGGCGATGGGTGTTGAAAACGTTCATGTATGTCCTTTACATCGGGGAAAAAGAGCGCGGCGCGAAGGTCTCGATGACGGATTCGTCCGGCTAGCTACGTGGCGGGATCTTCCGCTTCCCCGCGTCGGATCGCTGTGCGCTTCCGTACATATGGACGCGTCGGCCGTCTCATCAGGAAGTAAAGTTGTTAGTTAGTCGGCGCGCCGGCGCGGCGGCCGCGGGACGAGCCGGAACCGCGCGCGGCACGCGGCGCCGTCCTACATACGGGCTCCGCCGGAAGCCCGGCTGCGACGCTGCCGGCGCTCAGCGCGCGAGCAGGGCGCG
>JBIOZI010000008.1:0-12398 GCA_044871085.1 Steroidobacteraceae bacterium | reverse complement strand
CGAGCGGTGTGTCGCTGCCCGAGCCGTAGACCCGCACCAGCAGGTCCGCGCTGAATTTTTCCCGGCGGCGGAACTGCTGGGCGACGTAGGGGATCTGGTAGCGGCCCTGTGCGTCGGTGACGGCGCCGCCGAGCGGCTCCTCGTTGCGCAGGTCGCGATCGAAGGCGCGTACCGGCAGCCCGGGGAGCGGGTGCCCCGCCTCGTCGCGCACCGTGCCGCTGACGAGCATGAGACTGTCCGTCACCACGACGTCGAGCTGCGCGGTCTGGCCGGCGTCCGCCAGCAGGTTCGACTCTCCTAACAACAGGCCCTGCGCGTCGAAGACGCGCGCGATGAGCTCCGGCCCGCCGCGCTCGGCCGCGGTCTTGCGGTACAGGGACTCCGGGTACGAGATGCGATACAGGCCCGCTTCTTCGGTGAACGCCTGGCCCAGCAAGGTCTCACGCTGGACGTCACGGTCGAATACGCGCACTTCCACGTGCGGCAACCGGCGGCCGGTATGGTCGTACACCATGCCGCTCACTTCGAGGAAGGGCTCGTCGATGGGCTCTCCGAGCTTGCGCAGGATGTCGGTCATGCGCGCCGCGGTGCTCTCATCGACGGTGCCGGCCAGCTCCTTCGCGAGGCCCTGCTGGATCTGGAAGTGCTGCACGAGCTGAACCGCCGCCGGGCCGAACAGCTGCCTGGCACGCTCGTCCTCGAGCTGCGCCGCCAGCTTCTTGAGATCCTCGGCGGTGACGCGGTTGCGCGGGTCCGCCGACTCGAACACACCGCCGCGCAGCAGGATGAACAGCGCGTCGATGAGCTGGACTACCGCCGCCCCTGCCGCGCCTGGAACGAGCCCTGCACTTATTGGTTTCATGCTTCCGTTTGCTCTAGTAAGTGAGAATCACGCCATGCTCGAGATACCCGCGGGCGAGGTGCGCCGCGCGTGATGCCTCGGTGCACACATCGACGAAGATGTTTGACAGTAAACCACCGCTCGTACCAACGAAATCCGGGATGCCGGTACGCGCGATTCCGCCGCGCCACGCGCCTCTGCCCGGAAGGCGGCCGGCACCCATCTCGAGGTTTTCCTGGATGGTTGCATCGAGCGCGAACATCAGTCGAGCCCGCCACTCCACCGCCTGCCCGATGAATGCGGAAGCGAGCGGGCTTCCCGACAGCAGGGAGGTGACTTGATGGGGATAGAGAAACTGCTCGAGCAGCGCACGATCTCCGGTGGCCACGGCGGTCCGGACGATAGCGGCGCTGTCGGTGACGATCTGCTGCATGCGCTCGATGAGCGCCATTACTGGAGAGACCGCGGCTGATCCCACACCCGCCGCACCCTCGAGCGCGGGCGCGGCAGCATCGGACAGGGGAGCGGCGGTTTCCGCAACCGCATCGAGCGCGGGGGCGGCCGCGTCGAGCGCGGGGGCGGTCGCATCCAGTGCCGGCGCCAGTGTCTCGGTAGTCACTTCGAGCGAGGGCGCCACGACTTCACCCGCGGCCTCCAGCACCGGCGCGGCCGCCTCCAGCGCAGGCAGGGTCACCTCCGCGGTGGTCGTGAGCACCGGGGCCGACGCGATGCGGGCGGCGCGCGCGGCGCGCGTGCCGAGACGCACTCCGCTGCCCAAGGTGCGCGACACCGCGCCTCCGACCATGAAAGGAAGCACGACGTCGCCCGCGGCCTCGCCGAGGATTTCGCCCGCTTCTTCGGCGGTTTCCGCCGCGAGAAAGCTTTCACCGGTTTCCTGCGCCCACTCGCCGATGGCGACCATGCCGGGAGGAAGGTTTCCGTCGTGCGATACGAACACCCGGTCCAGTGTCTTGAGAACCGCGTTGCCGGCACGCGCCGGATCGTCGACGATCGCTCCCACCGCGTCATAGAGATGCCCGGCGGAAGTGCCGAGGCCGGAGATGTAGCCACCGGCGAAGTCGAGAAAACCGCCGCGCTCGTCCTCGGCCTCCGCCTGCTCGCCGCCTCGATCCGTGTTGCGCAACGGGTTGCACGCGGCATAGCCGTACAGGTTCTGCCCGCCCGCGACCCCGGCCGGATCCGCGCTCGTCCAGCGCGCCAGCCACGACGCGAGATATCGCGCGCAGTGGTAGCCCAGGCCGCTCTCCTCGTCCCGTTCCATGCCGGTATAGCGGTAACGCCTGGCGGTGGCGCGGACCGCGCGACTAACTAATTCGCACGCGGTCGTGCCGTACGGATGAAACTCCTCGTATCCGATGATCTGCGCATCCTCGTCGAGCTCGAGCGTCACGGAACCGAGATGGTTGCCGTGCTGGAATCGCATCAGCTGGCCCGTCCCCAGCGCCGCCTCGTCGGTGGCGATGACATCGTCCACCATCAACACCCGCTGATCGTCGACGAACAGGTGATGCGTCTCGATCTCCTCGACGACGACGCCCGCCGAGTAGCGGCGGTACAGCTCCGCGCCGCCGAGATACAGGCGCTCCTCGACGGCGCCACCCTGGCGCTCGATGCGCTTGCGCGCGCGCTGCTTGCCGATGTCGTAGGCATACCAGGCACGGCCGCCGCCGCCGAGATCCATCTCCGCGATCATGTCGCGCCAGTCCCAGCGCAGGCGCGCCGCGGCCGGCACATTCGCGAGATTCAACAGCGAGCCATGCGCGTCGTAGTGGTAGCGAACCGCGCCGGTCTCGTCGCCGCCCTCCCAGGTGCGCAGCAGGCGATTGCTGTCCGCGGCGGTTTCGTAGTGGCGGGTCCAGCCGCCGCCGGCGGCCTCGTGCCGCATGCGCTGGAAATTGCCGACGTCGTCGTACGCGTAGCGCTGCGTGTAGTTGCGCAGCGCGTGATCCGCCGGGAATCCGTCCACCGCGAGCGACCCGGCCGCGGCGGTGGGCGCGGCGGTGCGTGCCGCGCTCTCGCGCCCGCTGGCCTCGATGAGCCGGTGCAGCGAGTCATAAACGAAGCGGCTGCGCGGTTGCACTTCCTGGTTGCGGAAGAACGCCGGCGCCCAGGCCTCGTCGTACAGCCCGGATAGATTTCCCGCGGCGTCGTATGAATAGTGAAGCTGCTGCAGCACGTGGTCGTCGCGCAGCTGCGAGTGGTACTCGGGAAACCACAGCGCGCTGCCGGGGCGGGTGGTGCGCAGTTGTTTGAGGCGGAACGTCAGCGGATCGTAGTCATGGCGCGTCTCGGTGCCATTGCCGTGACAGAGCTGGATGCGCTGGCCTTTGGCGTTGTACGCGATGCCGTAGACTATCTGGGACACCCGGCCGCCGCCGGCGCTGCCATCGGCTTCGAGCGTGGCGCCGAGGCGCAGATCCTCGGCCTCGAGCAGGCCGCGCTGGTTGTACCGCGGCGTGTACACCGCGACGCGCTCCGCGCTGCGATGCCAGTTGGCGAGCTGCGTCACGCGGCCGAGCGCGTCGTGGCGCGTGCGGCGCGTGAAGGTTTCTCGCTCGAGCAGCGCCTCGCGGGCGGCGGCATCGCCGCTCCAGTCGAGCACGCGCGCGGCAGCATGCCGCGCCAGCCGCCGCTGCTCGTGCTCGGCCTTGCCGGTCAGGCCGACGCGCAGCAGCTCCATGCGGCCGCCGGGGTCGTCGTGCCGGGCCGCGCGGCCGATGAGGTTGTTAGCCTTGGCCTCGTCGGCCAGCGGCCCGTCGCTGTCGCGATACTCGAAGCGCTCGACGACCGCCGCCGGCGCATCCGCGAGACGCAGCCACTGGCGCACGGGCCGTCGCAGCGTGTCGTATTCGGTGTGCGAGAGGCGGGGCTGCGGATGCGGCACGCCGTCGTCGCCGAGCACGTCGTTCACGTCCCAGCCGCACAGCGGCTTGCCGGCGGCGTCGTTCAAGGACCACCGGCCGCCGGCATCCATGCCGTGTTGCTGCAGGAGGTTGCCCGCGATGTCGTACGTCGGCGCGCTGCCGGGCGGTATCTCGTCGCCGGCGTCGTCGTTGACCTTGGCCGGAAACAGGTGCTGGACGACCAGGTTGCCGCGCGCGTCGCGCAGCCACAGCGGCTTGCCCTCGGCGTCGAGCCTCGCGTGCGTGGCCGCGAAGCGGTCGATCCACGGGCGATCGAGCAATGGCGTGCCCGCGTACTCCGCGGCATCGCTCGGGGTGCGGATGTGCGCCACCGAGACCGCGGTGCGCCCCAGGCTGTCGAGCAGCGTCTGCGCCGGCGTGTCCGCATACTGCGCGCTCTGTGATGCGGCACTCCGGTCCTCGTCACTCGCGCCCTCAGCCGTGCGCGCGGCGTACCAGGCACTTTCGAGCACCGTGTCGCCCGCGTCGAACTGCCGCGAATGCCAGGGCGCGGGCTCCACGCGGCAGAACGTGCCGTCCGGCGCATCCGTGCGGATCACGCGCCCCGCCGCGTCGTAGTAGAGAATCGCCGTCACGCCCGCCGCGCGCGGCGTCTCGCAGCCGAACCGCTCGCTGAAGAACGGCTCATATTGTTTGACGGCCTTACCCTTGTTGTTGAGCACGGTGAGCCCGTTCACGATCCAGCGCGGCGCATCGCTGTCGAGGTCGGGCTCGGCCTGTTGTTTGGCCATGAGCACGTTGCCGCCGCCGTCCGAGCACTGCAGCGTCACCTGCAGCGGCGAGTGCCCGCCACCGGGCTGCGTGACGTGAAGTTCCCGCGCGATGGCGCACGCGGAGGCAGGGCGCGTCGCCCATGCGACCACGTTGCCCGCGGCATCGCGCCGCTCGCCGAAGTGATACACGAATCGGCTCGAGGCCCGCGCCAGCCAGGTGCCGGCCTGGGCTTCATCGAGCGCGGTGTCGGTGCAGAAGGCCTGTACCGCGGCGAGGTCTGGATTGCGCAGCGCCGCATCCGCGCGAAAGGCATCGACATCGTCGCCTTCCCAGCCGCCGTTGCGGGGCTTGCCCTTCACGGCGGTCGCCACCGGCATGCCCTGGATGTCGAGCACGGTTTCGCCGTGATTGCCATTCGCATCGACCATTTCCACCGGCGCGAGCGCGCGGTGATCGAAGCGCAGCACCTCGGTGGCATTGCGCCGCGCGTCCTCGACGCGCCGGACATACAGGTCGAGCGCGTCGTAGGCGAGCGTGGTCACGGCACCGAACGCGTCGGTGAACCGCGCGGGTAGATAGAAGTGAGCGCCGGCATCGGCGGCGAAACCCGCGCTGCCCGAGCGCACCCAGTATTCCCCGCCCTCGCGCAGGTAGCCGCTGACGGACGCATCGTCGAGCAGCGCGCGCGGCGTGACGCCGGGCCGCAGCTCCCACGCCAGCAGGTCGGCCGGCGCGTCGGCGAGACCGGCCGGCGCGCGGAACACGGCATCCAGCAGCTCATCGGTGAGCGCCAGCTTGTAATCCTCGTACTTGAGCCCGCGCGGGCCGTGCTGCCCCAGCGGCAGCGGCGCGCCGGGCGCGCCATCGCCGCGGTCGTCGAAGAACAGCGTGCGGGTGTGCTCGACGCAGCGGCGCTCGGGCGTGGCGCCCGTGAGCAGCCGGTGATACGGGCGGACGGCCATCTCGACCGGCACGGTGCCTGCATCCAGCACGGCGTGGCGATCGCTCAGCCGCAGCGCCGCGAAATCGGCGGGCTCGAAATAGAAGCCGCGCGCGGGGGTGATGCCCGCGAGCTCGAAGGTCAGCGCCTCACAGGGCCGGCGCAGCCGGTGGTGCCGCAACGCCGCGCGCGCATCATCGCTCGCGGGCAGCAGGACGTCCGCCGTGCAGCGCGCCTCGGAGTAGGCAATGTGCATCTCGCCCTGTGCGGCGCGGATGCGGCGCAGCGTCGCCGCGTCGAGCGCGGCGTCCTCGTGGCTGCGCACGCGCGGGTATCCCACCGTCACGCTCTGCAACGGCAGGCCGAGCTCGTCCACGCGCAGCGTGAGCACATGCGCGATGCGCGGATCCGCCTGCACCTCACTACCCGGCTCGCCGAGCGGCTGCTCGTAGTGATAGGTGAGCGCCTCGCTTCCCGTCACCAGGAACACGGCGTGGCGATTCGGCCCGCGCGGCTGCAGCCGCTCGATGCGGCAGTTGTGCGTGGCGGCGCTGTAGATGCGCACCGGCGCGTGGCGTCCGGCGGGGCCGGTCAACGCACCGATGTCGAGCTCGTACACCTCCTGGCGCAGCACCATGCCCTTGCAGGCGCGCAGCGCCTCGCGCCACTCATCTGTGTGCAGCGTGGCGTCGAGGATGGGCTCGGGCAGCTCCCGCTCGCGGAATGCGCCCTCGAGCCGGTAGCGCGCCGGGAAATACTCGCGTGCGAATTGCGACCGTACGCGAGAACGGTCGTCGGCGACACCGGTGTGAAACCAGGTCACCGTCTTCACCGGCGGCTGATACAGCGTCTGGTCGTCGCTGATCCAGGGGCTGCGCGAGCTCGCGTCGGCGAAGCGGCCGTAGTCCTCGATGTCCACCTGCTCGACGCGGCCGAAACCGCGGAACTCGCGCTCCACGCCGTCGTAGCAGCCATGGTGGTAGCTGTAGGTGCTCGAGAACGCGGTGCCCCGCCAGGCATCGCGCACCGTCACGCGGCTCACGCACTGCACCGGGAACGGTAGTTTGGTGGCCCAGGGCAGGCCCGCGGCCTGGTCGGCCAGGTGGAACTGCGTGGACGGAGCGTACTCGATGTGCGTGCTGGCGCCGAGGTTGTTGCGGGTCTCGACCAGCAGGTGCGGCTTGGTGCCGCTCATGAGGTCGATGTAGCGCACGGGCTGCGCCGCGTCCGCCGGCAGGTGCGAATTCCACACCAGGCAGGCCGTGCCGCGGCCTAACAAGTCCGTCACCTGCACCGCATCGAGATTCAGCGTGGCGACCGGAAAATCGACGCGGCGCGCGTCGCTCCAGGAATTGCCCGAGCGGTTGAAGTAGACCTGCGCGCCCGCGCGGCCCAGGTAGATGACGTCGGTGGGGCCGCTGCCGTCGATGTCCGCCAGCCGCAGGCGGCGCGGATCGAACTGGTCGTCGTGGTCGAAACGCGGCGCGTTCGCCATGCGCACCTTGGTGCCGAAACGGCCATAGCCGAGGTTCGGCCAGTAGCACACCTCGCCGTTTCTGATGCGCACGAGGTCGGTGAGTCCGTCGCCGCACAGGTCGGCCAGGAACAGCGTCTGCGTACCGTCGGCGAACACCAGGCGCGTGCCGCGCTCGCCCTGCGGCGGCCGCAGAGTCTGCGCGGCGCCGAACCCCTCGTGCCCCAGCGAGGGATACCAGGTGAACACCTCGTCTTCGGTGACCAGCGCGTCGGCGTGACCGTCGCCCGAGAGGTCCATGAACCGCAGGTTGGGGTCGTCCCACCCGATGCGCGGCAGCCGCGCGAACGGCACGAACTGTGTCCAACTATCGTTGCGCTCGTAGTAGCCGGGCGTGGGCCCATCGAGCTCCGCCACCTCGATGACGCCGTTGCCGTCGAGGTCCACGAGCCGCTGATTGCCCGAAAGCGCGCGCTTGGCGGGAGTGTTCGCGACGACGCGGCTCGGCGCGAATCGTCCAGCTCCGAGATTCGCCGCATACGTCCAGGCGCCTTCGTGCTCGGCCAGCACGCCCGACAGGCCTTCGCCGTCGAGGTCGACCCATTGCACGCCCGGACCCTGGGTGCCCACCGGCATGCCCGGCAATTCCGCGGCCGGGATGCTGCGGATGGCGGTATCGATGCGCGGCTGGCTGTAGCGGCATTCCAGCGGTGGCGCGGCGCGGCTCAGCAGCGCGCCGGCAGCCGTGCGCTCGTGCGCCCAAGGCTCTATGGCCACGATCTGGCTGTAACCGGGCTGCTCGGGATTCTCCTGCGCGCCGAGCGGCGCGTAGCGCAGCCGCAGCGACCGCACCAGCGCGGAGGCGCCGACCTCCGGCACGTCCGGGAAGTGATGGAACATGAGCACGCGTTCCACGCGCAGCCTGGTGCGCCGCTCGAAGCCCGCCCGATAGTCGGAGAATGCGTCGACGCGCGCGGCAGCGGCACGATCGGCCTGCGGCCGCGGATCGTCCGGCGCATGATCGCCGAAGTCGAACACCAGCTCGAACATCCACTCGGCGGGCAGCGGCGGATCCGCGCGCTCCGGATGCAGCGCGGGCAGATACGGCGTGCGATTGCCATAGCGCACGCGTTTCAGGTGTCTCTGGGTTCCATCCGCCGCGTATTCGTAGGAGACGACGTTGCCCTTGTCGTCGTGGCTGACGCACAGGCACCACTGGAAGACGCGAGTCGCATCCCCGGCGTCGGCCACGCGGCTTTCCGGCGTGCGACCGAACCACTGCGAGTGGTTGTTGCGATCCAGTACCCGCCAGAAGCATTCCGCGGCGTCGTCCACGCCCGTCCAGCGCTCGATGCGGGCAAACAACCCTTCGACGCGGGGGCGGTACTGGCGCACCGAGAAACCGCGCCCGGCCACGCGCACGTCCTGCGGCGCGACTCGCTCGCCCCGCGCATCGAGCAGCGGCACCAGGTCTTCGGCGCCGGCGATCACGAATACGTCGGAATCCTCGCGATCGAGGTAGCGCGGCAGCCCCTTGTCCGTCTTGCGCGCGATGCAGGGCAGGGTGAGCTGCCAGCCCAGCCCGAACACTCCATTGCCCGCGCCCGAGTCGTACTGAAGCTGCAATGCCGGCTGCGAGCCCGCGCGGCCCGGCGAGATGGGCAGCGGCACGTTGAAAGCACCCGTACCCGTCGCGGACTGTGCCGTAAATTTCTCGCCGATGCCGCGAATGGCGCCGCCGCCCTTCGGCAGGTTGGGAATGGGCGGCTGGAGCGCGAAGGAATCGGCGGGTTTGTCGGATGCGGAGGGGGATGCGGATGCGGGCGACACCACTGCTGCGGTGGCGCCAGTTTCGGGCTCGCTCGACGGTTGAAGCATCCTGCCCTCTCGAGACCGAGACCGAAGGAGTATCCGCGGCGCTAATAATGTCTCAGCGCACCAAAGTTGTCCCCAGGCTTTGTCGTTTTCGGCGCTTGCGGTGGGAAAAAGCCGAGCCGGCACCCGGGCCGACGAAGCCCGGTCGGGCCGGTTCATGAATTTCGCCCGATGTCAAAGACCGCGGCGGCAATCGCGCGCGCGCCGCTCGACCGAAAATCCACTAGGCCCAAGGGCCTAGGCCGTACGGCTTGACGCACTGCGCTGCGCGCGGCGCGCGCGGAACTACCGCACAGAGTAGCTAGAGCAAGCGCGCGCGGCGGTGGAACTCGCGCCGCGCTCGCGCACACTCCCCGCGAATCGGAACCCACCAGCCAAGGAGAGCAGCATGCCGTACAACTACACCATCAAGGGCTGGCCCTCGCCCATCACTCTGGCGACCAAGACCTACACCGTCTCCTCGTGCGACCTGGACGACATGGGCCTGTGCTATTCGCAAGCCGGCGTGAAGAACCCGCACATCACCATCCACCAGGCCAACAAGGAAGGCCCGGACGACTGGAAGCGCACGACGAACGGCACGTTCCACGTGGTCGTGTCCAACAAGAAGAAGTACGAGTACAACCGCCAGGGCGCCGCCGACTTCCAGACCCAGGCCACGGGCAAGAAGAAGAGCGAGCTCACCACCGGCAACGGCTCGCCGGAGCAGGCGCTGCTGGCGAGCGGCCTGGCGGTGGAGTTCCGCGCGGCCATCGACAAGGCGATAACCGGGTAGCCGCTAAGGCCGCTGAAACGCTCCGCGGTAGTTAGGTTGCGGCTCGTCCGCAGCGGACGGCGCAGGCTCGAAACGCAGGCCGAGCTCTTGCCGCGCCAGTAATCGCACGCGCCGCGCGAGCTCGTCATCCGGCTCCATGCGGACGGCGCCGGTGGCGGCGCCGGTGGCCGCTTCCTGCAGCTCGAGGGCTGCGAGAAACCCGTCGCGCGCTTCGTCGCTGGCCAGTGACCGCACCAGCACGCGCAGCGCGCGTATTCGCTGCGGCCGCTCGCTTTCGGCGACGGCGGACGTGGCGACGATGGAGTCGTAGATCTTGACCATCACCCGCGGCGCGCCCGTGCGCCGTTCCGGGTGGCGGCGCACCGAAATGGCCACGCGCACGTGCCGGCCGCTCGAGAGCCTGGCAATGAGCCACTGGAGCGCACCCACGAGTGGTATCGCACTGCTGTCCACATTCCTGCTCCGATCGGCGCCCCGTGCGTCCTTCTGCTGCGTCCGCGCCCGGCGTTACAGCCCGTCCCGAATCCGTGCCGCGCACCGGCGCGGACATAACATCGGCACGACGCGACGCCGCCCCTGCTTGCCGGCAACAGTGCCGTGGGTAGACTTCGCCAACCGCCTCCAGGAAGGAAGAAAAACCAATGGCGATCAAGCTCGATGTTCCGCTGCTGGCCCAGGAACAACCCAACTGCTGCTGGCATACCGGCGCGATGATGATCTGGCTGTATCACCAGCAGCAGACCGGCCGCCAGGGACCCATGAATACCGTTCCCGCGGCATACGCGCGCTCGGACACGGCGCCGCTGTACTGGGCGGAGTTCGTCACCCTGGCGAAAAACGTCGGCATGGTCGGCTTGCCGATGCGAAACAACTACTCGTCGGCCGATCTGGAAAGCCTGGTCAAGCAGCACGGGCCGCTGTGGTGTTGCGGCATGTGGTACGGGGTCTGCCACGTCATCGTACTCACCGGCGTCGAGCACGGGCGCGTGTACCTCAATGACCCGGACAAGGGCGTCAAGAAGGTCGGCATCCTGAGCTGGTTCAATTCGAGCCTCTTCAGCTCGGCGAGCTGCTCGATCATGGCGAAGGATCCGAACCGCTACTGACGCCCGGCGGCGCGTGGCGCTCCAGCAGTTCGGTCATGTCCGGCCGTGCGGCCTGGCGCGCCATCTCGCGCGCGCTGGTGCCATGCTTGTTAGATGTGTCCACGCGCGCGCCGGCCTCGAGCAGCGCGCGCGCCGCCCCCACCTGCCCCTGCTTCGCGCGCGCACCGTTCGGCCCATACCCGTGCACGGCCCAGAACAGCGGCGTGGCGCCGAACTCCGCGCAGCGCGCTTCGATCTGCGGCCTGCGCGCCAGCAGCAGCCGCGTGGTGGCTTCCGCTCCGGTCCATGCCGCCCAGTGCAGCGCGCGTGCGCCGAAGACGCCCGTGCGCTCGAGGTCGGCGCCGGCCTCCAACAACACTTTCGCGACCGCATCCGCTCCCAGGGAGGCGGCGGCGAGCAGCGGCGATTCGCGCGCCGCCGTGCCGTTCGGCGCGGCGCCGGCCGCGAGCAGCAGTTGCGCGATCTCACCCGCGCAGGCGCTGGAGATGTGCCCGTTGCCGACGCAATCCGACACGTAGTGCAGCGGCTCGGATTCGTTCCACCGGTTGAGGTACCAGCGGATCGTGCCCTGCGCCAGCGCCGGTTCCGCCGCGAGCGCGGCGCGCACTCCCGCCACGTCCGCGGTCTCGATGCACCTTTGCAGGGTCTCGATGCTCATACCGGCGATTTTAGCCTCCAGATCACGATGCCCGCCCAGATCGTCCACAGTCCCTGGCCCATTGCCAGCAGCATCACATCGTGGACGTTCATGCGCAGGTGCCCGGTGAGCTGGGCAACCAGCCCCGCCGCCGCAATGGCCGCGCCGATCCACGGCAACACGCGATCGAAGCGCGTGCGCCACGCGGCCCACGACCACAGCAGCAGCGCCACCGCCATGGCCGTCACGTAGTAACGCGTCAGCGAGCTCGCGAGGTAGTAGCAGAACTTCATGAGCGCCCGCAGCGTCGCGCGCTGCGGCTCGTCCGCCGACAGGTGCGCCTCGGCGAGCCGGGTCGACACCAGGCCGTCCGTGATGGCGGCAACGCAGACCATGCAGGCGGCGAGCGCGTAGGCGACCAGCCCGGCAATCACGTCCGGGCGCTGCAGCCCCAGCCTGCGCGCGAAGCCGACGAGGCCGACGAAGGTGAGCCACACGCCGCCGAGCGCGAGCGCGTGCACCAGCACGTTGAGCGGCGCGTGCTGCGCGAAGCTCTCCGCCGAGGCGAGCATCTGAGTGCCGGTGGGATGCAGGGCACCCGTGCCCAGGAAGGCCAGCGCCCCCAGCACCAGCATCGCGCCGTAGATCTTCTCTTCCCGCATGTCGCTCTCCCTTTCCTGGAAGCCGCGCACGATACTGTGCGACGCCGCGCCCGGGATGCCGCGCGCGGCGATTCGAGACACTCGGGGTGCTTTTGTGCAGGAACGTCTGGTCATTCCCGGTGAGAGCGACGATGCGCGCGCGGTGCGCACGCGCGACACACTGGCGTGGGCGCTGATCGCGCTCATGCGCGAGCACAGCTACGACGACATCAGCGTGCAGCACATCTGCGAGCGCGCCGGGATCGGCCGCTCCACCTTCTACGCGCACTTCGCCGACAAGGACGAGATGTTCGTGCGCCACGTGGTGGTGTTCGCGCAGTGGATGGGCCGCAGGCTCAACTGGGACCCGGCGGCGAACACGTATCGCTTCGACCTGCGGGCGCTGCTCGAGCACGTGCGCGACATGGGCCCGATCTACGACTCGCTGGC
>JBIOZI010000007.1:0-23761 GCA_044871085.1 Steroidobacteraceae bacterium | reverse complement strand
GGCGCCGACGCCGTCGGCGCCGAAGGTGATGGGACCCATGCGGCCCGCGGACACCGGTTGCTTCGGATCGCCGCCGCGCACCAGCCCGACGGCCACCTGCGTGGCGCTGTAGCCGAGATCGATGGGGTTCCAGATCGCGAACTTCGGCACGACGCCCTTCTGCACGTAGCCCGCGAGCTCGGATGGCAACCCGAGCCCGGTCACTTTGACCTTGCCCGCGAGGCCCTGGTCCTCCACCGCGCGCGCGCTCGCGACGATGCCCACCGAGCTGATGCTCACGAGCACCGCGAGATCCGGATGCTGCTTGATCAGCGCGACCGCCTCGCGATACGACTTGTCGGAGACGTCATCCCCGTATACCACGCCCACCATCTCGAGGCCGGGGTACTGCGGCAGCGACACGCGCATCTGCGCCAGCCAGGAATTCTGGTTGGTGGAGGTAGGAGTGGCGGAGACCACCGCGAACTTGCCTTTGGGCTTGCCGTCCACCTGGGGCACGAGCTCGGCCGTGAGCGCCACCACCGTTTCGCCGATCAACTCGTCGGACGACGGCGCGAGGTGCACGATGCGCCCCGCGGGCGCGACCGCGGAGTCGAACGACACCACTTTGATGCCGCGCTCCATCGCGCGCTTCAGCTGGGGCACGAGCGCATCGGGATCGTTGGCGGACACTGCGATGGCATCCACGCGCTGCGCGATGAGCGACTTCAGCACTTCGATCTGGCCTTCGGCCGTCGGCGTCGTGGGGCCCGTGAAGATGACTTCCGCGTCGAGCTCTTTTGCGGCCTCCTGCGCGCCCTTGTTCACGGCGTCGAAGAAGCCGTTGCCCAGCGACTTGGCGACCACGCCCACGCGCGTGCGCGCCGGCTTCGCGGGCTCGGCTTCTTTCTTTGCGCAGCCCGCAACGCCCAGTCCCACGAGGACGCACAAGCCCGCGTACAAAAATGCTTTCACCGATAGCCCCCGGGCCCGCACTCAGGCGAGCTTCTTGATTTCGTCGTCCTCGGTCACCTTCGCGACGATGACCTTGATGCCCGCGGTCTGGAAGTCCTCGAGCTCCTCGGGCTTGGCCCCTTCGTCCGTGACGATGGTGTTGATGCGGTCGAGGCCCGCCACGATCATCGCGGACTTGCGCCGCAGCTTCGAGCTGTCCGCCATCACGATCACGTGCTCGCTGCGCTTCAGCAGCTTGGTCTGCGCCTGCACGATGAGCGGATCCGCCTCCATCATGCCGAAGCGGTTCAGCCCGTAGCACCCGACGAAGAGCTTGTTGCCCCAGAAGCTCTCGATGGTGTCGTTCTCGAACGGCGAGAGCACGATGTTCTGCTCGCGGAAGATGGTGCCGCCCGGCAGGGTGATGCGGTTGCGGCTGGTGGCGAACAGCTTCGCGGCGATCGGGAATGAATTGGTGAGGATGTCGAGGTCGGAGTTCTGCAGGAACTCGACCAGCGCGAAGGTGGTGGTGCCGCCATTGATGATGATACTTTCTCCGGGCTCGATGAGCTCCGCCGCGGCGCGCGCGATCGCACGCTTCTGGGGCACACTCACGTCCTGGCTCATCGCGAACGGCATTCCAACCAGATGGGGTTGATGCCGTGGACGTACCGCCTCGGCGCCGCCGCGAATGCGCTTCACCTCGCCTCTCTCGGCGAGCGCGTTGATGTCGCGGCGGATCGTGGCCTCGGAAGCTCCCAGCAGGTCGAGCAGGTCGCCGACGCTGACGATGGAGCGCTCGTCGACGAGCTTCAAAATCAGGTTATGACGTTCTTTTTCCAGCATTTCGACACCCCAACCGGAAGCCGTGATCGATTCTGAACGTGATTGATTGTATATGACGGCTTCGTATGATAAACAGCCTTCCCGCTAGAACAGCGAGCAGGATGCGTACTTTAGCGCCTGCCGACCGGAGAATTTGGATGAGTGTGGTTCAGATCGCGCCCCAGGCCAGTCTGGAAATCGAAAACCGTTGGGACGACGCCCATGCGTCCCGGCTTTCGCCCTCCGAATTGCTGCTCTATCGCTCCAATCTTCTGGGCAGCGACAAGCGCATCACCAACTTTGGCGGCGGCAACACCTCCGCGAAGATCCGGGAGAAGGATCCGCTCACCGGCCAGGAAGTGGACGTGTTGTGGGTCAAGGGCTCCGGCGGCGACCTCGGCACCATGAAGCTCGACGGCTTCTCCACTCTCTATATGGAGAAGTTTCTCGGCCTCGAGAAGTTCTACCGTGCCGGCACCGACAACGACGCCGTGCTCGTGCCGCTGTACGCGCACTCAGCGTTCAACCTGAATCCGCGCGCCGCGAGCATCGACACGCCGCTTCATGGCCTGATCAACCGCGCGCACGTCGACCACATGCACCCGGACGCGCTGATCGCCATCGCCGCCTCCGCCGATTCGAAGAAGCTCACCGAGGAAATCTTCGGCGCCGAGATCGGCTGGGTGCCCTGGGTGCGCCCGGGATATGACCTCGGCCTGAAGCTGCGCGAGCTCACGCAGAAGAATCCGAAATTGAAGGGCGCGGTGCTCGAAGCCCACGGCCTGTTCACCTGGGCCGACACGTCCAAGGCCTGCTACGAGACCACGCTCGACATCATCAACAAGGCGACGCTCTGGTTGGCGGAAAAGAGCCGCGGCAAGCGTCCCTTCGGTTCGGTCGTCGCGCCGCCGCTCACCATCGACCGCCGCCGTGAAATTGCCGCCGGCATCATGCCGACCATCCGCGGCGCCATCTCGACCGCGCCGGAGGGCGTCACACCGGTATTGAAGGTCGGCCACTTCGACGACAGCGAGACTGTGCTCGACTTCGTCGGTGGCGAGAAGCTCGGCGCGCTGGCCGCGCTCGGCACCTCCTGCCCCGATCACTTCCTGCGCACCAAGATCTGGCCGCTCGTGCTGCCGTTCGACCCCGCCAAGGATTCCGTCGCCGACATCGCGGCGCGCGTGAAGCCGGCCATCGCGGCCTATCGCGAGAAATACGCGGGTTACTACGACCGCTGCAAGCGCCCCGACTCGCCGAAGATGCGCGACGCGAACCCGGTGGTCTACCTGGTGCCGGGCGTCGGCATGATCACTTTTGCCGCCGACAAGGCCACCGCGCGCATCGCGGGCGAGTTCTACGTGAACGCCATCAACGTGATGCGCGGCGCCGCCAGCGTGTCCACCTACCGCGGCCTGCCCGAGCAGGAGGCCTTCGACATCGAGTACTGGCTGCTCGAAGAAGCCAAGCTGCAGCGCATGCCCAAGCCCAAGGCCCTGGCCGGGCGCGTGGCGCTCATCACCGGCGGTGCCGGCGGCATCGGCCTCGCGACCGCGCGGCGGCTCATGGATGAAGGCGCCTGCGTCGTCATTTGCGACATCGACCGCGAGGCGCTCGCGGGCGCGGAAACCGATCTCAAGAAGAAGTATGGCAGCGACGTCGTAGCCAGCTCATGGGTGGACGTCACGCGCGAGGACGCGGTGTCCGCGGCCTTCCGCGACAGCTCGTGGAAATTCGGCGGCGTCGACGTGTGCATCTCGAATGCCGGCATCGCCTCCGCCGCGCCGGTCGAAGACACGACGCTCGCGCTGTGGCAGCGGAACATGGACATCCTGGCCACCGGCTACTTCCTGATCGCGCGCCAGGCGTTCCAGCTGCTGAAGCTGCAGGGCATCGGCGGATCCATCGTATTCATCGGCTCGAAGAACGCGCTGGCCGCCTCGCCGGGCGCCGCCGCGTATTGCACGGCCAAGGCCGCCGAGCTGCACCTCGCGCGCTGCCTCGCGCTCGAGGGCGCACCGCTCGGCATCCGCGTGAACGTCGTGAACCCGGACGCCGTGCTGCGCGGCTCGCGCATCTGGCAGGGCGAATGGGCCACGCAGCGCGCGGCGCAGAACAAGACCAGTGTCGACAATCTCGAGACCGTCTACCGCGAACGCTCGCTGCTCAAGCGCAGCGTCTATCCGGAAGACGTGGCCGAGGCGGTGGCATTCTTCGCCTCGGAGCGATCCGCCAAGTCGACCGGCAACATCGTGAACGTCGACGCCGGCAACGCGGCTGCGTTCACGCGTTAATCAGTTTCTGCAGGGGAATACCATGGCCTTCGCCGATCCGCGCGATGCGAATTACATCGCGTCGGCCAACCAGCCGCACGCCGCCACGCTCGCCAGCGACTACGCGCACCTCGGTGCGCAGCTCGAACGCCGCGGCATCAAGATCGACGAAATCACGCGCCAGGTCGCGGGCTTCAAGGTGGCGATTCCCTCCTGGGGCGTGGGCACCGGCGGCACGCGCTTCGGCCGCTTCCCGGGGCCCGGCGAGCCGCGCAACGTGTTCGAGAAGCTCGAGGACTGCGCCGTCATCCACAAGCTGACCGGCGCCACCCCGACGGTGTCGCTGCACATACCCTGGGACCGCACCGACGACTACCGGGCATTGCGCGAGCGTGGCGCGGCGCTCGGGCTCGGGTTCGACGCGATGAACTCGAACACCTTCCAGGACCAGGCCGGCCAGAAGCTGTCGTACAAATTCGGTAGTTTGACGCACACCGACCCCGCGGTGCGCGCGCAGGCCGTGGCGCACAACCTCGACTGCATCGAGGCCGGCAAGGCGCTGGGCTCGAAGGCGCTCACGGTGTGGATCGGTGACGGTGCCAACTTCCCCGGGCAATCGCATCTCGGCCGCGCGTTCGTGCGCTATCTGGAATCCACCGCGGACATCTATCGCGCGCTGCCCGACGACTGGCGGATGTTCATCGAGCACAAGATGTACGAGCCGGCGTTCTACGCCACCGTCATCCAGGACTGGGGCAGCTCGCTGATGGCCGCGCAGACGCTCGGACCGAAGGCTTTCTGCCTGGTGGACCTCGGGCACCACGCGCCCAACGTCAACATCGAGATGATCGTCGCGCGGCTGGTGCACGCCCGGCGTCTCGGCGGCTTCCACTTCAACGATTCGAAGTATGGCGACGACGATCTCGACGCCGGCGCCATCGAGCCGTTCCGCCTGTTCCTCGTGTTCAACGAGCTGGTCGAAGCGGAGCTCGCCAAGGCGCCCGACTTCCGCCCGGCGCACATGCTCGACCAGTCGCACAACGTCACGGACCCCATCGAGAGCCTCATGACGAGCGCGATCGAGCTGCAGCGCGCGTATGCGCAGGCGCTGATCGTCGAGCGCGCCGCGCTGCACGAGTACCGCATCGGCAACGACGTGCTGATGGCCGCGCAGACGTTGAAGCGCGGCTTCACCACCGACGTCACGCCCATCCTGCAGCAGGCGCGCGTGCAAAAAGGCGCGGCCTTGGATCCCGTCGGCGCGTATCGCAAGAGCGGATATCGCGCGGAATGCGACAGGAATCGGCCGGGCAAACCGAGCCTCGGTGGTGGCATAGTGTAGTCAGGGGCTCGCGCCCTCTCCCGGGCTCGTGCCCCACTCCTAACGCCGCCGAAGCGGCGGCGTACATGAAATATTGATTCATGACTGTGCTGAATAGCATCGAGGATCTCCGGCAGGAAGCGCGGCGGCGGGTGCCGCGCGCCATCTTCGAGTACGCCGATCGCGGCTCGTACGACGAGGTCACGTTCAATCGCAATCTCGCCGATCTCGCGGCGCTGCAGTTCCGCCAGCGGGTCATGGTCGACGTCTCGAAGCAGCAGCTCTCCACCACCGTCATGGGAGAGCCCTGGAGCATTCCCGTGGGCATCGGTCCCACCGGCCTCACCGGGCTGTTTCACGCCAACGGCGAGATGCTCGGGGCGCGCGCGGCGCAGGCATACGGTGTGCCGTTCTGCCTCTCGACCATGTCCATCTGCTCCATCGAAGACGTGCGCGGCGCGGTCACCAAGCCGTTCTGGTTCCAGCTCTATCTCATGCGCGATCGCGGGTTCAACGCGGAACTCATGGAGCGCGCGCTCGCGGCCAACTGCTCGACCCTCGTGCTCACGGTGGACATGCCCGTGCAGGGCCTGCGGCGCCGCGATCCCAAGAACGGGCTTTCGATTCCGCCCCGGCTCACGCTGCGCAACGCGTTCGAGGTGGCGATGCGGCCCACCTGGGCGCTCAAGGTGCTCACCGGCAAGCGGCGCACGTTCGGCAATCTCGAAGCGCGCATGAAGGGCACGGGCGGTTTGAAGACCCTGTCCGAGTGGATAGGACAGCAGTTCGATCCCACGGTCACCTGGAAAGACCTGGCCTGGGTGCGCGAGCGCTGGCCGCGCAAGCTGCTCATCAAGGGCATTCTCGATGCCGAGGACGCCCGGCTCGCCTGCGAGCACGGCGTCGATGCCATCGGCGTTTCGAATCACGGTGGACGGCAGCTCGATGGCACGCGCTCGACCATCTCCGCGCTGCCCGGCGTCGTCGAGGCGGTCGCCGGCCGCTGCGACGTGTTGTTCGACGGCGGCGTGCGCTCGGGTCAGGACGTGCTGCGGGCCCTGGCGCTGGGAGCCAAGGGCTGCCTGGTCGGCAAGGCCTTCCTCTATGCGCTTGCGGCGCGCGGCGAAGCCGGCGTCTCGCTGCTGCTCGACATCATCCGCAAGGAGCTCGCCGTCAGCCTCGCGCTCACGGGCGCGAACGACGTGGGCAAAGTCAGCCGCGACATCCTGGTAAACGGCTAGCGCCGCTGCAGCCCGCACGCTGTCGGCGAAGTCAGTGGGGGGCTTCGCAGCAGCTCATCTGAGGTGAAGTTGGAGCGCCGCCAGCGAAGGGGTGCTAGCGGCGCTCCGATGTCGAAAAGTGCACAGAGCGCGGACAAGGTGCACTTCTCGGACTCGATCGGGCCCCGCATGAATGCCGGACCCGCATGATCTTGAGCTAGGCGTATGCATTCACATCCGATCAACACTGCGCATACACGCTCAACTCGGATCACTTTTTATCACGGAAACCCGTAAAACACGACAGAGATCGTATTTTTGCGCCGGGAGCGTGCAAAACCCGTCAGTTGGACCATGTTATCGCTAACATCTTGCGGGGATTTTCACCGACGCATTCCGGCGGCGGACGGCGAATTGCCTTGGCCTGCGGTGCCCGGTACGTTGCCGGCCCATGAAAACCTCAACGCGTCTGCCTCGAGTCCGTCTGCTCATCGCCACCGGCCTGATCGTCGCCGCATCGCTCGGCAACGCCGCGGCCGCCGCCGACATCGACTGCAAGATGAAGTTCTCGATGAGTGGCTGGTCCGCCTTCTACAAGCGCGCCAGCGGCAAGGGCACCATTACCTGCAACAACGGCCAGTCGATCCCGGTGAAGCTCGAGGCGCGCGGCGGCGGCCTCACCGCCGGTAAATCCTCCATCGAAAACGGCGTCGGCGAATTCTCGGGCATCAAGAGCGTGGACGAGCTGTTCGGCTCCTACGCCGCCGCCGAGGCGCATGCCGGCGCGGTGAAGTCCTCCGAAGCACGCGTCATGACCAAGGGCGAGGTGTCACTGGCGCTGAGCGGCACCGGCCGCGGCTGGGACCTGGGCGTCGCGTTCGGCAGATTCACCATCAAGCGCGGCTAGCAGGCTGTTGAAAAACAGCCTGCGTCCAGGCCACGGATGGCCCGGCGAAATCGAGCAGATTCCTATCTGCTTGATTTCGGGAGCGCAGCGAAAGTCACGCCTTTCGCAAGCGACGTTGAAAAAGTCCAGGATGGACTTTTTCAACAACCTGCTAGTCGCCGCGCCGCGGCCTCGCACCGCCGGGATCAGAACGTCTTCACGTTCACGCCGACGAAGAAAGTGACACCGGCGTAGTCGTACGTCGCGGGGAAAGTATTGCCGTAGCCGCCGAAGCCCGCGACGATCGGCGGATCCTCGTCGAACACATTGTTGGCGCCGCCGTACACCTCGACCTTCTCGCCGATGTCATACGTGAACGACAGATCGATGTAGCTCTGCGCGTCGAACTTGCCGTTCGTGAACGTCGCGAGCGCCGGCACGACCGGCGCTCCGGCAGTCTTCGGCAGCACGTACCGGTCGGTGGTCACGCTGTCGATGAAGCGATGACGCATGCTCACCGACAGGTCGTCGAGCGTCCACGTGAAGCGCGTGACCCCTTTGAATTCGGGGATGGGCTCACCGCAGGTCGACCCGTAGGCGCCAACGCAGCGGTTCTTGTTCTCGGGCACCGCCTGCATCGGCGTCACCGTGAACTCGTCCGTGCGCGTCCACAGCGTGCTCACGTCGAAATGGCTCGCGCCCACGTCCAAACCATAGCGCGCCTGCAGGTCGATGCCCTTCGTCTCGAGCGCACCGATGTTCGCCTGCAGTACGTCGAGCGAGTACGGCACCGTGATCGCGCCCGTGGCCGGGTTGCGGTGCACCGCGCGGCAGAAATCGCTGTCCGCGTCCTGCACGGTGAGATAGCAGAGATTCAGCGCGTTCTGCGCGCCGCCCCCGAGCTGCGCAATGGCACCGTCGAGCGAAATGTCGAAATAGTCGACCGTCACCGCGAGACCCGGCACGAACGACGGCGTGAACACGATGCCGATGGTGCGCGTATCCGAGCTCTCCTCCGCCAGCTCCGGATTGCCGCCCGAGCGGTTCGGGATGATGTTGTCGGGCTGGATGCCCGTCGTGAACACCGAGCCCGCGGGCACGCCCGTCGCGATGCACAGCTGCTCGACGGCCGGCGTGCGGTTCGTCGTGTTGCGGCTCGAGCAGGGGTCCGTGAGCGTCGAGAAATTGAGCTGCAGCCCGCCGAACAGGTCGCCGATGTTGGGCGCGCGGATCGCGCGCTGGAACTGCCCGCGGAAGGCCAGCGTGTCGTTGAGGCGCCAGTCGAGTCCGTAGAGATAGCTGGACACGCGACCCACGCCCTCGAGGTCGTAGTCCGAGCTGCGAAAGCCGCCATTGGCGTTCAGCGCCTGGACGGCCGGAAGCTCCGCCAGTATCGGCACGCGCACCTCGGCGAACACGTCGCGCGACGTCACGTCGCCGGCCGTCGGCAGGCCGGGGTTGAAGCCGACCACGTCACCCGAGCGCAGGAATTCGTCGGGGACGAACTGCGCCTCCGCCGTGCGCCACTCGACGCCCACGGAGAATCCCACCGCGCCGGCCGGCAGCTCGAGCGCCTCGCCGCCGAGCGTCGCCGCCGCCACCTGCTGCTCCGCGTTCGTCACGTTCGTCGCGTTGATCTTGATGGCGTTCACCGCGGCCTCGCTGAGGTTCACGCCGAAGATGTTCGCCACCGGCGCGGCGCCGTTCGCGGACAGCAGCGCGGCCGCGTACCGGCTGCGCGACGCGCTGCCTTCCTGGCGACTGCTGTCCTCCGAGCGGGCGAACGTGTAGTAGACGTCGTAGGTCAGCTTGCGCAGGAAGCGATCGGACACGCTGCCGATGTCACCACGCACTCCGAGCGCCGTGCGCCACACGTTGTGGTCGTCGACGTTGTGCCGGAAGGGCAGCTCCACGAGCCGGCGTCCGGCCGTCAGGATGGCGCGGCCGTCGTTGGGCGTGGTCGTGTACGCGATCGGACCCTGCTGGATGGTTCGCGGGCCGGTCTCCGCCTGGTCCAGGCGCAGCAGCAGGGTCTGCATTTCCGGATCGAGGTACGGGTTGTTGACGTCGAACAGGAAGTCGCCGCCGATGTTGGCCTGCGTGAGCTGCTGGTCGACGCGGTTGTTGCTGAAATGCGCCTCGAGGTAGCCGGTGGCGTGGTCGTCGAAGTCGAAGTGCGTGAACGCGTTGAGCATCCACCGCTCCTGCGGCACCTGTAGATAGTTGAAGAGCGTCAGGTTGAAGTCGTCGGCCGGACGCTGGGTGAGGCGCGCCGTGGTGCCTGCGGCGTCGAACGTGAAGCCGTTGGGGTTGATGCCGGTGAGCCCCGCGGCGGTCAGCGCGGTCTGCACGTTCGCATTCGCGAGCTGCGCCGGTGTGAGCACGAAGCGCCCGCTCGGAATGTCGCCGCTGCCGGAGAACACGAAGCCCATCCTGCCGCCCGAGGTCGCGCAGTTGGCCGCCGACGCGCCGTTCGCGACGCCGACCAGCGTCGCGCTCCACGATTCCTGCGTGACACAGGCCTCGCCATAGGGCAGCTCCGCCCAGTCGCCGCGATCCGCGCGGGTGAAGCCCTCGCGGTTGTAGTAGTTCAGCGAGATCACCGCGTTGCCGCGGCCTTCCGCGAAGTTGCCGCCGAACGTCAGATCGAAGTTCCGGGTCGGCGTGCTCGTGGAACTGTCGAAGCCGTAGCGCGCACCGACCTGCACGCCTTCGAAGTCCTCCTTCATGATGAAGTTGACGACACCCGTGATGGCATCGGAGCCGTAGACCGCGGACGATCCGCCGGTGACGACTTCGGTGCGCCCGATGAGCGCGGTCGGTATGGTGTTGAGGTCGGTGATCTGCTCGGGCCCGAAGATCGCGAAGCGCCGGCCGTTGACCAGCGTCAGGTTGCGCGTGGGGCCGAAGCCGCGCAGGTTGGCGTAGGCCGCGCCGGCAGCGGAGCCCGCGGGCACGGTGTTGGCCGTCGCGCCACCGTTGGTGGCCTGCACGAACTGCGGCGAATCCCCGAGTACCTTGTCCACCGTGGTCGCGCCCGAGAGCTTGATCTCCTCGGCGTCGATGATGGCGAGCGGCGTCGACGCATCCGTCACGTCCCGCGCGATGCGCGAGCCGGTGACGACGATCTCGGCGTCCGCTTCGGCAGCGGGCGGATTGGCTTCCTGCGCCACGGCCGATTGGCCGGCGGCCAGGGCAATGGTCGAGATGGCGAGCGCGCGCGCGCTGCGCGAGCCGGAACGGCTCGCCACGAGAGTCGAGTGCATGATGCCCCCTTCGAAAATCATTGGTTGTTGGCGCCTGGAGCGGAAGTCCCCGACTTCGATCCGCTGGGCGGAATAGACCGCGTTAGCGCTACCAATGCAATGTTTTCCGGCAATTTCGCCCGGGCGTGAGCGAATTTGACGACCCGTCCGGCCTGGCGACGCGTTGTCCACCGGTTACCGCGACGCCGGACCTCAAAAAACCGCTCACCGAGCGGCGGTCTAACTACCTTCGCGGGCCGGCAGGCGGCGCTGCCGGCACCAGCGGCTTCGGCTGGCGCGACTGGCCGAGACAGGCCGTGAACTCGGCTCCGAACAGGAAGATCTGCGCCGAGTAGTACAGCCACAGCAGCAGCGCGGCGAACGAAGCCGCGGCGCCGTAGGCCGTCGGCTGCGTGGCCCGTCCCAGGTACAGGCCGATCGCCCAGCGCCCGAGGTGGAACAGCAGCGCGGTCGCCAGCGCGCCGATGAGCACGGGCTTCCACGCCAGCCGCCGCGCGGGCAGATAGCGATACATCAGCGCGACGAGGCCGGTGCCGAGCCCTATGGACAGCAGGAAATCCATCGAGGCGAACAGGCCGACCCAGCCTTCGAAGTGGCGCAGCGCGTAGCCGCGCAGCGCCGACAGCGCGGTGGTGAGCGTGAGCGACACGAGCAGCAGGAAGCCGATCGCGAGGATGAAGCCGAACGAAACCAGGCGCGCGCGCACGAAGGCACGCCAGCCGCGCGGCAGCGACTCCCACCCGCCCCAGATCTGCTGCAGGGCGCTTTCGAGCGCGGCGAACACGGTGCTCGCGCCCACCATGAGCATCACGACGCTGACCACCGTCGCCCACACGCCTTCCTGCGACTGCGCACTCTGCATCGCTTCCATGATGAGCTTGGCGCTCTGCGGGCCGAACAGCAGCGTCACCTGCGAGTCGAGGTACGAATAGGCGAGCTCGGTGCCGACGATCCACCCCGCGATGGTCACGATGATGATGAGCAGCGGCGCCAGCGAGAACGCGCAGTAGAACGCCAGCGCCGCGGCGATGCTCGACGCCTGATCCGACAGCCAGTTGTCGGTGGTGCCGCGCAGGATGTGCCACAACGAGCGTCGCGCCTTCATCCGCGAAATTCTGCACCAGCGGCCGGCCTGGCAAACCGGCACGCCTGTCGGCGGCCTTCGGCGCCGCGCGCAGGCGCAGGCCTACAGCGGCGTCAAGGAGCGGTGTCGCGCCAGGCCGCGCTGCGCACCAGGCGCAGGTCGTCCCCGGACGCTCCGGCGCGCGCGATCAGCAGCGCCGCGGTGCCGGTGGAATTGGCGAGCCGCAGCGCGTCTTCCGGGGGCATAGCCATGAACACCGTCGCCAGCGCGTCGGCGTGCATGCAGTCCGTGCCCAGCGCCGTCGCGGACACCGTGGCGTGCGTGACCGGACGCCCGCTGCGCGGATCGATGATGTGCGAGAAGTGCTGCCCGCCGGATTCGAAGTAGCGGCGATAGTCCCCCGCCGTCGCGATCGCGGCGTCGTGCAGGGTGACGACCGCCGGCACGATGCGCGGCGCGCCGGATGGATCGTCCGCGCCCGGCCGCTCCACTGCCACGCGCCACGGCGCGCGCCGCGCATTGCGGCCGCGCGCCCGCAGCTTGCCCGACAGATCGATCAAGTAGTTGGAGACGCCCGCGGAGTCCAGGTACGCGGCCGCGCGGTCGACGCCGCGGCCCTTGCCGAGCGAGGACAGATCGATGCGCACGCCGGGTGCCTTGCGGGCGCGCGCATTGGCCACGTCCACCTCGACCTTGCGCCAGCCGACACGCGCGCGGGCCGCCTCGATCTGCTGCGCATCCGGCGCGGCGTCCCGGGCCGGGTCGGGGCCGAAACCCCAGAGGTTCACGAGCGGACCCACCGTGACGTCGTAGGCGCCGCCGCTGGCCTCACCCAAGCCGAGCGCGTAGGCCAGCACCACGGCGAGCTCGGGGTCGACGTCCACCCACTCGCCGCGGTCGTCGGCGTTGAAGCGGCTCAGCGCCGAGTCCGCCCGATACGTCGACAACGCCTGATTCACCGCCTCGAACGCCGCCTGCGCGCCGCGCTCGAGGCCGGGCGCGGACTGCGGCGGCACGCCCGCGATCTTGATCGTCCACGCGCTGCCCATCGTCGTGCCCTGGAGCAGGGTTTCCCGCGCCGGCGGCGGCGTGGCGCAGCCCGCGAGCAGCGCGCCCAGCGCCGCGAGGGCGATGAGGCCGCGCCGAATCAAACTACTGCGGCAGCACTTCGAAGGTGGCGTTGTACGACACGCGGCGCTTCTTGACGTTCGGCACGGCGGCGTTCTCGTCCTCGATGCCCACGTCCACCCAGTACATGCCGGCCGCGGGCCAGGTGACGGTGACGAGACCTTCCTTGTCGGTCTTGAGCTTGATTTCATCCGGCGTGTTGCGATAGCGGGTGCCGCCCGCCACGATCTCCACCTCGAGGCCCGCCGCGGGCTTGCCGTCGAGCAGGATACGCAGCTTCGCCGCCTCGCCGGCGTACAGGTCGTTGGGATGTTTCTCGGACACGAGCTCGAGACCCTTGCCCGAAGGCTTGAGCGGCGACGGCGCGCCGACCGTCACGAAGGTCTCCACCCGCCGCAGCAACTGCTCGACTTCGAGCTGCGCGGCGCCCGCGGGGATGTTGGCCGCCATTTCGGCGGGTGTACCGCGCCAGCGTGCGGGCTTGCCGCCCTCCTCCCAGCGCGCCACCACGACGTCGTCGGCGACCGCGACGCGGTACGTGCCCGGCTGCCGCAGCTCGAGGTCGAAGCTCGAGCGCGTCTTGCCCTTGGCGACGTTCTGCGGCGTCACCAGCGCGCCGTCGGGTCCCGTGATTGCCAGCGCATCGATGATCAAGGCGCCCTGGTTGAACGAGAACAGGTCATCCGACATCGCGCCGTCGACCGTCACCCAGCCGCCGTTGCGCGCGACGATGGTCTGTCCCGGCAGCAGCCAGGCGCGCGCCGCGTGCGCGGTTGGAACCAGCGCGAGCAGCAGCAGCGCGTACGTTGAGGTTTTCATGCGTGCTCCTAACAATCAGGGATTGAGCGTCAGCGCGACCGCGCCGAGCTCCGACTTGCCGCTGGCCGAGCCGCGCTGCGCGGACTTGATGGGCCAGGCGAATGGAATGCGCACCGCCTCGCGCCCGCCGACCTCGCGTACCGCCTCGACGACCAGCGAATACTGGCCCGGGGGCAGCGTCGCCAGCGGCGGCTGCGCGGCGTCGAACTTCAGGATGTGCTGGCCCACCGGACGGGTCGCGCCGGTGAGGCCGTCCACCGGCACCTTGAGGTCGCGGCCGCCGCGCCGCCACCATTGGCGCAGGTCCGGCAGCCACTTGGTGTGGTCCCCGCGCAGCTGGTACCAGACCGCGAGATTGGCGGCGATGGCCTGGCTCCCGTCCTCTATCCAGACGGCGACGTAGGGCCGGTGGTATTCGGCCACGGGCAGCTGCGGGAGCTCGACATTGAGGCTGAGGTCCGCGGCGGTGGCGCCGGTGGCGGCGAGCAGCCCGACGAGCCACGCGAGATTGAGCTTGCGAATCATTGCTGGAACTCCACTGGACGGTTGTGCAACTAACTACTTCAATGCGCGAGGAAGATCATGAGGCCGAACACCAGCACGACGCCGCCGGTCACCAGCGGCCAGGTGGAGCGCCGCTGGCGCGCCTGGACGATCAGCAGCACGAGGCCGGTGAGCGCGAAGAACAGGCACGCGGCCGCCACCACGTCGATGAACACGACCCACGTGATGCCGGTGTTGCGGCCCTTGTGCAGGTCGTTGAAATACGCGACCCAGCCGCGATCGGTGCTCTCCGACTTCGCCGCGCCCGTGGCGCGGTCGATCGACACCCATGCGTCGCGTCCCGGGCCGGGCGCGGATAGATAGAGCTCCTCGTCCGACCACTCGGCCGTGGCGCGCGTGGCGCGCACGCCGAGCTCCCGCTCCATCCAATCCGCCAGCGCGCCGGGCACCGCGTCGCCCGTGGGCGCATCGGGCGCGAGCGCGGCGCGCAGCGCGTCCGGGAGCTGCGCCTGCCGGCTCGTCACCACGGGCTGCGCGCCGATCGCGCCGGCGTGGTTCAGCGTGATTCCCGTGATGGTGAACAGCAGCAGCGCCGTCAGGCACACCGCGGCACTGATCCAGTGCCACAGGTGCATGGTGCGGTACAGCTGCATGCGCCGGCGGGAGCTCATCGGACTGCACGGCTCATGCCCGCACGCCGGCCACGCGCAGGCGCGGCAGGAGGAACGGCGGTATTCGACTCGACATGTTGGCGATCCGGCATCCGATGCGGAACGCGAAAGCTACATGAGAAGAATTCTTATTTGCAACTCAAGGCGCGGAATGTGCAGGCAATCGTCAGGCGCGAATCCCCCATTGGAAGGGGTCGCCGGCCTCGAGCCGCAGCGTGCTCTCCGCGGTCACGTGGGCGCTGCCAGTGATGATGGGCGCGATCTCTCCCCTGGCGCGGTCCAGCCAGCGGTAGCGGGCACGGAAGGTGCTGCCAATGATGCTCTCCTGGGTCCATATCTCCCCTTCGGCGAGCGCGCCGTCGGCGGCCAGGCAGGCCAGCTTGGCGCTGGTGCCGGTGCCGCAGGGCGAGCGGTCGTAAGCCTTGCCGGGACACAGCACGAAGTTGCGCGAATCGGCGCGCGGTGAGTCGGCAAACAATTCGACGTGGTCCACTTCGGGGTGGCCCTGCGCGTTGATCGCCTGGCGGATGCGCCAGGTGAGATCGGTGAGCGATTCGACGTCGCGCAATTCCAGCGCGCGCTCGTGACGTGCCAGGAAGAACCAGTTGCCGCCCCATGCGATGTCGCCCGTGACGGCACCCGCGCCCGGCACCTCGAACACGGCCTGCCTGTCGCGCCGAAAGCTCGCGACGTTGGCGACGCTCACGGAACCGTCGGCATGCAGCTCGGCCTCGACGGGCCCCACGGTAGTGTCGATGCGCACGACACCGGGCGCGAGCTGCCCGGTCTGCGCCAGCGAGGCGACGAGCCCGATGGTGCCGTGACCGCACATGCCGAGATAGCCGACGTTGTTGAAGAAGATGACACCGAGCTGGCAATCGGCGCGGTGCGGACGGCATAGCAGCGCGCCCACCATCACGTCCGAGCCGCGCGGCTCGTTCACGATCGCCGAACGGTACGGGTCGAAACGCGCGCGAAACACTTCGGCACGCTCGGCGAGCGGACCTGCGCCCAGCTCCGGCCCGCCCTCGAGCACCAGACGCGTGGGCTCCCCGCCGGTATGTGAGTCGATGACGCGAATCCGGTTCATTGCTATACGGTAGTCGAATGCATTCCCAGCACGCCATCGCGGTGATCGGCGCCGGAGTGATCGGCAGCGCCATCGCATACACGCTCGCGCGCGAGGGCCAGCGCGTGGTGCTCGTCGATCGCGCGGATCCGGGCATCGCGGGCGCCAGTTTCGGCAACGCGGGCCACATCGCGGCCGAGCTGCTCGAGCCGCTGCCTTCGCGCGCGCTGCTGTTCGGCTTCTGGCGCGAGCTCACGGGGTTCGGTGGACCGGTGGAGATCCCGCTGCGGCGCCTGCCGGCGTTCCTGCCGTGGGCGGCGCGCTTTTCCGTCGCGGCATTCAGGCGCGAGCGGCACACGCGGTTCCTGGCGCCGCTGGTGCGCGAATCGGTGAGAGCGCTCGATCGGCTGCTCGGCGACATGCGCCGTCGCGACCTGCTCAAGCGCAACGGACACTACGAGGTGTGGCTGGGTGGGCACGGCGCGAGCCGCGCGCGCGCCCAGGCCGACATCATGCGGCGCCTCGACGTGCGCACCGAGCCCGCGCCACAGGAGCTGCTGGCCGCCGTGCGCCGGACCGCGGGCGCCGCCCAGAGCTCCGGGCTGTGGTTTCCCGGCTGCGCGCACGTCGTCGACCCGCTGGAAGTGGTACGCGCGTTCGCGGCCGCGGCCACGGACTGCGGCGCCTTGCCGATGCGGCGCGAAGTGCGTGCGCTGCGCCGCGACGGCGCCGCGTTCGCCATCGAGACCGATGTCGACACCATCACGGCCGACGCGCTGGTGGTGTGCGCCGGCGCCTGGTCGGCGCGGCTGCTCGCGCCGCTGCTGCCGAAGAAGTGGGGTGCCGGCGTGCCGCTCGAGGCGGCTCGCGGCTATCACGTCGAGATGCCGCGTCACGCGCCGCTCGTCGACGCGCCGGTGCTCTACTGCGATCGCAGCGTCCTCGTCACGCCGATGACCGGACGTCTGCGCGCTTCGAGCTTCATGGAGTTCCAGCCGCCCGAAGCGCCCGCGGATCCGCGCAAGGGCGCGCGTCTGTGTGCGACCCTCGGCGCCCTGGGTTACACGGTCGACAGCGCGGTGCCGGCCTGGGTCGGGCCGCGACCGGTGTTGCCGGACTATCTTCCGGCCATCGGCCGGCTGGCCGCCCTGCCAAACCTGTTCTACGCCTTCGGACATCAGCACATCGGCCTCACGCTGGCGGCGATCACCGCGGAGTGCATGGCCGCGCTGGTTGCCGGCCGTCCGCCGTCCGTCGAGCTCGCGCCGTTCGCCATCGAGCGCTTCACGCGGTAGCTAGTCAGGGCCCGGCCGCGCCGGCCGGCTTCGAGGCGCCGTCCGCATTGCGCGCGGCGCGCAGCATCGACACCGCCGCGTACGACACCACCACCACCACCAGCCAGCGCAGCCAGACGATGGGCAGGTCTTTGACGATGAAGGCCGCGATCAGCACGCCCGGTATGCCGCCGAGCGCGAGCCCGAGCGCGGCCCGCAGGTCGTAGCGATCCGCGGCGATGAACCGCAGGCCGGCGACCGGCATGAGGAAGGCGCATGAGCCCATCATGATGGGAAACGCGGCCAGCGGATTCATGCCGAGCAGGCTGACGAGGATCAGGCAGGGCGCGTACAGCCCCACGCCGAGCGTCATCAATGCGCCGAGCAGGAAATTCACGCCGATCGCGACCGCGAGCAGCGGGCCGTCGAGCTTCAGCGCATCTGCGCCGCCCGGAATGAGCTTGAGGTTCGCCGCGACGAACAATCCGGCGGCGACCAGCAGCGCGACGCCCATGCCGAGCTGGATCGCGCGGCGCGGCAGGCGCGCCACGGTGCCGGCGCCGAGCCACGCTCCCAGCATCGACGCGATGATCATCGTGACCAGGGTCGTGGGGTCGATGTCCACCGCGATGATGAAGATGAGCGCCTGCGTCACCGTGGGCAACGCATGTCCGGCATTCAGCGTGCCCGGGATGCGTTCGTCTTCGACCATGCGGAACAGCTTGAATACGGAGGTGGTGGGGGCGAATGAGCCGACACCGAGCGTGTCGAAGAAGTTGGTGACGAAGCCGAGCGCGGCGTGTGTGGCGCCCGGCACGGCAGTCGATTCGCGGGTGCGCCGCCGCGCGAGAAAGTACCAGCGCGCCACGTAGAACAGGCTGAGCGCGGCCAGCGCACCGAGCAGGATTTTCACGGCATCGCTCATCGGGTCTTCGTCACGACATCTGCACCGGGAAAAAGATACGGGGCGGCCCCAAGTCGCCGCCCCGTATCCCTCGTGTGCCAGGGAGACTGCAACGCACACGATCCAGACTCGTCCGAGCGGCCTGGCGAAGAATATATAGTATTTCGTCTGTGTGAACAATGAATCCGGCCTCCGTTTGAAGCTGAACGCGCGCTGCTGGGGCGATGCGGCATAATTTCGCGGCGCGAACCTTTCCGCGCGGTGCGACAGCCCGGATGGCAAGGACCAGATGGCAAGGACGATAGGAGTGGAGCGCAGGTCGCTCTCCGCGCAGGTGGCGGACACGCTGCGCGAGCTCATCATTTCGAATACCTACACGCAGGGACATCAACTGCGCCAGGAGGAAGTGGCCAAGCGCCTCGGCGTCAGCCACATCCCCGTGCGCGCGGCGTTCCAGCAGCTCGAGTCCGAAGGCCTGGTCACGAACGTCCCGTACAAGGGCGCGGTGGTGACGCGGCTGTCGTCGGCCGAGATCGAGGAATACTTCGACATCCGCGCCACCCTCGAAGTGGACCTGCTGCGCCGGTCCATCGTCAACATCACGCCCGAGGCCATCGTCCGCGCGCGCAAGATCGTCGAGCGCATGGATAGCGCACCGCCGGCCCGCTGGGGCGAGCTCAACTGGAAACTGCACGAAGAGCTGTATTCCGCGGCCAACCGGCCCATCACGCTCGACTTCGTGCGCAAGGTCCACGACAACCTCGACCGCTACGTGCGCATCCAGCTGTCGCTGACGGAAGCCAACCGGCGCCGCGCGCACCAGGAGCACATCAAACTGATCGAGCTGTGCGAGGCGCGCGACCAGGCGAAGGCGCTGAAACTGCTGAACGCCCACATCTGCGGCGTGCGCGACGATCTGCTGCGGCACCTCGCGGGGCAGACCGCGGAGTAGCGGGCGCGCACGCCCACGGGCGCCGCGATGCTTCCGCGGTGCGGTACCTTCGACTCCCGCTGTCGTCGGGACGAGACAGCGGCGCCGTCGGCGACGTTCAGGTATACAGGCGCCGCAGGTTTCCAACCGCCGCTCAGGGAGCACACATGAACAAGGCCACCAAACTACTGTGGGCCGCATCGCTGGCCGTCGCGGCCGGCGCGCATGCCGACGTCACCGTCATGACCACCACGGCCGGCAAGGCGTCCATCATCAACGTCGGCGGTACCAGCGCGAACCTCATCAAGGGCAACCGCATGCGCACCGACTCCGTGATGGGCTCGCGCACCGACTCCCTCATCATCGACATCGACGGCCGCCGGTTCGTCAGCGTCGACGAGAGGAAGAAGAGCGCGACGGTGACACCGCTGGCCTCGATCGCCGACGAGCTCGAGAAAGTGGGCGTCGGCGGCATGCAGTCCTCGCTCAAGAAGACCAGCCAGGTGAAGAAAGTCGCGGGCTATTCCTGCACGGTGCACGACGTCAGCATCTCGCTGCCGTTCAGTCCCACCGGAAAGATGGGCGAAGGCATGGACATGACCCTGCTGCTGGCCGGCACAGTGTGCCTGTCGGCCGATGCGCCCGGCCTCGCCGACTACCAGAAGTTCTACCGCGCTTCGGCCGACTCGGGCTTCATCTTCGGCGACCCGCGCGCGGCGAAATCCCCGACCGGCGCCGCGCAGGCGAAGGCGTACGCCGCGCTCACCCGCAAGATGGCCGAGGCCGGCATGGCGCTCGAGAGCCACGTGACGATCACGGCCGGCGGCGACAACCCGATGGCCGGCCTGATGGCGAAGGCCGCCGCGAGCGACATCACCACCACGGTCACGCAGATCACGGTGGGCGACCTGCCGGCGGACAAGTTCGACGTGCCCGCGGGCTTCAAGGTGAAGACCAAGTAGCCGCGCGGCCGGCAACCGCCGCGAGTTACCGGCGTTCGCTCCCGGCGCGCTGTGCCTGGCGCACGAGCCGTACGAACTCCGCGCGATAGCCCTGCGGGTCCGGCCCGCGCGCGCTCTCGGCCTGCCGCACGACGTCGTCGTACGTGAGCCCGCCGGTGTAGCGCCCGCCGCGCAGCAGCTGGGCGAAACCGGCCACCGCGGTCGAGAACTCGACGTCACGGCGCAGCGCCTCGCTGAGCGGCAGCCGCTCGATCCCGATCGGCTGCTCGATGACGCGCACGCGGAATCCGCCGGGTAGTTTGTAGCGGATCTTCAGATAGCCGTATTCGTGCGCGCCGCGTCCCGGGGCCGCGGCGGCGCGCGGCGCGTAGCGGCTCTCCTCCTGCCCCGCGTCGGCGCCCACGGGCGTGATCTCGTAGATGGCGGTGGCGGTATGGCCCGAGCCGACGTCGCCCGCGTTCACGCTGTCGTCGTTGGAACCACCGCCCTTGAGCTCGCGCGCCTCGTAGCCGACCAGGCGCCACTCGGCGACCGTCGCGGGATTGAATTCCACCTGGATCCGCACGTCTTTGGCGATGGTGAACAACGTGCCCGTCGCCTGCTCCACCAGCACCCTGCGCGCGTCCTGCACGTCGTCGACGTACGCGGCGATGCCGTTGCCCCGCTTCGCCAACGCCTGCGCGCGCTCGTCGCGATACTCGCCCATGCCGAAGCTCAGCACCGAGAGGAAGATGCCCTTTTCGCGCTCACGTTCGACCAGCTTCCGCAGCGACATCGAGCCGGCGGCACCGGCGCTGAAGTTGCTGTCGGTGCACATCAGGACGCGGTTGATTCCATCCGGCAGGAAATGCTTCGCCGCGACGTCGTACGCCAGCTTGATACCCGGTGTGCCCGGCGCTGCCGGCACCGCGGGCTTCAAGGTCTCGAGCGCCTGCCAGATCTTCTGCCGTTCGCTCACGGGCGTCGGGTCCAGCACCACTCCGGAAGCCGACGCGTAAACGACGATCGCAACGGTATCGGTGGGCTTGAGGCTCGCGAGCATCAGCCGCATCGATTCCCTGACGAGCGGCAGACGCTCGATGTCGTCCATCGAATCGCTGGCGTCGATGAGCATGACGACGTTGGCGTCGGGGCGCCGCTGCGCGTCGAGCTGAAAGCCCTTGATGCCGATGTGCACGAGCTTCTTGCCGCTGGCCCAGGGCGAATCGCTGACGATGACCGTGGGCTCGAACGGCTGCTCGCGGGCCTGCGGCAGCGGCCACGAGTAGTCGAAGTAGTTGATGAGCTCTTCGATGCGCACCGATTCCTTCGATGGCAACACGCCGGAGTTGAGCTGGTTGCGCACGGCCCGGTACGAGATCGTGTCGACGTCGACGGAGAACGTGGACACCTTGGCGTTCGCCGTGCGCTGCACCGGGTTCATGTCCACGTAGCCGGTCAACGAACGCGTGGTGCTGACCTTGGGACGGCGGCGCAGCGATTCGGCGACGTTCGTTTCGGGAAGCGCGCCCATGTCCTCGGACCGCTCGATCGTGTCGGCGATCGCGTTTCCGGATGGCGCCGTGGCTGCGCCCACGCCCGCCGGCGCGGGCCGCGGCGCCTCGCTGGCATCGGCCCCTTCCGCACGAAAACCCGTGATTACCGGACGGTCGGCTTCCGTGGTCTTCTCCTTCTTCCGCTCCAGCGATAGCGGCGCTCTCGCCAGCGTGGCCGGCCCCTGCACGGGCGCACTCTCGACGCGCGGCCCGTCACTCGCGCGCGGCTCCGGACGGGCATCCGCGCGCGCGTTCGACTGCGCCCGCAGCTCACTCGGCTGCGCCTCGGGCGCCGCCGCCGCGGTCTCCACGGGGGAGCTGCGCCCGGGCGCGGCCGACGCGGCGCGCTCATCGTCGGCGACGCTCGCAGGCGGCGCCGCGGTGGCTGGCGCGGCATCCTCGAGCGAAGGGATGGGCTGGGTTCCGGTGACCATCGGCCAGATCGACATCAGCCCGAACACCGCGACGAACACGCTCGCGAGCCCCCCCAATATCGCGGAGGTGCGCCAGCCCGGGCGCGCGCCACCTCCATCCACCTCCCGGCCCGCCAGCCAGGCCGCGAGCCGCGCGAAGAAACCCGGCCGGCCCGGCACTCCGGGCGCGACGACGGATTCGTTGGCCGCCGCGTGCACGCGCGCGAACTCCGCCAGGGCCGCGTCCTTCGCGCGCGCGCGGGCACGCGGATCCGGCGCCGGCGCCGCGAGCTGCTTCATCCGGTCCTCGAATTCCCGCCCTTTCCCGAGTTCTTTCATAGGGCCCCGCTCTTCCTCGGCTCGTGTTTCGCCATCTGCCTGCGGATCACGTGTATGCGCCAGGAGATGGTCGACTCCGACACGCCGAGAATCTCGCCGGCTTCGGCGTGGCTCAGGCCTTCCGCGTGCACCAGCAGGGCGGTTTCCTTCATGCCCTCGCCGAGATGCTCGAGCTGCTCGAGCACCTGCAGTAGATAGATGCGGTCCTCGGCGCGCGACTCGCCGCCGTCGGGCTCCTCTTCCGACAGCTCGCCGTGCTCGTGCCGCTGCTGCGAGCGCTGCCAGTCCTGCGCGCAGTTGATGACCAGCTTGTACAGCCAGCTCGTGAACGCCGCCTGGTAGCGGAATTGCCTGATCCCGGTCGCGAGCTTCATGCAGGCGAGCTGCGCGATGTCCTCGGCATTGGCCGCGTGGCCGCACCACTTCCAGGCGAAGCGGTAGATGGTGTCGTAATACAGATCCAATAGCCTCGCGAAGGCGGCCGCATCCCCGCCCTGCGCGCGACTTATCAGAGTCTGGTCATCCATCCGGTTCAGTCGACCTCTCGACCGTTAGACGCGATGGTCTCGCGAATCCTTGGAAACCCCCAAACCGTTGAATACAAGGGAGAATACCGCTTCAGGACGGCGATGGACCCGGCAGGCTGGGCAGCTTCGACGGTGCGCCGGGCACCTCGCGCACCAGGCGCGGCACCAGGTAGCCGGACAGCCGCGCGGCGAGCTCGGCGACCAGCGCCTGCGCGCGCCACTCCGCGACGTCGAAATGCGCGGTGCCGCGCACCCGGTCCGGCAAATGCAGGTAGTAAGGCAGGACGCCGGCATCCATGAGCGCGCGCGACAGCCGCGCCAGCGTCGTCGCATCGTCGTTCACGCCGCGCAGCAGCACGGACTGGTTGAGCAGCGTGACGCCCGCCGCGCGCAGCTGCGCGCAGGCGCAGCGCACGTCGTCGTCCATCTCGTTCGGATGATTGACGTGCAGCACGAAGATCAGCGGGCGACGCACGCCGCGCGCCCAGCCGAGCAGGCCGGCGTCGACGCGCGATGGCAGCACCACGGGCTGTCGCGTGTGCACGCGGATGCGGCGTACGTGCGGGATGCCGGCCAACGCATCCGTGAGCTGCGCGAGACGCGCGTCGCTCAATGACAGCGGATCCCCGCCGCTCAGGATGATCTCCTCGAGGCTGGCATCCGCGGCGATCTCGGCCAGAGCGGCGTGGAAGCGTGGCGCGGCGGCGGCGTCCGCGCCTGCGTCCGCGGCCTGCCCGGCGTACGGGAATTCGCGGCGGAAGCAGTAGCGGCAGTGGATCGCGCAGGCGCCGGTGACGACCATGAGCGCCCGGCCGGCATACTTCTGCAGCAAGCCTGGACGGAGGACGAATGAGGCGTCCTCGACCGGGTCGTCGGT
>JBIOZI010000006.1:0-8940 GCA_044871085.1 Steroidobacteraceae bacterium | reverse complement strand
GCATACACACGCGCGTCCTGGTGGATCAGCAGCGAGCCCTCCGCGCGATCGGGAGAGGCGATGAGCCGCAGCCGCCCGCGCTTCTCCTCGGCCGGAAAACGCTTCTCCTGGTAGTCAGGCGCGATTTCCTGCACGTTGGGCTGTATCCAGATCTGCAGGAAGTGCACGGCGTCCGTCTTCGACGGGTTGAACTCGCTGTGCCGCACTCCCGTGCCCGCGCTCATGAGCTGCACGTCGCCGGGATGGATCGTCGAGCCGTTGCCGAGCGAATCCTGGTGTGCGAGGCCGCCCTCCAGCACGTAGCTCAGGATCTCCATGTTGCGATGGCCATGCGTGCCGAAGCCGGCGCCGGCCGCCACCCGGTCCTCGTTGATGACCCGCAGTGGGCCGAACTCCACGTGCGCGGGGTCGTGGTAGTCCGCGAATGAAAAGGTGTGGAAGGACTTGAGCCAGCCGTGATCGGCGAAGCCGCGCTCGTTGCCGCGTCGGATCTCGTTCATGATGTGCGGAGCCTACACCCGCGGCGGCGGCGGCGCCGCTACTGTGCCGCCGCCGGAAATGCCGGCAGCCTGGCGATGTCGCGCGGGTCGTGCTGGATGATGACCGTGGCGCGCAGACTGTTTTCCATCTGCTTGAAAAGATCCAGCGAAGCCAGCGTATCGGCGCGATTGAAATTCCACGTGGGCACGCCGTTCACGGCATAGTTCTCGCGAAAGTGGGTCAGGTCGCCGCTCAGCAGCACGTTGCCGGTGCGCGCCAGCCTCACCAGCAGGACGTGGTGGCCCGGCGTATGGCCGGGCGTGCTGATCATCACGACGCTGCCGTCGCCGAACACGTCTTTCCGGCTGCGGTCGAGCTGCTCGACTTTTCCGCCGTTGAGCCAGGGCGCGAATGCCCGGCGCACCATGGCGACGTCCTCGGCGGTCCAGCGGCGCGGCGGCTGCGTGGCGATCTCTTCCCAGTCGGCCTTGCCGATGAGCAGGGTGGCCTGCGGAAACGAAGCCGCCTGCCCGATGTGGTCGAAATGATCGTGGCTGATGCCGAGAAAGCGGATCTGACCAGGCGACAGGTCGAGCTGCGCCAGCAGGGCCACCAGGGATTTCCGGGGAGCGCTCGCATCGTCGCCGGGCGCGTTGCCCGCGTCCCAGATCATGTAGGCGTCGCCGTGGTGGATGAGGTAGCAGCTATAGGTGAGCTGCAGGGTCATGCTCTCGAACGCGAACGTGTCGGAGAAATCCGCGACCTTCATGGGCTCGGGCTCGTTGCCGCAGTCGAGCCGCGTCAGCGAAACCGCCGTCGACGGCTGCGCGGCGGCGGCGAGCGGCGTGGCCAGGGCAAACGCTGCAATGGCCGCAGCCCCAAAGCCGCGCAGTCTCGGTCGAAGTTCCATGATTTCTCCAGTCTTGCCCGTTGGCAGAATACCGGCAGAGCCCCGTTCCGTGTTGCTAACTATCGCATCGGCCGCGCCGCGTGTAGCGTTGGGGGCATGAGACTTCCCTGTCTGGCCGTCATCCTCGCCGCGCTGCTGTTCGCCACGGACGCAGGCGCCCAGGCATCGGCGGATGGTCCGTACGTCGTGGGCCGCGATGGGCGGAGCATCCCGCAGGCGTGGTGGGTGGAGAAAGCCGCGGACGGCAGCCTGCGCAAGCGCGAGCAGCCGCTGGGGCCGATGGCGACGGTCACCGTGGCGGCGGTGGGCGACCTGCCGGCGTTTTCGGTGGCGTTGCGCGGGTTCGCGACGGTGGCGCCGGACTCGGTGGCCGGGCCGGCCAAGGCCAAACTATTCGTGGTGGCCGACACGCACGGCGAGTACGAGATCTTCGCGCGCATGCTGGTGACGCACCGCGTCGTCGATTCGAAGCTCGCGTGGAGTTTCGGGCGCGGCCATCTCGTGATCCTCGGCGACGTCTTCGACCGCGGGCCCAACCACACCGAGATTCTGTGGCTGCTCTACAAGCTCGAGGCCGAGGCGCGCAAGGCGGGCGGGGCAGTCCACCTGGTGCTCGGCAATCACGAGACCATGGTGCTGCGCGGCGACCTGCGCTACCTGCATCCGAAGTATGCGCAGTCGGCCGCCGTGCTCGGGGTCGACTCCTACTCGCGCCTGTTCGATGCCCACAGCCTGCTCGGGCAATGGCTGCGCACGCGGCCGGCGGTGCTGCGCATCGGCCGGCGCATCTATCTACACGGCGGCCTGTCGCGCGCGCTGGTGGAGCGGGGGTACACGCTGGGCGAGGTGAACACCGCGGTGCGGGCGGCGCTCTCCGACGCCGCGCCGGCCGACGCCGCGGCGCGCGAGCGGGCGGAATTCCTCATGGGCCCGCTGGGGCCGCTATGGTTTCGCGGGTATTTCCCCGAGCACGCCGACTTCCCCACCGCCACCGCGGAAGATGTCGACGCCGTTCTCAAGCATTTCGCTGCGGACGTGATCCTCGTCGGTCACACCGTCGTGCCCACCGTCACCCCGCTGTACGGCGGCAAGGTGATCGCCGTGCAGGTGTATCCCAAGCGCGAAGACGCCACGCACGTGCACTTCGAAGCCCTGCGCATCGACGGCGCCCGGCTCCGGCGCGCGAAATTCGACGGCACCCTCGAGCCCCTGTAAAAGGGGACAGATCTATTTGTTGAGAAAGGGGCGCATTGGTCGAGTTTCGCGATAAATAGATCTGTCCCCTTTTGCCAATCGTCCATGGATCTTGCTCGATCGTCCAGCCGCGTAGCCGCCGGCCCGATGCGCCTCTAACCTGGGGCGTCAGAAATTGAGGACTGCGATGGATTTCGCATCTCGGAAATGGAATTCGGCCGCGCCATTGGCCGTCGTCGTCCTGAGCGGACTCGGCGCGGTGTCTCACGCCGCCGAGCCACCCCGCACGCAGGTCGTGCTGCTGGGCACCGGCAATCCGCCGGCGGATCCGGACCGCTCCGGTCCGTCAACGGCCGTGGTGGTCGGCGACACTGCCTATCTAGTGGACTTCGGCGCGGGCGTGGTGCGCCGGGCCAAGTCCGCCGTGGTCGATCGCGGCATCGCGGCGCTCGAGCCCACGAAACTGCGCGTCGTATTCCTCACCCACCTGCACACCGACCACACGGTGGGCTATCCCGATCTCATCTTCACGCCCTGGGTGCTCGGCCGGCGCGTGCCGCTCGAGGTGCATGGACCCGCCGGCATCGCGAAGATGACCGAGCACGTGCTCGAAGCCTGGCGCGTCGACGGCGACGAGCGCGCCCAGCGGCGCGTGGAAGGCCTCTATACCGTGGGCTCGTTCCCCGAAGGCCGCGCGGTCAACGTGCACGAGATCGAGCCCGGAGTCGTCTACCAGGACGCCAACGTGAAGGTGACGGCGTTCGCCACCGCGCACACCATGGAAAGCTACGGCTACCGCTTCGACACCGCCGACCGCAGCATCGTGCTCTCCGGGGACACGAACCCCACGCAGGCGACCATCGACGCCTGCCGCGGCTGCGACGTGCTCATCCACGAAGTACTGACGCTCGAGTGGCTGGCGAAGCGCCCGGATTTCCAGCGCTACGCCTCGCGCTATCACACCACCACCGTCCAGCTCGCCGAGCTCGCGGTCAAGGCCAAGCCCAAACTACTCGTGCTGTACCACGCCTCGATCGCCTGGCGGCCGGCCGTGGACGACCAGCGCTCGCGGCCGGAGGCGCTGCTCGCCGAGATGACGGCGCGCTATTCGGGCCACGTGGTGGTGGGACGCGACCTCGACGTGTTCTGACGCCGGCGCCGGTTGCGACGCGCCGCTCAGCGCGCGTCGCGCTTCTCCACGTGTCCGCCGAACTGCTTGCGCATCGCCGACAGCAGCTGATCCGCGTAGTCCGCGTGGCCGCGGGATTCGAAACGGCTGAACAGCGCCGCGGTGATCACCGGCGCGGGCACGCCGGTGTCGATCGCGGCCGCCACCGTCCAGCGGCCCTCGCCCGAGTCCGAGACGCGACCGCTGAATTCCGCCAGGTCGACGTCCTCGCCCAGCGCGCGCGCCGTGAGATCGAGCAGCCAGGAGCGGATGACACTGCCGTGCCGCCACAGCTCCGCGATGGCCGCGAGGTCGAAGTCGAAACGAAAGTGCTCCGGGTGCTCGAGCGGCGTCGTCTCCGCGTCGGCGCTGCTGCCCTGGTGGCCGACGTTGGCGTGGCGCAGGATGTTGAAACCCTCGGCCAGCGCGGCCATGAGGCCGTACTCGATGCCGTTGTGGATCATCTTGACGAAATGCCCCGCGCCGTGCGGACCGCAGTGCAGGTAGCCGCGCGCCGCGGTGCCGCCGTTCGCGGCCGCGGGCGCCGCGCCGGGCGCGAGCGCGGCGAACACGGGATCGAGCTTGCCGACGATGGCGCGCTCGCCGCCGATCATGAGGCAGTAGCCGGCCGCGCCGCCGGCGATGCCGCCGCTGGTGCCGACGTCGACGTATTCGATGCCGCGCGCGCGCAGCGCCGCGGCGCGCCGCATGTCGTCACGGTAGTTCGAATTGCCGCCGTCGATGACGATGTCGCCGGGCGCGAGCAGCGGCGCGAGCGAGTCGACCACCGGGTCCACGGCGGCGGCCGGCACCATGACCCAGATGGCGCGCGGCGCCGCGAGGGAGGCGACCAGCTTCTCGAGCGAATCCGCGCCGGTGGTGCCGGCATCGCGCAGCGCCGCCACCGCGGCGGCATTGGCGTCGTATGCCACGCACGCGATGCCGGCCTCCGCCAGCCTGCGCACCATGCTGCCGCCCATGCGCCCCAGGCCGATGAATCCAAGCTGCTTCATGGGAACCTCGCTCACGTGACCGGTGAGCGCGCAGTGTATGCGCTGCGAAGCCGTATCATCCGTTCCGCGCGGGCAGCACGCGGCTGTTGCGTAGGACAGCGGCCGAGATCAGCGAGATCAGGACACCCACGGGGAAGATCTCGATGAATGTGAAGCTCATGCGGGTGACCGGGTTCCCGTACAGCGCCTTGAACGACTCCACCTCTTTCACTGCTTCCTGCATCGCGGCAGCGCCCTTGCCGTGCGCGGCCTGGATGATCGAAGCGGAATAATGCGCGGCGAAGTCGAAGCTTCCGTACGCCATGCAGATCTCCCAGCCGATGACGTAGAACACGCTGGCCACGGCGCTGATGAGCAGGCCGACCCCGAGCGCGGGCAGGAAGCGGATGGCGCCGCCCAGCACCCGGTCGCGGTAGCGCTTGATGCCGAGGAACACCGCGGTCAGGGCCACGATCATGATGAGGTAGCCGAGCAGCAGGCCGTCCATGTACGGCTTCTCGCCGGGCTTCAGGCTCAGCCAGTGGAACAGCATCGGCAGCGTGACGATGAGGCCGGCGGCGATGCCGTACTGGAGAATGACGCGGATCATGAGGCACCTCGTGCGGTTGGACGTGCGCGCATCAGACGCGCTGCGCGGACGCCCCGGCAATCGTAAGAAAGGGTGATTGGGCGCCGATCACCCACGTGGTGCAGGGGTCCCCTACCCGAGGAAGGGATTCTGAATGGTCACGCCGCTGAATTTTCGACCGTGCTGGAGATCTTCGGTAAGGAGCACCCGGCAACCAGCATCGGCGGCGGCTGCGACGATGAGTGCATCGTAGAACGACATCGCGCCGGTGCGCGCCAGTTTCACGGCGTGCGCGTGGATATCAGTCGTGAGCGGACGAGCGGGTTCCAGGAGATCCGCGATGATCGACAGTGCGGCGTCGACCTTCGGCCAGTCCCAGCTCAACTTGCGCCGTACTACGTTGGTGAACTCGTTGAGCACTTGCACGCCGATTACGCCGCCTTCGGCGAGTAGTGTCTCCGCGGGAGCGCTGCGAGGGTCACCCGTGGTGAAGGCGTATATGAGTATGTTGGTGTCGAAGAATCGCTCACCGGGCATTGGCCTCATCCCGGTCCAAACGAAATCCCTTGGGCAGGGGGCTCTGGAGCGCACGCAGGCGTTCCAGAGCCCGCTCTCGGCTGCGATTGCGCTCCACTTTGAACTGCCGATCGCCGGACAGGACGATTTCGATCTCGTCGCCGGTCTTCAGTTTCAATGCCTTGACGATCGCATCGGGAAGCCGGACGGCGAGGCTGTTTCCCCATTTGGCCACGCGCATGAATCACCTCGTAGATATACATATATTACTGTATATCATAAGGTGCCTCGTTCTTGCCAGTTCGTTCCCCTTCGACTGCGACGGAAGGCAGTGCAAGGTTCTAGCGTATGACTCCCAGCTCCCGCGCGCGCAGGATCGCCTCGGTGCGCCGCCGCGCATCCAGCTTGGCGAACAGGTTCGCGACGTGGGTCTTCACGGTGTTGGGCGAGACTTCGAGCCGCTGCGCGATCTGCTTGTTCGACTGGCCTGCCGCCAGCAGCGTGAGCACCTCGAGCTCGCGGCCGCTGATCTTCAGCGTTTCGCGCACGCGCTCATTGGGCTGGAACTCGGTGGCGGGTGACGGCCGCCGGAACACTCGCGCGCCGATCCACACCCCGAGCACGAGGAAGGCGAGAGCCACCAGCGCGACATACGCCTCCTTCGCGTGCGTGCGCACCAGGAACTGGTATTGCAGCGCCTGCAGGCCGAACGCGCCGGCGGCGAGCAGCACTCCGTAGATGAGGACGATTCGTATCATGCGAAAAGGGACAGAAAAAGGGGACAGATCTATTTTATGAGCAAAGAGCCCCAGTTCCCGCAATGCTCGCAGCTCATAAAATAGATCTGTCCCCTTTATTCCAACAGGATGACGACCTTGCCGCGCGCGTGGCCGAGCTCCACATACGTCATCGCCGCGGCCACCTGCGCCAGCGTGTAGCGCCGGTCGACCAGCGTGGTCAGTTTGCCCGCGGCCATGAGGTCGCGCACGAACCCCAGGTCTTCCGGGTTGAGCTCCGCCAGCATCATCGAGAATTCCTGGCTCACGAACGGCGAGTACGCGGACACGGTCAGCGCCTTGCCGAGCGGCCCGAGAAAATCCCCGCTCTTCGGGCCGCCGACCATCACGTAGCGGCCATGCCCGGTCATCACGCCGCGGTACTCGCCCAGCGAGCGGTTGCCGGGCGTGTCTACGATGACGTCGTACTTCACGGCATCCTTCGTGAAATCCTCGCGCGTGTAGTCGATGACGCGGTCGGCGCCGAGGGATTTCACCAGCTCGACGTTGCGCGAGCTGCACACGGCGGTCACTTCCGCGCCCAGCGCCTTCGCGATCTGCACGGCGAACGTGCCGACGCCGCCCGACGCGCCGTTCACCAGCACCTTCTGGCCGGCCTGGAGGCCGCCCTCATCGCGAAGCGCCTGCAGCGCGGTGACCGCGGCAATGGCCACTCCCGCCGCCTGCTCAAACGACACGTTCGCGGGCTTCTTCACCACGTTGCGCGCCGCGCGCACCGTCAGGTATTCCGCGAACGCGCCGCTCTTGCCGCCGAGCACATCGTCGCCGACCTGGAAGGTGGTCACGTCTTTCCCCACGGCCTCCACGGTTCCGGCGAAGTCCACTCCCAGCCGTGTGTCGCTGGGCGCACCGATGCCCGACCCCATGCGCATGATGTAAGGCTTGCCGCGCATGTAGTGATAGTCGAGCGGGTTGACGCCGGCGGCGCGCACCTTGATCAGCACCTCGTCATCGGCGGGCACCGGCTTCGCGACGTTCTCCACCGCGAGCACCCGCGGCGATCCGTAGCAACGATAGACGACGGCCTTCATGGTATCGGCACCGGCCTGCGCCGTGGACGGACCCGGGCAGGGGGAGTCGTGACTGAGCGCGAAGCCGAACGCGACTGCGGCGAGCACGACAAAGAGTGCGATTCCGCCGAGTATTTTTTTGCGCCGTGTCATGCTTCCTCGCCTGCCAGGGGCCCAGTATCCGTTGCGGGAACATTTGCCGCCACTTTCGCGGGCCCTTCTCCTACAAACGCGTGGGAGGTCCTCTCCTTATCCCCTGCGGTGCAACCCCTAACATGATGCGCATTGCGGGGTCGTACGCGCTGACGCGTGACAAAAAACGATCGGAATGACTCCCGCCTACCGCGTCGACAGCGCAGCGCATCGACGCCGCACAAGGAGCGCCTGCATGTCGCATGTTTCCATGGAGCGTCCCACCCGCTGGTGGTGGATGACCGCGATTTCCGGGTTCGCCATTCTCCTGGCCTTCGTCGCCTGCACCGCATGCAGCACCGTGGGCCCAACCGACGTCGGGCCGGTGGCATCGCCGGACAGCAGCGTGGGCGCGAATCCATCGCTGCCCGAGCCAGCGAAAAAGCTGATTCCCATCGTGCAGGTCGCCGAGGCCAAGGGTTGGCCGCCGAACCTGAAGCCGGCCGCCGCCGCCGGCGTGAGAGTGAACGCATTCGCCACCGGGCTGGTGCATCCGCGCTGGGTGTACGTGCTGCCGAACGGAGACGTGCTGGTCGCGGAGACCAACGCACCGGATCGTCCCGAGGACGGCAAAGGCCTGCGCGCCAAGGTGCAGAAATCGATGATGAAGAAAGCGGGCGCGGTGGTGCCGTCGGCCAACCGCATCACGCTGCTGCGCGACGCCGACGGTGACGGCGTGGCCGAGACCAGGAGCGTTCTGGTGCAGAACCTGAACTCGCCGTTCGGCATCACCCTGGTCGGCAACCAGCTCTACGTTGCGAACACCGATGCGATCGTGAAATTCACGTACACGCCCGATGCGACGCAGCTCACGGGCACCGGCACCCGGCTGACGGATCTGCCCGGCGGCCCGCTCAATCACCACTGGACCAAGAACATCATCGCGAGCCGCGACGGCTCGAAGCTCTATGCGACCGTCGGCTCGAACAGCAACGTCGCCGAGAACGGCATCGACAAGGAAGAAGGCCGCGCGGCGATCTGGGAGATCGATTTGAGGAGCGGTCGCCTGCGCCTCTTCGCATCGGGCCTGCGCAACCCGAACGGCATGGCGTGGGAACCGTCGAGCGGCGCGCTGTGGACCGTCGTCAACGA
>JBIOZI010000005.1:0-4910 GCA_044871085.1 Steroidobacteraceae bacterium | reverse complement strand
TGTGCTGGTTCGCGATCGCGGCCACGGGGCTCGCCGCGCTCGCGAAGACCGCGGTCGCGACGCGTTCGGCGGGCGTCGTCCACAGGCGCCAGGCCAGGAACAGTAGATAGGCCGCGCCCGCGTACTTGATGGCCACGAACAGCACGACCGCGGTCTTCGCGAGCGCGGCGAGCCCCGTGGCCGCGATCGCGAACCAGCACAGGTCTCCCACCAGAAACCCCGCGATGAACGCCGGCGCGCCCACGAGCCCGTGGCCGAGCGAGCGTGCGATGACCGCGGCGACGCCCGGCCCCGGAGTGGCGACCGCGAGCGCATAGACCGCGCAGAACGTGAGCAGACCGTACAGGGACATGGTGACCTCGCGAGGGGAAGCCGGATCGTAGTACGGCCCATTCCGCGAGGGGCGGTTTTCTCGCACACTGCGCGTCCCTGTTTCATGAGACGACCCCATGCCGCGCCGTACGCACGCCATCAGACGGATCATCGCCGGGACTCTCTTTTCGTTCGTCGCCGCTGTGCCGCTGCCCGCGGCGACGCCCGCGCCGGCAGGCGGACCCGCGCAGTGGGCGCTGGCAATTCACGGCGGCGCGGGGGTCATCCGGCGCGGCGACCTCAGCCGGGAGAAGGAGGCCGCATATCGCGCCTCGCTCGCCGCCGCGCTCGAGGCGGGCGCGAACATCCTGCGCGCCGGCGGGTCCAGCCTCGATGCCGTCGAGGCCACCATCAAAGTGCTCGAGGACGATCCGCGCTTCAATGCCGGGCGTGGCGCGGTGTTCACCGCCGACGGACACAACGAGCTGGACGCGTCGATCATGGACGGCGCGACGCGCCGGGCCGGCGCGGTCGCGGGCGTCACGCGCACGCGCAACCCCATCAGCCTGGCGCGCGCCGTCATGGAGAAATCGCCGCACGTGCTGCTGGCGCGCGAGGGGGCAGACCAGTTCTCGCGCGAGCAGGGGCTGCCACAGGTCGACCCGGCCTACTTTCGGACCGAGGAACGCTGGCAGCAGCTGCTCGACTGGCGGCGCGACAACGCGCGGGTGCTCGACCCCACGCACGCGCACGGCACCGTGGGCGCGGTGGCCATGGACCTGCACGGACATCTCGCCGCGGGCACGTCCACCGGAGGCATGACGGGCAAGCGCTGGGGGCGCATCGGCGACTCGCCGCTCATCGGCGCGGGAACGTACGCCGCGGACGGCAACTGCGCGGTGTCGGCGACTGGTTCGGGTGAGTATTTCATCCGCGCCAGCGCCGCGCGCCAGCTCTGCGACCGCATCGCCTGGCTGAATCTCGACGTGCGGAAGGCGGCCGAGGCGACCATCGGCAGCATCGGGGACATCGGCGGCGACGGTGGCGTCATCGCGATGGACGGCGCCGGCAACATCGCGTTCGCGATGAATTCGAGCGGGATGTATCGGGGATGGGTGAGCGCGCGCGATCCGGCCGCGAAGACGGCCATCTACGCCAACGAGAAAGGACCGTAGGAAAAGGGGACAGATCTATTTTCGGAAAATGGGGACATTCCTCGATTCCTAGCAAAAGGGGTCAGACCTCTCATCGCATCGGATAGCTGGTGCGAACCTGAAGAGGTCTGACCCCTTTTGCTAGGAATCGAGGAATGTCCCCATTTCTAGCGCTTGCCCTCGGCCATCACGACTTCCTCCGGGGCGTTCACGAAATAGCCCTGGATGAACTGCACGCCGAGCTGCCACAACACGGCCATGGTGTTCGCATCCTCGACGCGCTCGGCAATGGTCTCGATCTTGTGCTTGACGGCCTGGTCGACGAGCTTCTTGACGGCCGCCTGTGTCTCGGGGTTGCTCGACAGGTCCTGCACCAGCGCGCCGTCGATCTTGATGAAGTCGAGCGGCAGCAGGGTCAGTAGTTTGGCAGGGTCGCGGCCCGAGCCGAAGCGCTCGATGGCGATGCGGAAGCCCATCTTTTTGAGAGTGCCGAGCTGGGCCAGCGCCGCGTTCATGTACTGCTCGGCGATCGTCTCGGTGATCTGGAAGCACAGGCGCGCCGGCACGTGCGCGCCGGTCGTGATCTGTGTCTTGAGCCAGTCGGTGAAGCCGGCGTCGACCACGGTGTCCTTCGACAGGCGCACGAACAGGCAGCCGGGCTTCTTCTGCGCCGCGAACGACAGCGACGCGCCGACCACCCAGCGGTCGATGTTCTTGAGCAGGTCGTTGCGCTCGGCCGCCGCCATGAACTCGGCGGGCAGCACTTCCTTGTTCTGGTGGTCGAGCATGCGCACGAGCACGTCGAACATGTTCGGGTCATCGCCCTGCAGGCTGGCGACCGGCTGCTGCACGAGCCGGAAGCGGTTTTCCATGAGCGCGGACTTGATGTGTTTCACCCAGATCTTGTCGTACGCCTGCACGCGCGTGTCGGTGTCGGCGCGATCGAGGTGATAGATCTGGTTGCCGCCCTGGCCGCGTCCGCGGCGCACCGCTTCGATGACGTCCGCGACGATGGCGTCGACCGTCGAGCCCTGCGGCGGCACGGTAGTGAGGCCGATGGTGCAGGTGCAGTGCACGGACTTCTCGCCGATGGTCGAGACGTGCTCGCTGAATCGCGCCAGCACCGCCTCCGCCCAGGCCTCGACGTCGTGCGAATTGCCGCGTTCGATGAGCGACAGGAACGAGACGCCCGCCAGGCGGCCCGCGATGTCGTTGGGACCCAAGTGCGACTTGAGGATGGCCGCAAACTCGCCCACCAACTGCTCCGACATCCGCACGCCGACATCCTTCTCGAGCTCCGCGAACTTGTCGGGCCGCACCAGGGCCATGAAGCGCACGCCGCCCGCGGGCGGCGCGGCCATGCGCACGCCGATGGCGTCGAGCATCGGGCGGCGCAGCAGCAGCCCCGTGGTCGAGTCGCGCTTCACCGTGTCGGTGAGCTCGGTCGTAAGCGCGCGCTCGTCGCGCTTGCGCGCCGGCACCATGATGCGCACGCAGGGCTCGTTCTCGAACTCGCCCGGTGTCAGCACCAGGTTCATTTCCATTTGCGAGCCGTCGCCGAGCAGCGCATTCACCTTCAGCGGATGGTCGGTCCACTTGCCCTGCGCGCAGGCGACCAGCGCGCCCTTGAGCGCGGCGTGCGAGCGGTCCTCGAACAGATCCATGAGCGGCTGGCTGACGACCGCGCTGTTGTCCGCGTGGCCGAACAATTCGAGCCAGGTCTGGTTGGCGTCGACGACGATTCCTTCCTGCACCTGCAGGATGGCGTCGTTGGAGCGCTGCAGCACCGATTGGAGCTGGCGGCGGTAGTCGCTGGCCGATTGCAGCGTCGCGTTGAGGGCGCGCTCGAGGCGGAACGAGCGCAGCTCGCGCGACAGCACGGCCTGCACGCGCTCGGAGGCGGACAGCGATACGACGTCGCGCGCGCCGAGGCGCATGCCGGCGGCGATGTCGGCTTCGGAGATCTGCGGCCGCACCAGCAGCATGGGTACCTGTGGCGCGAGCTGGTCGCGCACCGTGGCAGCCTGTTTGGTGTCGGCCTCGGACACGTAGGCGCAGACGAGTAGCTCGGGGTTGAGTTGTTCGAGCGCCTCGCCCAGGTCGCGCACCGCCGGTATCCAGGTGCAGTGCACCGGCTCGCCAGCCCTGCGCATGAGACTGTTGATGAACTCCGACGGCTCGCGCTGCGGCGCGAACACGATCAGCGGAACCGCACTGTTGTCGTTCAAGGCAACTCCCCGGTACGCGGGCCGGCAGGCGTGGCGCCACGTTCAAACAAGCGCCGGAAGTTTAGCATCCGCCCCCTGGGCTGACGGCTGAGAGTCGGGTCACATTACGTGTTCCGACGCAGTCGGGTGCATCCAAACCCTGAGTCCGCGACAGCGAAGCCGGTCATATGAGAGAGAAAACACACATGCGTTCATCGGTTGCGATTCTGCCGCGGCTGCTCACCGCATTGCCGCTCGCGGCGCAGGAAGCTCCGGTGCCGCCATCCGCAGTCGAACTATCCGCGCGTGACGCGCGGCTCGAGCGCGGCGCGGGCATCGCGATGCCGCGCGCGTGGCCCGCACAGCGAAGGCGCACGACGTGAAACCTCCCGACCATCATCCAGACTTTGCCCTCGGGCGCTGGCTGCGTTCCGCATCGCGCGCGTCCGGGACGGCCCGGACCTGCGGTTCGAGTGATCCCGCGCTCGGTCACGCGGCCGTTGGCACGCGCGGGGCGCCGCTGGCGATGAATTGGCGTTGCCGGGGGTCGGCCGGTATCATGCGCGGTCTTTTTTGCAGGCCCATTCCTTTGCGCCTTTGGGCAGGCGACGGCGGGACCATGTCCAGTTACACGACCAATGAAATTCGCGGCGGCATGAAACTACTCATCGACGGCGATCCGTATGCCGTCATCGACAACGAGTACGTGAAGCCCGGCAAGGGCCAGGCGTTCAACCGCATCAAGATCCGCAATCTGCGCACCGGTCGCACGGTGGAGAAGAGCTACCGCTCCGGCGAGTCCATCGAAGCCGCCGACGTCATGGACGTCGAGATGCAGTATCTCTACAAGGACGGCGACTTCTGGAATTTCATGAATCCCGAGAACTACGAGCAGCTCACCGCGGGTGAAGCCGCCGTCGGCGATGCCGCGAAATGGATGAAGGACGGCATCGTCTGCATCATCACCCTGTGGAACGGCGTACCCCTCGTCGTCACGCCGCCGCCGCACATCGACCTCAAGGTGATCGAGACCGACCCGGGCCTCAAGGGCGACACCGCCACCGGTGGTCAGAAGGTCGCCAAGCTCGAGACCGGCGCCGCGGTGCGCGTGCCGCTGTTCATCAACGAAGGTGAAATCCTGCGCATCGACACGCGCACCGGCGAATACGTGTCGCGCTCCAAAGGTTAGAGCGGGAAAAGGGACAGATCTATTTTTTTCGGAAAATGGGGACATTCC
>JBIOZI010000004.1:0-4048 GCA_044871085.1 Steroidobacteraceae bacterium | reverse complement strand
ATTTCGATGGAAAGGTCGTACAGCTTCTGGCCATCAACCAGCGCGACGCGCAACTCCTCTTGCTGAGTTGCATTGATGAGCATTCTCTTCATTTGAATTGGACCCTAGTGTCTGACGGGCCAACTCGGTTCGAACGGGGATATCCGTTATGGACGCAAACGCCTGAGGCCGCGCGACGCGGACAGGCTCTGCGTGAAACCAAAGATTGTTGTGGGGCGCGTGATGGATCACGTTGTATGTTTCCGCCCCCGCTTGGGGCAGAGCGCCAAAACCCTTTGGGCTGCTTTTCGTTCCACGCCGCGCACTGGCGTCTTTTGGACGGGCGACGGCTGTGACGAGTCGGGCCTTCGAACGATGGCCTCGTTACCGAGGACCAACTAACATGCGGCGCGCGTTCGAATCGTCGTCTTGTATGTATAAGACGTTTGCAAACGGCTTTACCGCGGCATTGCGTCGTCACTCACAAGCTGGGGACGACGACGGCGCATCATAGCCTGAGACCTTAGTGAAAACAAGACGTTACGAATCCACTCGCGCGCGCACCCGGCGCGCTCCGTCGCGACCGGTGCCAGCAGTGTCTCAGGAGCGCCCCGCGGCGCCCGCGCCACAGCGCCCGGCGGCGCGTCCGGAAGTGCGGCAGGTCGAAGTCGGCGAACGCGGCGACGGCCAGCGACTCGACAATTTCCTCGGCAAATTCCTGAGCGACGTGCCCCGCAGCCACGTATTTCGCGTGATCCGCAAGGGCGAGGTGCGTGTGAACGGCAAACGCGCCAAGCCCGAAACGCGCCTCCAGGCGAGCGATGTGGTGCGGGTGCCGCCGGTACGCGTCGGTGATGCCGCGCCGCCGCGGCGCGCGCCGACCGGGATGGTGGACAGCATCATCGGTGCCATCGTGCACGAAGAACCGCGCCTGCTGGTCATCGACAAACCCGCGGGCGTTGCCGTGCACGGCGGCAGCGGCGTGAGTTTCGGCGTCATCGAGGCGCTGCGCTCCGCGCGGCCGGGCGAGGAGCTCGAGCTCGTGCATCGCATCGACCGCGACACCAGCGGGCTGCTCATGGTGGCGCGCAAGCCGGCGGCGCTGCGCGCGCTGCACGCGCTCATGCGCGAGGGGCGGGTGGAAAAGCGCTATCTCGCACTGGTGAAAGGCAAGTGGGAATTGGGCCAGAAGCGCATCGACGTGCCGCTGCGCACCGACATCCGCGTCGGCGGCGAGCGCACGGTCAAGGCGCACGCCTCGGGCAAGGAGGCGGTGAGCGTATTCAAGCCCGTGCAGTTCTTCGGCAAGCGCGCGACGCTGGTGGAAGTGGCGCTCGAGACCGGACGTACCCACCAGATCCGCGTGCATGCGGCGCACGCGGGCTATCCGCTGGCGGGCGACGAGAAGTACGGTGAGGCGGATTTCAACGACAAGATGAAGGCCGCGGGCCTCGGCCGCATGTTCCTGCACGCCCACCAGCTGAGCTTCGTGTGGCCCGACACGGGCGTGGAGTTCGCAGCCAGCGCGCCGCTGCCGGCGGACCTGAAGGCGGTGCTCGATGCGCTCTCGGCCGAGCGCGCGAAGTAGCTAGTGCTCAGGGCGCCGCGAAGCCCGCGGCGCGCAGCGCGGCCGCCAGCCAGATGAGCGGCAGCCCGATGATGGCCGTCGGGTCCTCGCTGTCGATGCGTTCGAACAGCGTGATGCCGAGCGCCTCGGCCTTGAAGCCGCCGGCGCAGTCGAAGGGTTTCTCGCGTGCGATGTAGCGGTCGATTTCCGCGTCCGACAGCGGCCGCAATTTCACCGCCGTCGTGTCGACGTGCGACTCGCGCAGGCCCGATTCGACGCAGCGCACCGCGCAGGCCGTGTAGAACTCCGCGGTCGAGCCCGACAGCAGCTTGAGCTGCTCGCGGCAGTTCGCGGCGTTGCCTGGTTTCTCGAGGATGGTGGTGCTGACCGCGGGCACCTGGTCGCCGCCGACCACCACCGCGGCCGGGAATTGCGCGGCCAGCGCCTCCGCCTTGGCTTCGGCGAGTCGCAGCGCACGGGCGCGTGGCGTTTCGCGCGCCCGCTCGGCTTCGTCGACGCCGGGGCTGCGGGTGCTGAACTCGATGCCGAGCCGGGCGAGCAGTTGTGCCCGATAGCGCGAGGTGGAGGCGAGGATCAGGGCGCGCGTGACGGGCTGCGGGTTTTCACTGGACATAGGAATCAAGTGCGTAAAAACAAAGGCTTAGAGTTAATTTTATTTTGACTTGGGGGGAGGTCGCACCTATCATACGCGCCCCATGTCACTGGGCTGGTCCCGACGCGCTCCCGTCGACACCTTGGTAGGCACCGAAACGGCGATCGATTTCTCGATCCCGCTCGCGGAGCTGCCCAGGGTGTCGCATGAGTTGATCGCGAAAGACGGGGAGGCCACCGGTAAGGTGCGCTTCTCGCGCCACATGGGACACGCGGTTGCCGATCTCGACGTGAGCGCGCAGCCGGAAGTAGTTTGCCAGCGCTGCATGCAGCCGATGCGCTGGCCGATGCACGTGACGTCGCGCATCGCGCTGGTCAGCGACTACGACGCCGCGGACCGCGTGCCCGACGGTCTGGAGGTTTTTCTGGTCGAGGCCGACAGCGTGAGCGTCCGCGACCTCGTCGATGAAGAGGTCATGCTGGCGCTGCCGCACGTGCCGCGCCACGCCGAAGATAGCAAGTGCGCCAGGCAGCCCGTGCGGTTGCCGGGCCAATCGGACGAGCCGGAAGGGGTCGCCGATTCGCAGGTTCAAAAACCGTTTGCACAGTTGGGCGAGCTGTTGAAACGCAAGTAGTCGTCGCCGAAAGAGGATTGGTTCCATGGCCGTTCAGAAAAGTCGCAAAACGCCGTCCAAGCGCGGCATGCATCGTTCGCACGACGGGCTCACGAAGCCCGCGCTGTCGGTCGATCCGCAATCCGGCGAGACCCACCTGCGTCATCGCATCACTCCGGACGGCTTCTATCGCGGCAAGCGCGTCATCGAAAAGCCGGCCGAAGTCGAGACCGAAGAATAGTCTCCGCCCGCGACAGCCGTCGCGGCTCCCCGGAACTAACAAACCTGCGGCGCATGGCGTCGATTGCCGTCGACGTGATGAGTGGCGACTCGGGCGCGTCGGAATGCATTCCGGGTGCGCTTCGGGCCCTCGCCGCCGACCCCACGCTCGAGCTCGTCCTGGTCGGTGACCCGGGCGTGATCCAAGCCGCGCTCGCGCAGGCGCCGGCCGCGCTGCGTGCGCGCGCCACGGTCCATGCGGCGGCCACCGTCGTCGGCATGTCCGAACACCCGCGCGAGGCCATCCGGCGCCGCAAGGACTCCTCCATGCGCCTGGCCATCGACCTCGTGAAGGACGGTCGCGCGCAGGCCATGGTCAGCGCCGGCAACACCGGCGCGCTCACGGCCATGGCGCACTTCGTGCTCAAGACCGTCGGTCCCGTCGAGCGCGCACCCATCATGTCGGCCGTTCCGGCCCGCAACGACGGACACACACACGTGCTGGACCTGGGCGCCAACTCCAAGGCGACGGCGCTGCAGCTGGCGCAATTCGCCACCATGGGCTCCATCGTCGCACGCGACGTGTTCGGCATCGCCTCGCCGCGGGTCGGGCTGCTCAACATCGGCGAGGAAGACACCAAGGGGCACGAGATCGTGCAGGCGGCGCACGAGCTCATACGCGCGAGCGGCGTGAACTACTGCGGCTTCGTCGAGGGACACGACATCTTCGAGGAGACGGTCGACGTGGTGGTCACCGACGGCTTCACGGGCAATGTCGCGCTCAAGACGATGGAAGGCCTCGCCAAGCTCATCGTCGAGCAGCTGCGTACGGAATTCACGCGCAATACGATGAGCAGGCTGTCCGGGTTGCTAGCCCGGCCCATACTGCGGCGGGTCGGCGAGAAGCTCGACCCGCGCCGTTACAACGGCGCCTGCATGGTAGGACTCACCGCAGTCGTGGTAAAAAGCCACGGCAGCGCGGACAGCATCGCCTTCGCCCAGGCCATCAGCACGGCCGCGATCGCGATGCGCCGTGGCCTGCCGGCGGCCATCGCCA
>JBIOZI010000003.1:0-3939 GCA_044871085.1 Steroidobacteraceae bacterium | reverse complement strand
CGGACGACACGGCTTCCGGCACGGCGGGCCGCGCGTCGGGCGCGAGCTGTGGCAGCGGCGCCGCGGCCACCGGGTGCGGGGCGTCTCGCGGCGCCGCGGCCGGCGCCTCCGTCGCTGCCGCGGCCGTTGGCGCGTCCCGCCGTTCGCGCGACGCCAGCCACGCCGTGCCGGCGAACACCGCGGCCGCCGCGGCCACCACCAGCATGCCGTGGTGCTTCACGCCGCGCCGCCTAACAACAACGCGATGCGCGACCAGGACCAGTACGCCGCCAGCGCACCGATTCCGTACAGCAGCGGCGCCCGGCTCATTTGCGCCGGCCGCCAGTTTCTCAGGCTGCGCCACACCGCCCAGGCCGCCGCCACCGCCATCAACTGGCCGGCCTCGACGCCGAGATTGAACGTGACGAGCGCCGCCGCGAGATGCCGTTGCGGCAGGCCGATCTCGGCGAGCGCGCCGGCAAAACCCAGGCCGTGCACGAGGCCGAACAGGAACGCGACCAGCGCCGGAAATCGGCGCGCCAGGGTGTCGCGATCGCGCAGTGCCTCGGCGGCCACCAGCACGATGGACAGCGCGATGGCGGCCTCCACCGGCGGCGGACGCAGGGTGAGCAGGCCGAGCGCGGCGCTCGCGAGCGTCAGGCTGTGCGCCAGCGTGAACGCCGTGATGGTCCACACCAGTTTGCGGTTGAAACCGACCAGGAACAGCAATGCCGCGACGAACAGCAGGTGGTCGATTCCGCCGAGGATGTGCTCGACACCGAGCGCCAGGTAGGCCGCGGCGATCTCACCCATTCCGCGCCGGTCTTCGGCGGAGCCGTACAGCCGCACTTCGGGCTGGCGCTTGGTGAGCGTGTAGACACGGCTCTGCCCGTCGCGCCAGAACACCTTCACCAGCGCGGCGGAATAGCGCTCGCCCACGCCCTTCATGGCGAGCACACCGCGCAGCCCGCTCGCGCCGCAGCGCAGGACATTGCCTTCGGACCGGCATGCCTCGGGCCAGGCGGGCGTCAGCTCTTCCGCCACCGGGCTGTTGCCGCTCGCCGTCCACTGCCAGAGGAATTCGCCGGGGCGGGTCTCTCGCAGTTCCATCTCCGCCATGCTCATTTCGTGCGCGGATGCCGTGCCCGCCGTCAGCGCGAGCACCAGCAGCGCGAGCAGGCGCGGCAGACTCACGGCGCACGCTCCGCCACCCGGTACTTGCGCGCCAACGCGCGCACCGCGGCGCTGCGCTGCTCGGCCATGACGGCGTCCGTCCAGTCCTGCAGCACGACGCCGCTCAGGTTCTCGAAAGTCGCGGGCGCTGCGGCGGTGAGGGCCGTGAGGCGCACGACGCGCGCGCCGTCGCGCGACGGAATGGCCCGCCATTCGCCGGGCGGCGAAGCCTCGAGCGCCGCCGCGAAATCCGCGCCGTAGCTGTCGACCAGGTTGGCGCGCGGGCGGCGCGAGAACACGCGCAGATCCGCCTCGATGTCGCCGGGCGCGCCGGCGTTGAGCGCCGCGGCGAAGACCTGCGCCGCGGTCGTGGCTGCATTCGCGTCCGCAGCGCCGCGCGCCATCACCGCCTCCTCGAAATCGTAGCGCGCCGGCTCGTCGTACTTCGCGCGGTGGCTCTCGAACCATTGGCGCAGTGTCGCCTCGCGCACCGGCGGTAGTTTGACGCCCGCGTCGACCATGCTGAGCGCCTTGAAGATCACGCGCTCGCGGATCGCGGTGTCGCCCCGGTCGAGCCCGAGCGCGACACCTTCGCGGTACAGCACTTCATTGTCGAGCCACACGCGACGCAGCGCGTACAGCTCCTGCGCGTTCGGCGCGCGGCCGCGCGCCGCGCGAAACACCTCGATGGCATGGGCATCGACCTGCGCATCGACGAGTATGGTGCGCGGGTCGTCCGCGCGGCTCGCGATGAGGTGATCGACGCCGAACAGCACGGCGCCGAGCAGCGCGAAGTGCAGCAGTGGCTCGCGCATCCAGGATGGCGCCGCGCGGCGCGCGGGAGTCGCCCAGACCTCGGCAACGGGCAACACGTTCGTATTCATGTTGGGCTCACGTTCGGATGATTCCAGTACGCGAAAGACGCCGCGCGTTGCCGCGCGGCGTCCGGTTCGCGATGCTTCGCCGGGCTACTTGACGCCGGCGACCAGCGCCGAGCCCTTCACCTCGATGAAGATCGGATTGCTGTAGAACCACAGGTCCGACCACGCCGCGACGTCGTAGGCCGAGAACTTCTGGCCGTTCACCACCGGCAGGTGCGCGGGGCAGCCGTCGATGGCGGTTCCGGTGTACGGCGTGCCGTTCGCGGGCAGGTTCGTGCCCACCGTGGTGCAGGGAATGCGCAGGTTCGCATTCGCCGGCACTCCGTCCGTGCCGCCGGGCAGCGTCGGGCTGATGCCGGTGGCATTCGTCCACAGGTCGGCCAGCGGATTGCCGTTCGCATCGGTCTCGAACGGCACCGACGCCGGCAGGTTCGAGCCGCGCAGGCGCACGTACTGCGACGACGTCACGTCGCGGATGCGGAACACCATCGTCTTGAACTGCTTGTCGCCGAACGAATGCCAGTTCGAGCGGCTGAACGTGCGCAGCAAGGCCGCGCTGGGGTTCTTCGCGGCCGCGGGCACGGTGGCCAGGTCCGGGTTCGCGATCCAGGTGTTCGGCCATTGACCGGCGTAGTCCGCCGTGCCGGGCGTCCTGTATCCCGTGACCATGCCGCGGATCACGTCGACGTGGTCGAGCGCGGGCCGGTTGATGTTCTGCGTGATGCCGACCTGCGCCAGCGAGGGATTCGCGAACGCGTACGGCGAGTAGTTGGTGCCGGACGGATCGCGCACCGCGATCGCCACCACCACCTCCGAGCCGCGGCGCACCGTGAGCTTCTCGCCCATCGTGGCGCAGCGCGCATCGAAGTCCACGTCGGTGTTGTCGCGCGCGGCCGCGAGCACCGCGGCCTCGAGCAACGCGTTGCCGAGCGCATCGTGCAGGCGCGTGTCCTCGCAGGCGACGAACGCCAGGCGGTCGATGAGCTGCCCGCTCGAGGTCCAGCTGTTGCCGCTGCGCAGGCCATCGACAATAGCCGCGGGTGTCAGCACCTGCTTGTCGCGCTGACGGTCTTCGAAGTGCCGGCCGTGCCCGTCGTCATCTGTTTCGACCATCACGTGGTCGCGCTGGTACTCGCCCGGGTAGAAATCCTGCGACGAACGCCGGTCGTCGGGACCGAACATGCCGCGGTTGTGCCAGTCGGAGCTCGCGAAGAACCAGAAATTGCGTCCCTCGCCGAGCAGCGCGTCCCACACGCCACCGATCTGCGCGCCGTACACGCCGGTGCCGCCCCAGGTGGTGCCGCCGACGCTGTCGACATTGCCGATGGTGCCGCCGAAGTTGTTGCGATGAACGGTGTATTCACCGCGCGCATCGGAGGCGCCGTGGCCGGGCTGCGTCTCCATGCCGAACGCCACGCTCGGCGCCGCGTTGTTGAAGTTGCGAAGGTGCTCGATGTTGTAGCCGTTGTTGCCGTTCGGGTTGAACGGGCCGGCGCGCTCGAGGTGCGCGGGCACGTAGTAGGCGCCTTCGGGATGGTTCTGCGCCATCCACTTCATGGCCTCGACGGTCTTGGCATGGCCACGCTCGCCGGTGCCGGCGCCCCCGGCGGGCGCGAGCTTGTGCGCGACCGCATCCCAGCCCGGGTCCGAGGCGTTGAGGCTGCCCGTGACCGAGCAATCCCAGTTGTTGCCGAGGCCGCTGTCCACCGTGCTGTTGCCGCGGCTCGTGTCCGTGTCGCCGCGATCGAAGCAATACGACCACTGCGCGAGCGCGGTGGCGTTGCCGAGCGGCGAGTAGCCGGCAGTCTTCGGCAGCTTGGCTCGGTAGATAGATGCAGGCAGCTGGCCCGCGATCACCGACATCGAGCCGTGCTCGTGGCCCGCGACCACCGACTCCATGCCCATG
>JBIOZI010000002.1:0-6474 GCA_044871085.1 Steroidobacteraceae bacterium | reverse complement strand
GTGATCGCTGCGGGCTTCTACGCGTTCTTCTACTTCCACAAGCGCTCGCGCAAGATGCGCGAGCAGCTCGACCGCATCATGCTGAAGTTCCCGATCATCGGGCCCATCCTGTACAAGTCGGCGATCGCACGCTTTGCGCGCACGTTGTCGACCATGTTTGCCGCCGGTGTTCCGCTGGTCGAAGCGCTCGAGTCCGTCGCCGGAGCCTGCGGCAACATCGTGTTCGAGAACGCGGTGCTCAAGATGCGCGACGAAGTCGCGACCGGCCAGCGCCTGCAGCGCGCCATGGAAAACACCGGCCTGTTCCCGAACATGGTCATCCAGATGATCGCGGTCGGTGAGGAAGCCGGCGCGCTCGACGCGATGTCCGGCAAGGTCGCCACGTTCTACGAGGCGGAAGTCGACAACGCGGTGGACAGCATGTCCTCGCTGCTCGAGCCTTTGATCATGGCCATTCTCGGTATTCTCGTCGGCGGTCTCGTCATCGCGATGTACCTGCCCATCTTCAAGCTGGGCGCCGTGGTGTAAGCACCGCGATTCCCGGGAGAAAAGAACCAGGGAGATGCGAAACGCCGCGCGGCTGCGCGGCGTTTCTTTTTGTGCGGTAGAAGGGAAACATGGAATTCGTCGAAACGCTCGCCTCGAACCCCGGGCTGTTCATCAGCTTCTCCGCCGTGCTCGGCCTGTTCATTGGCAGCTTCCTCAACGTGGTCATCCACCGCGTGCCCATCATGATGGACAACGCCCTGCGCGCCGAATGCGCGGCGCTCGCGGGCGCAGGCGCGGGCGTGGAGTCGGCGGACGCGCCGGCGCCGCCGGCCTACAACATCGTGGTCCCCCGCTCGGCCTGCCCCAAGTGCAAGGCGCCCATCACCGCGCTGCAGAACATCCCGCTGCTGAGCTGGCTCGTCCTACGCGGCAAGTGCGCGAGCTGCAAGGCACCGATCAGCAAGCGCTATCCACTCGTCGAGCTCGCCACCGGCGTGCTCTCGGGCTTCGTCGCCTGGCACTTCGGCTTCGGGCTGCCCGCGGCGGCGGCGCTGGCGTTCACGTGGCTGCTCATCGCGCTCACCATGATCGACTTCGACACGCAGTACCTGCCCGATCAGCTCACGTATCCGCTGCTGTGGCTGGGGCTGCTCATGAGCCTCACCCACCCGGTGTGGTCGTCCGTGGCGCAGCCCGTGAGCCCGCGTGACAGCATCCTCGGCGCCACGTTCGGGTATCTGAGCCTGTGGAGCGTGTACTGGGCCTTCAAGCTCATCACCGGCAAGGAAGGCATGGGCTACGGGGACTTCAAACTGCTCGCGGCGCTCGGCGCGTGGCTGGGTTGGCAGATGCTGCTGCCCATCATCCTGCTGTCGTCGGCCACGGGCGCGGTCTTCGGCATCGCCATCCTGTTCCGCAAGCGCATGGGCAGGGATACGCCGATGGCATTTGGTCCGTTCCTCGCCATCGCGGGCTGGCTCGCGCTGGTGTTCGGGCACGAGCTCGTGAGTCGCTACTTCGCCCTCTTCACGACTCCGCGGTGAAGAAGGCACCCAAGTTCCGGGTCGCCCTCACCGGCGGCGTCGCGAGCGGCAAGAGCACCGTCGCGAACCTGTTCGCCGCGCTCGGAGTGCCCATCGTCGATACCGATCTGCTGGCACGCGAGGTGGTGGCGCCCGGCTCGCCGCTGCTGTCGCAGATCGGCGAACACTTCGGCCGCGAGGTGCTGCAGGCCGACGGCAGCCTCGATCGCCGCGCGTTGCGCGAGCGCATCTTTGCGAACGCCGACGAGCGCCGCTGGCTCGAGGCGCTCACGCATCCGGCGATCCGGCAGCTCAGCGACGCACGTTCGGCGTCGGCGAAGGGGCCGTACGTCATCGTCGCTATTCCGCTACTCGTGGAGACCCAGGGCGGCGAGCGGTTCGATCGCGTGCTGGTGGTCGACTGCGCGCCGGAGCTGCAGCTCGCGCGACTCGTGGCGCGCGACGGGGTCACGCGCGCGGCGGCCGAGCGCATGCTCGCGGCGCAGGTGACGCGCGAACAGCGGCTGGCGGCCGCGGACGATGTGATCGCGAACGACGGCGACATCGTTCGGCTGCGAGACCAGGTCGAGAAGCTGCATCGGCAGTACCGGGATGCCGCCGCAACGCAAGCGGAAAACACCGCAAGCTGAGCTCGGGCAGACGCGAAATGAGCAGCCGCGCGGTTTACGTCGCGGGGGTGCTGCCGCAGAATAGCCCGATGTCGGAAGAGGCCCAGCAACAGCGAGACAGCGCACCGGAACCGGCGCCGCTCATATTCGAGCAGCCGCTGAACGAGCGCATGCGCACGTTCCTGCGGCTCGACTTCCTCTACAACCAGGCGCTGTATCACAACGAGATGCAGAGCCAGTGGGGCAGCCGCTCCGCCATGGGCAGCCTGCTCGACATCCTGGCCATCGCCGCGCGCGGCGACGTGCGCGCGGACGTGCAGAAGGAGCTCGAGCGCCATCTCGCGCAGCTCAACGTGTTCCAGAGCAAGCCCGGGGTCGACTCGGCGCGGCTGCGCACCGTGATGAGCAACCTCTTGCGCCTGCGCGCCGACCTGGTGGCCTGCGGGTCTAACTATCTGGCGGGGTTGAAGGATTCCGAGTTCCTCTCCGCGATCAAGCATCGCAGCGCCATTCCGGGCGGCACCTGCGAGTTCGACCTGCCGGATTTCTTTTTCTGGCTGAACCAGGGTACCGACCAGCGGGCGCGCTCGTTCAATGAATGGTTAGCCACACTGCGGCCGCTGTGCGATGCGATTGCCGAGCTGTTGTGGATCACGCGGCAGCAGGGCAAGCCGCGACAGGAGATCGCGCGGGGCGGCGTGTATCACATCACCTTCGAGCGTGATACGCCGATTCAATTAGTCAGGATCGCGCTGCCGCCGAATGCCGGGTTGTATCCGGAGACCTCCGGGTCTCACTACCGCTGCAGCGTGCGGCTGCTGGCGTGGAATGGGCTGCAGACGCGGCCGGCGCAGACCACCGAGGACGTGCCGTTCACGCTGACTTGCTGCACCTGATGAGCATGGCGTGAGCGGTCGAGGCAAGACGATTGCAACGCTGGCTCTCGTCTCTCTGACCATCTATCGCCGAGCCCTCAAAGCTTCACTCGGCCCCACGAGATCGCGCAACGGCAAGAGTCTGCAATGAGTTCGCATTCGCCGCGAGTTTGGCGCCGGCATTTGCGTCTCTGGTGATGGAAGTACCAAGCATCTCGACCTCAGTGTGTCAGCGGTATCGAAAAGATGATGGCTGAAGTCGGCGCCCGAGGCCTTTCGAGTTTTGACGCTCGCGCGGACTACTCGGCACGGCAACCACGCACCGCGCTGCTGTTCAGCCCTGAATCTGTTGGCAGGGCCACGGGCGCAATTGGCGCAGCGGCACGCAATGCGCGAACGGAAATTGCGGAAGCAACGACTGGCCAACGACATAACCGATCTCACGTGAAATCGATGACGGCAGGCATTTTTGGCACAAGAATGTGTTGATCCGTCCAAAATGATCGCTCGCCGCATACTCACGCCGACTTCCTGCACTTGATCACTGACGCACCTGCGCACTCTTCCACAATTTCGCACAGACTCGCCTGCATTCTCGGTCTAACTTCCTCCGGGTAGTCAGGAACCTCCTGGCTCCAGGAGGGCCCGATGACCAGGATTCAGTCGCTTTACGTTGCCGCGCTCGCGGCACTCGTCCTCTCCCCCATCGCAGCCGCCGCCGACAGCGGCTGGTACGCCGGCGTATCGGCAGGCGCGGCATCGCAGGGAGACCTCGAAGACCAGTTCCCGCAAGACGCCGTCATCACCTCGGGCGACGATTTCGGTTTCAAACTACTCGCCGGCTATCGCCTGACGCACTGGCTGGCATTCGAAGCAAACTACGCGGACTTCGGCAATGCGAGGGGCCGTTTCGATATCGTCTGCATCCCCGAAGATCCCTGCACCATCGCCAATTTCGAGATGGATTCGCGCGCCTGGTCGGTGTCGGCGCTCACGGGCATCGATGCCGGACCGGTGAATGTGTTCGCCAGGGTGGGCGTGTCGAACTGGACCACGAAGGCCCGCCTGGTCGATTTCCCCGACAGCGACGCGAAGCAACGGGACGCATCCCTGCTGCTGGGAGCGGGCGCGGAGTGGCGCCGGCGCAATCTCGCACTGCGCATCGAAGGCGAACGGCACCGGCTCGAAGACAGCCACGTCGACCTGCTGTCGATCGGCGCCACCTGGACTTTCGGCAACTGAGGCGAGACTGCGGGCCTCGCGCTACTTCGCCCTCAGGTTCCCCGCATTCTGCCCCGGCGCCGGCATCCCGAGCGCATTGGCGACGAACCCGAACTGATCCGCGATGTCCTCGATCTGCATCCACACGGGCTTCCCTGCTCCGTGGCCGGCGCGAGTTTCAATCCTGATCATCACCGGGTTCTCGCACGCCTGCGCGTGCTGCAATTCGGCGGCGAACTTATAGCTGTGCCACGGGACGACCCGGTCGTCCCGGTCCGCCGTCGTCACCAGCGTCGGCGGATAACACGTCCCCGCCTTCACGTTGTGCGCCGGCGAATACGCGCGCAGCGCCTGGAACTCATTCGCGTTCTCGGACAAACCGAAATCGCTCGACCACTGGCGCGCATTGGCGCTCGCGGTGTGGTATCGCAGCATGTCCATGACGCCCACGCCGGGCAGCGCGGCGCCGAACAGGTCCGGCCGCTGCGTGAGCGCGGCGCCCACCAACAACCCGCCGTTGCTGCGCCCCAGGATCGCGAGGCGCTTGGGGTTGGTGTACTTCTGCGCAATCAGGTATTCCGCCGCGGCGATGAAATCATCGAACACGTTCTGCTTGTGCAGCTTGGTGCCGGCCTGGTGCCACTCCTCTCCGTACTCGCCGCCGCCACGCAGGTTCGCAACCGCATACGCGCCACCGAGCTCGAGCCAGCTCTGGATGGACGGGCTGAATGACGGCGACAGCGTGATGTTGAACCCGCCGTAGCCATAGAGGATGACGGGCTGGTTGCCGTCGCGCGGCGCGTCTTTGCGACGCGTGATGAACATCGGCACCTTGGTGCCGTCCTTGCTGGTGTAGAACACCTGCTCGGTGACGTACGGCGAGAAATCCGCCGGCACCTTCGGGGTGCGGAAATCGCTCACCATGTTGTTCGACACGTCGAGGCGCATCACGCGCGTCGGCGATAGATAGTCCGAATACGAAAAGAACGTCTCGGGGTTCGTGCCGCTGCCCTGGAAGCCCGCGGCGGTGCCGAGGCCCGGCAGCTTCACCTCGCCCAGCACCTTGCCCGACGCATCGAACATCTTGACGAGGCTGCGCGCATCGCGGATGTATTCGACGACGATGCGTCCGCCGACGTAGCTCGCGTTGTTGATGCTGTATTCGCTCTGCGGCACGATCTCGCGCCACTTCGCGGGGCTGGCATCGTGCGCATTCACCACGATGGCCCGGCCGCGCGGCGCGGCGTTGGTGGTCTGGAAATACAGCTCGTCGCCCTTGGAGCCGAGGAAGGTGTAGAGCGCATCCCACTGGGTGAACAGCGGCTGCGCCTTCGCGCCCGGCTTGCGCAGATCCTGCACGTACCACGCATTGCTCTCGTAGCCGTCGAACTGCCCGATGAGCAGATAGCGGCCGTCCTCGGTCATGGCGGCCGCGGGCACGCGCGTGGGGTGGTCCGTGACCTTGTAGATCAACGCATCGCTGGCCTGCTGCGCGCCGAGCGCGTGGTAGTACACGTCTGGGCGGCCCGCGTCGTCGCCGCGCGGATCGTCGGCCGCCTGGTTGGGCTTCAGTGGATAGCGGCTGTAGTACACGCCCGAGCTGTCGCGCGACCAGGCGACGGGCCAGAACTTGCTGAATTTCAGCACGTCGGGCAAGTCGACCGAATCGGCGGTGCGGCGGAAATGCCAGGTGTTCCAATCGGTGCCGCCGTCCGACAGCGCGTACGCGATCAGCTTGCCGTCGGGGCTCGGCTCCCACTGCGACAGCGCGATGGTGGCGTCGTCGCGCTTGCCATTCGGATCCACGAGCACGCGCGGCGCGGCGTTCAACGAGTCCGCCACGTACAGCACGCTCTGGTCCTGCGTGCCGTCGTTGCGCATGTAGAAATATTTCCCGCCTTCGCGGCGCGGCACGCCGAAGCGCTCGTAGGTCCAGAGTTGTTTGAGCCGCTCGCCGAGCCATGCGCGTTGCGGCAGCCGCTCGAGGAATGGCTGCGCGAGCGCGTTCTCGGCGCTCACCCAGTCGCGCGTCGCCTGCGCGGTGGGGTCTTCGAACCAGCGATACGGATCGGGAATCCGCACGCCGTGATAATCGTCGACGACGTCGCCGCGCACGGTGGGCGGATACTGGATCTTCGCGGGTGCGGGCGCGGGGTCTGACTCGGGCTCCGCCGGCGCCGGCGGCGCGGGAGACGTCGCGCATGCGACGAGGAGAACGGTTAGCGCGGCAGCGCCGAG
>JBIOZI010000001.1:0-10258 GCA_044871085.1 Steroidobacteraceae bacterium | reverse complement strand
GTGCGCGAGGCCGAGCGGCAGCAGCTCCCGCGCGGAGAGGAACCCGAGCAGCATGCCGACCAGCCCCGCCGCGAGGTTTCCCCAGGTCGACAGCGACTGCAGCACACCGAGCGCCGGCGCGCGGCTGCGGTCGGGGAATGAATCGGCGACGAGCGCGACCGCGAGGCCGAAGACGCCGCCGACACCGAGGCCGGTGGCGAAGCGGTAGATGCAAAAGTCGACGAACCCGGTGGAGAACGCGCCGAGCCCCGTACTGAACGAATACAGGAGAATGCAGATCGTCAGCATGCGCGCGCGGCCGTAGCGATCGCCGAGCGCGCCGAAGACGAGGCCGCCGACCGACCACGCGATCAGGAACACCGACGTCGTGTACGGGCCGTACTCCAACGCGCGCTTCGGATCGGCGATGAGGTCTTCCATGGCGCCGTCACGCGCCAGGTTGAAGGCCTGCTGGTCGAAGCAATCGAACGCCCAGGCCAGTGACGTGCCGGCGAAGACCAGCCACTGCTCCCGAGTGAGGCCCTGCCACCAGCGTTGAGCGTTGATCGTCGTCAAGGGATGCCGTCGCTAGAAGTAACCAGATGGTTACATTAGCATCGGGATACCGAGGCTGCCACCCGCCGACCGCTCATGCCAGGAAACGAGAAACCGCGCAGGTCCGCCGGGCCCGCGCAGGCCCCGCAAAAGCGATCCGCCGCCGCCACCAAGGCACGGATCCTCGACGCGGCGTTGCGCGAGTTCGCGACGCGGGGCTTCGCCGGAGCCCGGGTCGACGTGATCGCAGCCGAAGCGCGGGCAAACAAGCGCATGCTGTACGCGTACGTGGGCAACAAGGACGCTCTGTGGCTCGCGACGCTGGAAGCCGTGTACGCCGCGAAGCGGCAGGAAGAGCGGCAACTCGCCACGGACACCCTCTCGCCCGAAGAGGCGATGCGCGCCCTGATCCGTTTCAACTTCCGCTACCACGTCGAGCATCCCGAGTTCGTCGCGCTCGTGAACAACGAAAACCTCATGGGCGCGCGCGTGCTCAAGCGCTCGAAGCTGGTGCCGCGGCTCTATTCCCCTTTGCTCGACACGCTGACCGAGGTGCTGCGGCGGGGCCAGAAGGCACGGGTGTTCCGTGGCGGCGTCGACCCGATGCAGCTCTACATCTCGATCGCGGCGCTGGGCTACTTCTACTGCTCCAACATCCGCAGCCTGTCGGTGATCTTCGCCAGCGCGCTCGCTTCGCCGGCCGGCATGAAGCGGCGCGAGCAGCACGTCGTCGACGTCGTGATGAGTTATCTCGGCAGGTGACTGGCGTCGTTTGAATGACGGAGCGAAGCCAGGATCGATTGCCGCGCAGAGCGAGGTGGGCCGACTGAGTTCGCATTGTCGTCCCTTTGGACATCCCCGGCACTTGCGACGCACACGAATGTGTCTTAAGAAGGGCTGGCGTTCTGACTAACACCCCGGGGAGGGCGCGGTCATGTTCTGTCCAAAATGCGGTCAGCAGAATCCCGACGAGGCGAAGTTCTGCGGCAAATGCGGCGCTCCCATATCCGCCGCCGCGGCACCGCCGCCGCAGCACTCCGCGCCCCGCGCGGCGAGTGACACGGGTGCCGTGAGTCCGGCGATGAAGAACGGCATGCTCGCCGCGAGCATCGTCGTGCCCATCGTCGGCATCGTGGTGGGCGTGGTGTTCCTGCTCGATGCCAACCCGGAGAAGAAGGCGGCGGGAAAGCTCTGGTTGATCGTCGGTATCGTCGCCGCCGTGGTCTGGATGGCGTTGTTCGGCGGCTGACCGCCGGCGCGCCATTTGCGGCTCAAGCGGATACCATCGGGCGCCATGGCGCACGACGTTTTCATCAGCTACTGCACGGAAGACAAGCCGGTTGCAGATGCGGTGTGCGCGACGCTCGAATCGCAGGGCACGCGCTGCTGGATCGCGCCACGGGACATCCTGCCCGGAACCGATTGGGGCGAGGCCATCGTCGATGCGATTCACGAGAGCAAGGCGATGCTGCTCGTCTTCTCTTCGAAGGCCAACGCGTCGCAGCAGATCAAGCGCGAGGTCGAGCGCGCCGTGCATTGCGCCATCCCGCTGATCCCGGTCCGCGTGGATGACGCGGCTCCGAGCAAGTCACTCGAATATTTCATCAGCACGCCGCACTGGCTCGACGCGCTGACCCCGCCGCTCGAGCAGCATCTGCAGCGCGTGGCCGAGACAGTGAAGCTGCTGCTCCAGCGGCTGGCAGGAAGCGCGGGTGATGAGCCGAAGGCGGGCGCTGCCGCGTCCGGGAGCGGCGCGGGCGAGCCGCCGCGTGAGCGCGCGCAGGCGGCGCCGCAGTTTTGCATCCACTGCGGCGCGCGCCGCGTCGCGGGCAATCGCTTCTGCACGGGCTGCGGCCAGCCGTCGCCCGCCTGAGGCCGCACCCGGTTCACCATGCGCATTTTCCTGAGTTATGCGTCGGAAGATCGCGCTTCGGCGGACGCGATTCGCCTCGCGCTCGAAGGCGACGGCCACGACGTGTTCTTCGATCGCGAAGACCTGCCGCCGGGCGGTGAGTTCCACACCCGCATCCGGCGCGGGATCGAAGAATCCGACCTCGTGATCTTTCTCGTGAGCGCGAAGACGCTCGATTCCGGCAGCTACACGCTCACCGAGATCTCCATCGCGGAGAAATCATGGCCGAAGCCCGACGGCCGGATCCTGCCGGTGCTGCTCGAGCGGGTGAAGATGCAGGACCTGCCCGCATACCTGCGCTCGGTCACGTTTCTCGAGACGCCGGGCAACTTGCCGGCCGAAGTCGCGGATGCCGTCGAGCGCATCGTGCGCGCGCGGCGCCGCAAGCGGCTGCGCACGATCGCGCCCATCGTCGCGGCCTGTGTGCTGTCCGCGGTGGCGGCGGGGTGGTACTTCGCGAATCGCGGCGCGACCACCACGCGCGTGGGCCGGGACGGCGCACCCGCCGTGCTCGTGCCCGCGGGCAAGTTCACGATGGGCGACGACGAGGCCTCACCGACGCGGGAGCGGTTCGTCGACGCGTTCTACATGGACCGCTTCGAGGTGACGACCGCGCGCTACGCGAAATTCCTCGAAGGCACGGGCTCGGAACACGTGCCTGACTTCTGGGACGAGATCGCGGGAAAGGGCAGCGACGAGATGCCGGTGGTCGGCGTGAGCTGGAACGAGGCCAACGCCTACTGCCGCTGGGCGGGCCGACGTTTGCCGACCGAGACCGAGTGGGAAAAAGCGGCGCGCGGCACCGACGCACGGCCGTACCCCTGGGGGCAATTGCCGCCGACGGTCGACCGCGCTAACTACCAAAACAGCTCACCCGGGCCGTACGAGGGCGCGCTGTCGCCGGTCGGCGCGCATCCGGGCGGCAAGAGCCCGTACGGCGTCGACGATCTCGCCGGCAATGCGGCGGAATGGGTTGCCGACTGGTATTCGGAGAGCTTCCCGACCGACGATGTCTACAATCCGCACGGCCCGGACGCCGGCGAAAAGAAAGTGATTCGCGGCGGGGGGCGTTACGACCAGGTACCCCGGTTGAGCGCCGCCGCGCGCCAGTTCGCGAGCCCGGACACGCGCGCCGAGGACATCGGCTTCCGGTGCGCGAGTGATCTGTGATCGGCGGCGCGGGCGGTTGACGTCTGATCAGCGCATGGCGAGCCGCATCCATTCCGTATTCGTGGTGCGCATGGGCGTCGTCGTGCTGGCCTGCGCCGCCGCGCTCGCATCCGCGGCCGTGCCGGCGGCCGGCGGGCCTCGCCACGTCGAGCTACCCGGAAGAGTGGTGCTCGAGATGGCTTGGATTGCGCCGGGTGCCTTCACCATGGGCAGTCCGGCCTCCGAGCCTGGTCATCACGCCGACGAAGCACCGCAGACCTCGGTGACTTTGAGCAGGGGTTTCTGGCTCGGCACGACGCCGGTGACCATCGGCCAGTGGCGCGCCGTCATGGGCCGGGGCGTGCGCGGGCAACTCATGCGCCTGATCGACGACGACACCGAGTACGACTTCGCAGGCAGGCGGCAGACGAAGCGCGAGTACATGCATTTTACGCGCGCGCGCGCCGCGGAGTATCTCGCCGGCGAAAGCGCCGATCTGCCGATGTACTTCGTGAGCTGGGACGACGCGATGGAGTTCTGCCGGCGGCTGACCGAGATCGAGCGGGCCGCGGGGCGTCTGCCGCCCGGATACGCATACTCGCTGCCCACCGAGGCGCAGTGGGAATACGCGGCCCGCGCCGGCACGAGCACCGCTATCTATTCCGAGCCTCTCGACGCCATCGCCTGGTATTCCGGGAACAGCGCCGACGGCTACCGGGGCAAGGGCTTCACGGTCGCCGCCGGCGCGATCGGCGGCCCACGCGCCGTCGCCGGCAAGCGCCCCAACCACTGGGGCCTGTATGACATGGCCGGCAATGTCTGGCAGTGGTGCCTGGACTGGTACGGGCCCTACCCGGGCGGCGAGGTCACCGACCCCGCGGGGCCCGCGAGCGGCGCGAGCCGGGTGAATCGCGGCGGCAGCTTTGGCAGCGCCGCCGCGGACGAGCGCTCCGCCAGCCGGGCCGGCAATCCGCCGGCCGAGGCCAGCGCCTATCGCGGCTTCCGGCTCGCGCTGGTCCATCGACCGCAGACTAGTTAGAGCGCTCCGGCCGCGAAACCGCCGGGCGCTGTTCGCGCGGCGCACCGAAAGTCTGTACCCAGTAGATCTTGCCGCGCCCACGGCCGGTTGCCAGCCCGACGCCGATGTGCTGGAACCTGGATTCCATGATGTTCTCGCAATGCCCCGGGCTCGCCAGCCAGCCGGCAACCACTTCCTCCGCGGACTCGGGGCCGAGTGCGATGTTCTCACCCGTGAGGCGCGGCTGATATCCGGCGCGCAGCACGCGATCTTTCGGCTGGCTGCCGTCGGAGCCGCCGTGGTCGAAATAATTCCGTCGCGCCATGTCGCGCGCGTGACGCCGGGCCGCCTCGTTCAACTCGCGAGATGCCTGCAGCGGGGGCGCGGCCGCGAATTTCCCGGAGCCGCACCTGCGGCTCTTGCTGCGCGCGGCGTTCACGAGCTCGATCACGCGCGCACGAACGACGGCGCCGGAGTCCCGCGCCACGACCGCATCGCCGGCGGTCGCACCCGAGGCGAGTACCACAATCGTCAGCGCTGCGATGACGCGTAGCGAGGCCATGCGGGCAGTATCCACGTGCCGCGCTGAATGTCCGGTGAATCTTCCGAGGCTGTGCGAGCTCGACAACCCGCCGCCGCGCACCCGGGTCCGACGGCATGCCCTTCCCGCGCCCCGGCGTACGCTGCCCGGCGCCGGGCGCGCCTCGCGCCCGATCGACGCGTACGGGTCTGGCGAGCGGCCGCATCCGCCTGTCTGGATGGGCCGAAACCCCCGGCGGCAGGCCGCCGGGGGTCATCGCATCGCGTTCTGGCTAACTACCGGCGCTTGCCGATCCGCGCCCCGAGCTTGTCGAAGTCGGCGGAATCTCCGGCTTCTTCCTGGCGTTTCAGCTCTTCCTGCTCGTCCTTCGGCGGCTGCGGCAGCGGCGAGTCGACGACGATGCTGACCTCGGCCACCGAGACGTCGGCGCGCACCTCCGCGGGCACCGGCCGGCCTTGCACTTCGATGCCGGAGGTCGGCACGAACAGCACCTGCAGCTTCGAGGGGTCGGCGGATGCGGCCACCGCCCGGTCGATCGGGTAGACGAATTCGCCGGAGTGGTAGTGATCGGGCTTCGGCAGGCCGCCGGCGAACATGCCGAGAACACCGACGAAATACGGGCTCTGCGGATTCGGCTGCAGGCCCTGCGGCCCCACGTAGACCTCCCAGCTGGCGCCGGGATGCATCTTCGCTTCGACTCCCTTGAGTTGCAGAACCGCGCTCTGCTCCGGATCGCGCGCGAGCTCCGCGAGTCGCGCGCCGAGTGCCTTGCCGTCCACGCCCTCGCCATACAGCGGGAAGATCACCGGCTGCTTCGTCAGCCAGAAGGGCCTGCGGAATTGCGCCAGCACCACGAGATCGAAGATGCCCGGGTCCCAGATGAGCGGGCAGAACTGCTCGACCTGCGGGGGCTCCTCTTCATATACGTAGCTGAGCTGCTTGGCCGCGCGCAGGATCTGGCAGGCGGACATCCTCACCTCGCGGCAGCATTCATCGAAGAAGGTGAACAGCGTGTTCTTCCAGGCCGCGTCGCTGAGCGGGTTGGTCCTGCCTCCGCCCTGCGCCAGCCACACGTTCCACTGCCGATCGACGTTGGAGTGGTGCAGCCAGAAGATCGGATCCTGCGCCGCGGATTGCACGCAGCACATGTTGCCGCTCACCGCGCCGTGGACACTGCCGTGCGGACCATTGATGCCGGACTGCGCGAGGAAGAAGTTGAGATTCGTATAGGCCGTGGTCACCGCGGTGCCGAGGCTGGTCGAAACCATCCCCGTGCCATTGTTCATGGCGGCGATGCGGCTCGCGTCGTAGAGCGCGCTGCCGACGACGCGGAACGCGGGCGGCAACTGGCGCTGGGCCGGGTTCGCCCAGTCCCAATAGGGCAGCGCCCAGTCGTACATGCCCGAATGCTTTCGGACGATGCGCTCGAACCAGTAGAGATACATGCGGTGCCAGGACCAGAAAAAATTCGCGTTCGTGTGGCAGGTGTTCCAGGCGGTCAGGACGGGCAGCAGCGTCGTGCCATGAATGGCAGCCTGATAGGTCCAGCTGCACGGATCCTCGGTGGGCAGCGCGCGCATCGCGAGGATCGCCTTGCGATAGCCGACGAGGATCGGATCGCTGGTCGCCATCGTGAACGCATTGCGCCGCACCGTGGGGCCGACCGCGTAGGCGGCGAGCGCGGGAATGCCGATGAAGGGCTGTGCCAGCGCGCCGACCATGGCGGCACCGCCGGTCTTCAAGAGGCTTCTTCGTTTGATCTGAATGCTCATGTGGGATCTCCGTAGTTGCAGCAATCGCAGCGAAATGGAAGGAAGCTCGACTGGATGTGCATCGATACGCCCCCGCGCCGTCTCGCCGCTGATTCCCGGGCTGCGCCCGGCACCGCAGCCACCACCCGCCGTGGCGCCAGGTCCTTCGCGGAGCGCCGGACGCGACGTAGTTAGTGATGCCCGCGGTGTGAGGTCGAGACGACCTAGCTATTCTCTGTCGCGAACGATGCAATTCTCCCACCGGCGACCGGAGGAAATTCACGCCTCTAGGGGAAATCGTTAGTTATCGCGAGGGCGGCCGCGGCCGCGGCCGCGTGCGGGGGCGTGCGTTTGTTGCGGGCGACCGGTGAAACCGGTCAGCGTCCGGGCTCGGGCCGCGTGCCTTTGCAGCTCCACTGCGCATCCGGCGGCCCTTTCCGTGCCGCGAGCGCGCGCGCCAGCTTCACGGCCGCGTCGAGCTCGACGTCATCCGCCGGCGCGCCGGCCGCGGCAACGGGGCAGGGCACGAATGCTTCGCGCGGCGTGCCGTCGACGTGAAAGAGTTTCTCCGCGGGAACCCGCACCGGGATCTTCGAGTTCGGGAGCTCGATCTGGTCGAGCGCGCCGAGCAGGTGCGCCATCGGCTGGCCGAGCACGGGCGCATGACGCGTTGCATTGAGGCCGATGGCCATGCCTTCGCCCATGCTGCCGGTCCAGCGGCCGGCGAGCACCACCACGGGCCGTGAGAATTCCGGCGCGCGTGGCGCGACGTACTCCACCCAGATGCGGCGGATTCCCGTGGCGCGAAATTCCGCGACGAGCTCGTGCCGCTGATACGGCATCGGTGCGTGGACGAAGTGCCCCATGATGCCGCGCGCCACCGACGACACACCGCCGCTCGGCGTGTCGCGCAGGTCGAGCACCACGGCGCGGGCCTGCGCGAGCTGCGCCAGCGCCTGCTCGAACGCCGGCACGAGCGCGTCGTCGCCCAGCGAGTTGTTGAAGCGGATGTAGCCGACGTCGCCGAGCAGCTTCTGCGACAGCAACGCCCCGGGCCGCGCCGAGCCGACGGGGGCGTAGGTGAGCTCACGGGTGGCGCCGCCGTCGGCGATCGACAGCCGCGTGACGTCGTTGACGCGGCGGCCGGCGAGGACGAGCTGCAGGGCCCATTCGCGCGCGGCCGCATCCGGCGCCGTGAGCAGCTTCGGCTCGAGCGCCGCCACGGCGGCTTCGACTGATTCGCCGTCGACCGCGAGCACCTGCATTCCGGGCCGCACACCGGCCGTGCTCGCGGGAGAGCCGGCTCGCACGGCGATGACCGTCGCCCTGCCGTCGCGCCACACGGCGAACAGCTGTGATTGCGTCGGGACGAGCCGCGGAGACTGGCCGGTGTTGGTCCCCAGGTGCGCATGGTGATCGTACATTTCCGCCATCGCCCGCTCGAGCACGCCGACGAACGCGGCGCGGTCGGTGGCCGCGGCCGCGCGCGGCGCGTAGTGCGCGCACGTGCCGTCCCAATCCGTCTTCTTCGCGTCGAAGTATGCGTACTGCTCGCGCACGAAGTCGCAGAAAGCCGTGAAGTCGGCCCCGCGCTGTTCGGCCGGGATGAATGCCTGCTGCGCCGGCGCCGGCGAGGCGAGCAGGCAGAGAACCGCGGCGAGGAGGCAGCGCACGGGGTGCTTATCGATAGGCCGGATGCGCTTTGATCGCGGCACGCAGCGGGTCGCAATCCTTCCACTTGAGCGCCACGCCCAGTTTCGTCGTCATCTTGTGTGTGTGGATGATCTGGAACGCGGAATTGTAGATGGCCATCTCGAGCTTGCCGCCGGACACGCTGGTCGCCGTCTTCTTCAGGTACATCGCATCGGCCAGGTATGCGATGACTTCGTCGTCGTGCATGGAGACCTTCAGGCCCTTGACGTCCACCAGCGCATGGACGCTCTCGTGGAAAATGGAGGACTTTCCCACCGCGCTGTTGACGACCTTCTCATCGCTGAGCGTGATCTTGCCGATGATCTTCTTCTCGCCGGAATTCCAGCGGCGCGACACGAACGACGAATAGGCTGCGCCCAGCTGCGGGCCCGTGCTGGCCACCTCGACCGCGATGTCCTCTTTTTCGATGGCCGCCGCGACGGCTTCCATTTGATCCTTGTTGATCACGATGGTGTCGACCTTGAAACTGATCTGGCCGACCGGCGTATTGCGAAGAACGGCGGCGACACTCGATGGCATGCTCATGACGGAGGCTCTCTGAAGATGGGGGCAACGGGCTTGGACTATAGAATAGCGAAACCCGCCTGGTCGCGACGGATATCGGACCCGGAACGCAGTGCTTTGAGACATTTTCCCGCTCTGTCGAGCACCGGGTCGCGGTGCCCCGGCCCGACGGCGGAAGCCTCGCCGGCTCGCCGGTGGTGATGGCGGCGCGAACTATCTACTCGACCGGAGCGACCCCGCGCGAGAGCCCGACATCGGGCTCGCCGGCATCGTGACCTTCGAGTCTCGAGTAGATAGGAGGTCTGCGCGCAAGCCGCCGCAGGTCCGCCGTCGCAACATGCAGACATGTTGTAGACATAATCGGCCGCAAAGAACGCCGCGCCGCGCGCTCGATCGGGTACGATCGTTCACGCCCGTTACCGGGCAAACTAGACAGCGAAACGCCAGGGAGCACGGCAATGGGTCTGCTGCACATTTACGACGACGACGACTGGACGATGCACTACATGACCAAGCGCCGCGACGCCGAGGCCGTCATAGCGGTGAAGGGCGGCCCATTGAAGCTGGTCGAGCACCTCGACAAGGTCGTCGCATCGAGAAAGCGCTACGACCGTATCCTGTTCGAGACCCATGGTGCCCCGGGTTACATCGCGTTCGGCAAATACGGGATCACTCCGCGTTGGATGAGATCGCTCGGCACCCGCCACTACGACTCGTTCTGCGACCCCGGTACCCGGCTCTATTTCAACGGCTGCAACGTGGCCGAGGGCGAAGAAGGCTGGGACTTCCTGCGCGCGGCCGCGGAGGTATTCCTGATCGGTCGCGGTGGAACTTCTTTCGGTCACACGTCGATGGGTTTCGCCGATCCTTTGACCGGACACGTCGTACATCCGTGGGGCGACACGCGGCACGTCGTGATGATGCCGGGCGGGGACGCCATCTAGACGGCCACCGACTTCCCCGGGCCGATGCGCGCGGCGTGACCGGCGAGCGCGCCAGGCAGGGCGTGCAGCGCCGCATCGTCGATCTCGCCCATGAGGGAGATCTGCAGCCAGTTGCGCTCCTGCAGATACCGGCTCTGGTATGCGATCTCGATGCCCTGGCCGGCGAGGGCGAGCGCGAGGTCCGCGGCGGCG